>NZ_DAMBKZ010000014.1:38237-115307 GCF_032066345.1 Brucella sp.
CCGCAATCGAGAAAAGGAGCGCCTGATGTTTCGTATCACCAAGGAATTCCATTTCTCAGCTTCTCATCAGCTGACAGAATTACCCGCCGATCATCAATGTGCGCGGCTGCACGGGCACAACTACATCGTTGAAGTTGAACTGTCTTCAGCCGATCTCAATGAGCATGGCTTCGTGCGTGATTATCACGAGCTGGCGCCACTCAAGCGCTATATCGATGATGAGCTCGATCACCGCCATCTCAATGATGTGCTCGGGCATAATTGCGTGACGGCAGAGTTTTTGGCGCGCCATCTTTATGAGTGGTGCCAGGCACGCTGGCAGGAAGTCACAGCGGTAAGGGTCAGCGAAACGCCAAAGACATGGGCGGAGTATCGCCCCGCGAGCCGGTCATGAAAACAAGCTCCGAAATCCGCATCAGCGAGATTTTCGGTCCTACCATTCAAGGCGAAGGCGTGTTGAGCGGCGAGCCGACTGTTTTCGTGCGCACGGGCGGCTGCGACTACCGCTGCGCATGGTGTGACAGTCTCCATGCTGTTGAAAGCCGCTTTCGCCATGACTGGAAACCGATGAGCGTTGATGCCATCTGGCATGAAGTGACGATACTTTCTGGAAAAAAGCCAATAACAGTGTCACTTTCTGGCGGAAATCCAGCTATTCAGCCTTTGGGACCACTGATCGATCATGGTCACACGCAAGGTTATCGCTTTGCACTGGAAACACAGGGATCGGTGGCAAAGGACTGGTTTTCCAGGCTCGATACGCTTGTTCTGAGCCCAAAACCGCCCTCAAGCGGCATGGATACGGACTGGAACGCACTCGCTGCATCCATTGATGCTGCGGGACCGGCACCAAAGACAGTGCTGAAATTCGTGGTCTTCGATGATGCGGATTATGCCTTTGCAAAGGCAGCGTCAGCACGTCATCCGCATTTGGCCGTCTACCTGCAGCCCGGCAATCACACACCGCCACCGCCCGAAGATGACGATGCCCGCATTGACATGGACGGCATCATGAGCCGCATGGAATGGCTGATCGACAAGGTGATGGCAGATCGCTGGTTTGAGGCCCACGTTCTGCCCCAGCTTCATGTGCTGATCTGGGGCAATAAGCGTGGTGTCTGAAACCATCAGCGATACGCATTGTCGTCAGGCCGTGGCGAAAATGGTGATCTGTTGAGCATCGGAGCGGAGCTTACTTGAAGTAAGTGAGCACCGAAGCGCAACCAGAACGCCATTTGCAGACCGGCATCACGGCAATGCCTATCTATTTTGGCCCGGCACCCAAAGAACATCGCTCGCGCCGTTATCATTGACGGCGCGGGCAGCGACAAACAGGAAATCGGAGAGGCGGTTGATATATTGCAGCGCTTCCTTTGAAACCACTTCGCCTTCAGTCTTTGCAAGCTGTACCATCAACCGTTCCGCACGACGCGATACGGTGCGTGCCAGATGCAGCGCCGCAGAAGCGGCCGAACCACCTGGCAGAATGAACGACCGCAGCGGCGGAATATCCGCGTTCAGATAGTCAATGTCGGATTCAAGCCGTGTAACCTGCGAGGCAACAATACGCAGCGGCTCATAGGAAAGCGGTTCACCGTCATCGGGTGTTGAAAGATCAGCACCAAGATCGAACAGATCATTCTGGATGCGCATGAGCATAACATCGATATGCATATAATCAGCAGCTTCCGTATGCAGTCGAACCAGACCAATACAGGCATTGGTTTCGTCGACCGTACCGTAAGCTTCCACACGCAAATCAGATTTCAGCCTGCGCGGACCCGAGGTCAGGCCAGTGGTTCCATCATCACCCGTACGAGTATAAATCTTGTTGAGCTTGACCATGGTTACTGTCCACTCTTCTGGCGCGCAAAATAAATGGCAGCCACGATCAGAACCACAGCGATAAACTGCAGAAAGACACGCAGCTGCATCATCTTGTTGGAGAAGTTGCCATCACCACCGCGCATCATATTGCGCAGGCCAATAATCAGCACAATCGCCACGGCGAACATGGCCACCATGGCCGCAGCTTTGAACAGAAAGTCCATTTAGTTCTCTCCCATAATCCGCCATACTTTTTTAATTCAAGACTGGTCGGACAGCATTCGGTAAAGCCAGCGTGACGGCATTAGGCGTCGTGCAAGAATACCCAGTTTAGCCGGTCGCGTAACCGCATAATGCGGACGCGGCTTAGGCGCCTCCAATGCATGCACAAGTACCGCGTAAACCGCTTCGGGGCCAAGCTTGTTTTTTGATTTTGTACCACCGCTTTCAAGCTTTGCCATCTGTCGCTGATATAACTCGCGATGAACGGAATGCTCGAGATCGATATTGGCGCGCGCATGCATGGCCGCATTATAGGTGAACTGCGAGGCAATCGGTCCCGGCTCTATCATGGACACCTCAATGCCGGAGCCTTCCAGCTCCATGCGTTGAGCCATCATCAGCCCTTCCAGCGCGAATTTCGAGGCAACATATGCACCGCGCCATTTCATCGGCACAAGCCCGAGGATTGATGAACAATGCACAATCCGACCCTGCCCCTGCGCACGCATTACCGGAATGATGCGGCGTGTCAGATCATGCCAGCCGAAGAAGTTGGCCTCGAACTGCGCACGCAGTGCTTCAACAGGAAGATCCTCAATGGCGCCGGGCTGTGCATAGGCGCCATTGTTGAAAAGCGCGTCCAGCCTGCCATCCGTTGCACGCAAGACTTCGTCGACCAGCGCTTCGATCGACTGCGGTTCAGTATAATCGAGATAGAAAGCCTCAATGCCTTTGGCTTTGAGTGCTGCGATATCCTCATCTTTCCGCGCGGTGGCAAACACACGCCAGCCATCCTGATGCAAGGCGCTCGCGCAATAGGCCCCGATGCCGGAAGAACACCCCGTTATCAGGATGCTGCGCTTTGCATTTTGTGAGACCATGGCTTGTTTCCTAAGGCAGGATTTTGGCCAGAGTGCTTGATTCGCAAAAGGTTTAAAACAGCCCACCCCTTGCATTTCCGAATTCGATACTAGATTTAAGGCCTTGAATTCAAATAACTGAACTGAGAGGGACAAATCTGCGGATGCGAAAAGTAAGGCGTTTTCTCCGTCAGATCACCTTCGATGTTTATGGGCATTTCAGTAGCGACGATGGCTGGGCATTTGCCTCGCACATTGCTCTGTCCGGGCTGATGGCGCTGTTCCCGTTTCTGATCTTTGCAACGTCACTCGCCAGCTTTCTCGGCACCAAGGAATTTGCCAATAATGCGGTGCATGTCATTTTCGATATGTGGCCGTCGAATATTGCAGGCCCCATCGCCAACGAAGTGATGAACGTTCTGACCGTTCAGCGTAGCGGACTCCTGACGTTGAGTGTGATCGCTGCTGCCTATTTTGCCTCCAATGGTGTGGAAGCACTGCGCATGTCGCTTAACCGCGCCTATCGCGTGATCGACCAGCGTTCGATCATTTTCTGCCGTCTTCAAAGCTTGGGCTTCGTGCTTATTGGCACAATCAGCCTGATGGCAATCAGCTTTCTGCTGGTTCTTGCACCGCTTGCCGTGCGTTTGGCTGAGCAATGGTTTCCAGACATCGCACCATTTACAGGTACAATCGCCATCTGGCGCTATACGATTGCAGTGATCGTTCTGGTGCTTGCGCTTTTCATCGTGCATATCTGGCTGCCTGCAGGAAAACGGCGCTTGAGCGACATTCTCCCCGGCATCGGCATCACGCTGGTTGCGTGGCTGGCCGCTGCAACAGCCTTTGCAAAATATCTCGAAACTTTTGCGAATTACGTCACCACCTATGCAGGCCTTGCTTCGATCATGGTGGCAATCGTATTTCTCTATATGCTTTCGGCAATCTTCATCATCGGAGCGGAAATCAACGCGGCGATCATGAACTTCCGCAAGCGCGAGCAGCAGCCCGAACTCAATATAGAATAGCTATTTGCGGAGGGTTGTGAGTGCGACACCGAGCGTTGTCACAACCATGCCCGCGATCTGAATCGGGCCAAGCGTTTCACCGAAAATCAGATAGGCCATGATCGCAGCCGTCCCGGGCACCAGATAGAAAAGCGATGCAACTTTCGACATCGCTCCTTCGCGGATCATCACCAGCAGTGCCAGAATAGCACCGATGGAAATCGCCAGTGTCAGCCAGACCAGCGCAAAGATGAGCTGAGGCGACCAGATCATAACGCGGGTTTCAAAAGTGAAAGCACAGATAGCGGTAAGCGCGGCTGCTGCGATATATTGCACCGCCGTCCCGGTTTTAAGATCCGCTGCGGTACCAAAACGCTTCTGCCACACCGTACCCGTGCTGATCGCAAGAACCGCCACAAGTGCTGCTGCCAGGCTTTGCGGATCGACACCGCTATGGCCTGAAAATTTCGGCCACACCACCATAGCAACACCAAGAAAGCCGATAAGCAGCCCCAGCCATTGCCGGCCGCTGGCCCGCTCGCCTAAAAGAAGCGCTGCAATTAGAGTGGTCAACATTGGCTGAAGACCGGCGACAAGCCCCGACATGCCTGCTGGTAGGCCATGATGCACGGCCCAGAAAAGTGCAGAGAGATAAACACCATGGATCAGGCAGCCTGCGATGGCTGCATGCATCAGCACTTTGCCCCTCGGCCAGACACTATGGCTGGCCAAAGCCCAAATGATCATAATGAGAGCTGCAATGGAGAACCGCACCGCCATAAAGCTGAATGGTTCTGCATAGGGCATAGAAAGCCCAGCCCCGATGAAGCCGGTGGCCCAGAGCAGAACAAACATGAGGGGGAAAAAGCGGGTAGCCATGATCAGAAACTCTTTTCTTTGGCGCCTGCTCTAATCCGGTTCTGAGAATTGCGCTATCGCATAAATCTGATTGCTGCGATCAATTTGCCAAATGCCTCGCTTCTGCCTATGAAACGGCATGGACATTCAGAACGACACAATCCGCATTTTTGTTGATGCCGACGCTTGCCCGGTAAAGGCGGAAGTCTACCGCGTTGCTGAACGTCACGGCTTGGCCGTTGTGCTCGTGGCCAACAGCTATATTGCCATCCCGTGCGATGCAGAACGCGTCGAACGTGTCATTGTGTCCGACAAGCTTGATGCGGCTGACGATTGGATCGCTGAAAATTCCCGCCCCGGCATTGTCGTCATCACCGCGGATATACCGCTGGCAAGCCGCTCAATTGAAGTGGGCGCATCGGTTATCGCACCCAATGGCAAAGTTCACACGCCCAGCACGATCGGCAACACACTCGCAACGCGCAATCTGATGGATTCGCTGCGTTCGGCAGGCGAAACAACGCGAGGACCAGCGCCATTTTCGCCAAAAGACCGCTCAGCATTTCTGTCCGCCCTCGAACTGGCGATCGTCCAGTTGAAACGCTCCGGCTTTAAATCAGCTTGATCGGATCGAGGCTGTCGCAATACCCGCACCGATCAACATCGTTCCGCCTGCCCGATTGAAGATGCGAAGGGCGCGCTCATTGGCAAAGAAGCGACGGGCGCGCGTAGCAATCAGCGCATAAGCAAAGGCATTGAGAAATGCCAGCACAAGGAACGTGGTTTCAAAGACCAGCATCTGCGTCATGAAATCACGATGCGGGCTCAAGAACTGCGGCAGGAAAGCGACGAAAAACGTAATGCTTTTGGGGTTTAGCGCTGTCACCAGCCAAGCATGAAGCAGCATCCGCACTGGCTTAACCTCATCGTGCCGCGCCTTGGCGTCCATTGTGCCACCGGCACGAAACAACTTGATACCCAACCAGATGAGATAGGCAGCACCAACCCACTTAACCGCAGTGAATACCGTCGCTGACGCGGCGAGAAGCGCACCGACACCCAGCATGGAAAGCGTCATGGCGGTGAAATCACCAAGTGCCACGCCAATTGCCATGGGGAGAGCAGCTTTCCAGCCCTGCCCGAGCGCATAGGATACCACCAGCAAAACCGTTGGTCCCGGAATAATCAGAAGCACAATGGATGCGGCAGAAAATGCCAGCCAGACTTCAATGCTCATGGATAACTTCCTCTCTCAAGAAGAGGAAGCCACCGAACGGTATAATTGTCTATCTAAAGTTTTTGCGCAGCTTCAATCAGCTTGATCGCATCCGGACTATCCCATGGAGCCGGGCCGTTCATTGACGCAATCTGGCAACCTTCCTTGTCGACCAGCAATGTCACAGGCAGGCCGAAAGCCAGATTCTTGCGCTTTAATTCATTGAAGCTCGACATGGTGGCATCCCGGTTGAGGCTCAGGCTCTTGATGCCGATCTCTTCGAGAAACTTTTTAGGCTTCTCGTCCGATCCCGTATCGATATTGATCGCGACGACATCAAAATCGCTTCCGCCCTTTTCAGCCTGAAGATTATCAAGCTCGGGCATCTCTTCGCGGCACGGCGCACACCAGGTCGCCCAGAGGTTCACGAGAAGCGTCTTGCCCTTATAATCGCCCAGCGTCAGCTGCTTGCCGTCAGGTCCAGTGAAAGCGATATGGGCAACAGAAATCGGCTTTTCAGCAGCCCGCATGGCAGCAACGCTTCCGGTTGCCGCAGCATCAAGGCTCTTGAGACTATCGGCCTTTAGCGCACATTGTGCAGAAGCTTCATCACTTTGCGCAGAAACATTGCTAGTGGGTGCATTGCCAGAAGGCCGTTCCATCACGTATACCGCGCCTATACCGGCGACGACACCGGCAAGTGCAGCAAGAAGGACAATCTTCCGATTGCCTGACTTTGCCTTAACGTTGTCTTCAGCCATAGCGCGTCACTTTCCGTTAGAGCGCCGTGCATCCAATTGGATGCACAAAGGACGCTCTCACTTGTTTAATCTACGCATCGTGCTTTCCAAAATCGATTCCGATTTTGAGCCGGTGCGGCAGTCTTGCATCCGAGGCATACGAGCATGAGCGAACAAAAATCAAGCAATCAGATGTGGGGCGGCCGTTTTGCCTCAGGGCCCGATGCGATCATGGAAGAGATCAACGCGTCCATCGGCTTCGACCGCAAGCTCTATGCGCAGGATATTCAGGGCTCGCTCGCCCATGCTGCCATGCTTGCAAAGACTGGCATCATTGCGGCAGACGATCACAAAAAGATCGAAGACGGCCTGAAAACCATCCTCAAGGAAATCGAGGACGGCAAATTCACCTTCTCGCGCAAGCTTGAAGACATTCACATGAATATCGAAGCGCGCCTCGCCGATCTGATTGGCGCCTCTGCAGGACGTCTGCACACGGCCCGTTCGCGCAATGATCAGGTGGCTGTTGATTTCCGCCTTTGGGTCAAGCAGGAAATGCAGAAGACTGCCGTGGCTCTTAAAGGCTTGATCGAGGCTTTCCTTGAGCGCGCAGAAGAACATGCCGCCACCGTCATGCCGGGCTTCACGCATCTACAGACCGCGCAGCCTGTCACCTTTGGTCATCATTGCATGGCCTATGTCGAAATGTTTGGCCGCGACCTGTCGCGCGTGCGCGATGCGATTGAACGCATGGACGAATCGCCTTTGGGTGCGGCAGCGCTTGCTGGAACCGGCTTCCCGATTGATCGTCACATGACTGCGACAGCGCTCGGTTTCCGTGAACCAACCCGCAATTCACTCGACAGCGTTTCCGACCGTGACTACGCGCTGGAATTCCTATCGCTCGCAGCCATCTGCGCGGGTCATCTGTCACGCCTTGCCGAAGAAATCGTCATCTGGTCGACGCCGCAGTTCAATTTCGTTCGCCTGTCCGACGCTTTCTCGACCGGCTCGTCGATCATGCCGCAGAAGAAGAACCCGGACGCTGCCGAACTGGTCCGCGCCAAGACCGGCCGTATCAACGGTTCGCTTGTTGCACTTCTCACCATCATGAAGGGGCTTCCGCTCGCCTATTCCAAGGATATGCAGGAAGACAAGGAACAGGTTTTCGACGCTGCCGAGAACCTGGAACTCGCAATTGCCGCCATGTCCGGCATGGTACGTGACCTGACCATCAATGTTGCAAGCATGAAGAAGGCTGCAGGTTCGGGTTATTCGACCGCAACCGATCTGGCTGACTGGCTGGTGCGTGAGCTTGGCCTTCCTTTCCGTGACGCCCACCATGTGACGGGCCGCGCCGTGGCTCTGGCCGAAAGCAAAAAGGTCGATCTTTCCAGGCTTTCGCTGGAAGACCTTCAGTCAATCAATCCGGGTATTACCGATGCGATCTTCGGCTATCTGACGGTTGAGAAGTCGGTCAAGAGCCGTCAGTCCTTTGGCGGAACAGCGCCACAGGAAGTGCGCCGCCAGATCCGTTATTGGAAAAAGCGCATTACAAAGGCGTAAGCTGAGCATGTTAGTGAGATCGCTCTTGAAGGAGTGATTTCACTTTCAGATATTTTGGGTTAGACCTGACCCATAGGACAAATTCCGGGAACCAAAGCTGATGACAGGCCGCTCCGCCATTTCCTCCGTGCTTCTGATCGCCGCTCTTGCAGCCACTCTTGCCGCTTGCGGACGAAAAGGCCCGCTTGAGCCACCGCCAGCACAGCTCATCACCAATGAACAGGGTCGCACGGTCGAGAAACCGAAGGAAGACAAGCCCTTCATCCTCGACAAGATTCTGTAATAGCTTATCAAGCAGGGACTGTTTCCCGTGAATCATTTTGAATATCGCGACGGCGTTCTCCACGCCGAAAATGTAAGCCTGCCCGAAATCGCAAAAGAAGTCGGCACGCCTTTTTACGTCTATTCACGCGCCACGATCGAGCGCCATTTCCGCGTCTTCAGCGAAGCCTTTGCGGATATGGAAACGCTGGTAACTTACGCGTTGAAGGCTAATTCGAACCTGGCTGTTCTCAAGACTCTCGCCAAGCTCGGCGCAGGCGCTGACACGGTTTCGGAAGGCGAAATCCGCCGTGCTTTAGCTGCAGGTATTCCGGCCAACAAGATCGTGTTTTCCGGCGTTGGCAAAACCCCGCATGAAATGGATTTTGCGCTGGAAGCAGGCATCTACTGCTTCAACGTCGAATCCGAACCGGAGCTGGAAATTCTTTCCTCCCGCGCAGTCAAGGCGGGCAAGGTTGCATCTGTATCCTTGCGCATCAATCCGGATGTCGATGCCAAGACCCATGCCAAGATTTCAACCGGGAAGTCCGAAAACAAGTTCGGCATTCCACGCGTAAAAGCCCGGCAGGCCTATGCGCGTGCAGCAAGCCTGCCCGGTATCGATGTTGTCGGCATTGATATGCATATCGGTAGCCAGATCATTGATCTCGAGCCTTTCGACAATGCGTTTGCACTGATGGCGCAGCTGGTTGAGGAATTGCGGGCTGACGGCCACAATATCCGCCACGTCGATGTTGGCGGAGGCTTAGGCATTCCTTATCGTACCGATAACAACCCACCGCCGCTGCCGGTTGCTTATGCGGAAATTGTCGCAAAGCATATCAAGCCGCTTGGCCTCAAAACCGTGTTTGAGCCGGGTCGGCTGATCGTCGGCAATGCCGGTCTTCTAGTAACGGAAGTTATTTTCGTAAAGGAAGGCGACGCCAAGAACTTCATCATCGTTGATGCGGCGATGAACGATCTCATCCGTCCGACCCTTTACGAAGCTTTCCACGACATCAAGCCAGTTTTGGAAACCAAAGATAATGCCCCACGCATTCGCGCCGATTTTGTCGGCCCTGTTTGTGAAACCGGCGACTATCTCGGCCTTGACCGTGAAGTAGCAAAGCCTGCTCCGGGAGATCTGATCGCTGTCTGTACGACGGGCGCCTATGGCGCAGTTCTGTCGAGCACCTACAACAGCCGTCTCTTGATCCCCGAAGTGCTGGTGGATGGTGATCGCTATCACGTCATTCGTCCACGCCGGACCTATGAAGAGCTTCTGGCACTCGATTCTGTACCGGACTGGCTATAAATTAGGGTGAACGCATGTCTCCCAAAAGTGGGAACCGGTTTTGGGTAAAAGACATGCGTAAAAACAAACCAGTAAAGCGTGGCGAGCTTTACGCCTCGCCTTTGCCATGATGCGTGTTATTCTATGAAACAACCATAGGCGTTACACGCATCAGAAAGACCCGATGACACAACAGAGAAAAGACAGCAAAGACTTGCCGAACCGCAAGCGCGATGCGTTTTTCCGCCTGTTTTCCGGCGAAGGTGCAGCCCTGCGCCGCCTTCACCTGCAGAGCTTTCTGACGATTGGTTTTGAGCGACTCTGGCCTCTCGTGCTGCCGCTGATTCTATTGGCTGCGCTTTTTGCAAGCTTAAGCTGGCTTGGGCTTTTTGCGCTGATGCCGCGCTGGCTGCATCTGGGTGTGCTTGGCCTTTTTGCTTTGGCGGCACTTGTCGCGCTTTATCTGCCGTTCCGTTTCCGCCTGCCTGATGAAGATGCCATCACCGCACGTATTGAAGATGTAAACGGCCTGATCCATGAACCATTAGCCGTGCAAACCGGACAAATGGCGACCGGCAGTAATGATCCTTTTGCAGTCGCTCTCTGGCAGGAACACAAGCGCCGCATGGCCGAGCGCCTGAAAAACCTCCAGTCAGGTGTACCGCGTCCACACATTCCTGAACGTGACCCTTTTGCATTGCGTGCAATCGTGGCTCTGCTGTTCGTGACTGCTTCCGCCTATAGCCTTAGCCCGAACAGCGGGCGCATCGCCGATGCTTTTCATATCCGCGCCGGTAGTGCCGCCGTTGTTGCCCGCGTCGATGCCTGGGTAACGCCACCACAATATACGGGCCGCGCGCCGGTATTTCTCAGCACCAATGCTGGTGAAGGCAATGTCGAAAAGCCTATAACCGTACCGCAGGGCAGCATCGTCAATATTCGCGTAATCGGCGGCAGTTCTGAAAGATTGACAGCAACCGATGCGACCGGACATCGTCGTGAAGTACAGCCTATCGCGCCCAAAGAAGGCGAAGATGCAACGGCTGAACAGCAGACCAATGTCGATGGCAGCCGCAACTTCCGCTACGATCTTCAGCAGGACGAAACCCTGAACCTTTCAGGCAATGATCTCAGCTGGACATTTGCTGTCACACCAGACAATGCGCCGACAATCCGCTTCACCAAAGAGCCGGGCCGCGCCCTCAATGGCACTTTGCAGCTTAGCTATGAGATCAGCGACGATTACGGTGCCACCAAGGCCTATGGTGAAGTCGTACCGCTTGATATTGATCATGAGGAAGAGGAAACCGCTCCTCTTTATGATGCGCCTGAATTACCGCTTGCCCTTCCCCGCCGTGGATCGAAAGAGGCAACGACGTCGAAAGATCTGACCCAGCATCCTTGGGCCGGTCAGAAAGTGGCGCTGACACTTGTTGCAACAGACGCAGCAGGTAAGTTCGGACGCAGCGAAACAAAGATCATCACTCTGCCCGAACGCCCGTTCTCCAATCCACTGGCCAAGGCTGTTGCCGAGCAGCGCCGTATTCTGGCGCTTGACGCCACGCAACGCGACCATGTGCGCGACATGCTGTCTGCATTGATGTTGCGGCCAGAGGAAACGATTAAGAACAACGCCCATTATCTGGGTCTTGTGACGATCCGTACGCGGCTTAAACTCGCGACTAGCGACGACTCCTTGCGAGATACTGCCGATTATATGTGGCAGGTAGCGCTCGGCATTGAAGACGGCAATCTGTCCGCAGCAGAACGGCGTTTGCGTCAGGCGCAAGAAGCCCTGCGTAACGCCTTGCAGAATGGTGCTTCTCAGGAAGAAATCGAAAAGCTGACAGCGGAATTGCGCGAAGCGATGCAGCAGTTCCTGCGTGAATTCGCCCAGCGTCAGCAGCAGAACCCGAATGCCCGTAATCAGCGGATGGACCCGAATGCACGCATGCTGACCGACAAGGATTTGCAGCGCATGATGGACCAGATTGAAAATCTGGCTCGTCAGGGTTCGCGTGATCAGGCTGAACAGCTTTTGTCGCAGCTACAAGACCTGATGAACAATCTGCAGATGGGGCAACAGGCGCAGCCCGGCCAGCAGGGACAAGGTCAGGGCCAGGCCAATCAGATGCAGCAGCAGATGAACAAGCTGGGCGATCTGATGCGCCGCCAGCAACAGATGATGAACGAGACCTTCAAACTCGATCAGCAGATGCAGCAACAGCAATATGGCAGCGGCGAAGGCGAATATGGAGACGACCGGCTTCCAGGCGATAACGGCCCTATGGGACAAGGCGAATCGCAACAGGGGCAAGGTCAGGGTGGCCAGTCCGGCGATACGCCATCAGATCTGGCGGAAGCCATGCGCAAGCTGCAACAGCAGCAGCAAGCGCTTCAAGACGAACTGAAGAAGTTCAATGAAGACCTCAAGGGAATGGGCATTGATCCCAATCAGGATTTCTCCGACGCCGGAAAATCAATGGGCAATGCAGCCGATGCACTTGGTCGCAATGAAGGCTCGGAAGCAGGCGATCAGCAAGGCAGTGCTTTGGAAGCCCTTCGCCGCGGTGGCCGCGATATGATGCAGAAGATGCAGCAGGCCATGGGACAGGATGGTCAGGGTCAGAGTGGACGAAATGGTCAAAATGGCCGTGATCCGCTCGGTCGCCAGCAAGGCAACAACGGTCCGTCTGACGGCGATGGTGTCAAGATACCGGGAGAGATCGATATTCAGCGCGCCCGCGAGATTCTCGATGAAATCCGCCGTAAGCTTGGCGATGCGCTGACCCCGCAGATGGAGAAGGAATATCTCCAGCGGCTGTTGCAGTTCGATTGATACAAACAGCCGCTAAAAACCAGTTTCTACTCTTTTACATGGCCCACAAAAGGCAACTGCCGGAACGAATGGCCGACATCCATGCCGTAACCGACGACGAAATAGTCAGGGCATTCGAAAGCGACGAAATCTGCATCCAGATCAACCTTGCGACGCACGCTCTTGTCGAGAAGCACAGCAATGCTGACGCTGCGCGCTCCACGCTCAATCATCAGCTCACGCACAAATTTGAGCGTCTTGCCTGATTCGAGAATGTCATCGATCAGAAGAACGTCGCGGTCTTTTACATCGCTGTCGATATCGCGCAGCAGACGAACTTCCGTACTGGTCGTACCCTTGCCATAGCTGGAAACGGTAATGAATTCGACATCCGGCTCAACACCTGCATCATGCATTGCACGAATAAGATCGGCTGCGAAAATGAACGAGCCTTTGAGGATAGATATCGTCAACAGATTATGAAAATCGCGTCCGGCAATCTCTTTTGCCAGCGCGAGATTACGCGCAGCGATTTCCTCCGGGCTGAAAAGCACGTCAATGGTTTTGCCGCCGACCTGAGGCATCTGCTGCGTCTCCTGATTTATAAGCGTAACTAAGCTTTGAAAGGCACGCTCTATATCATGCTTTCAGAAAAATGCACCCTTTTGCATTGCGCGACTTCGCGAACAATTGGACGAAGCATAATCATTTGCCATTTCATTGATTTGATATAGCGTGCCTGCCATGCATCCGGACATTATCGAACTGCGTTCCTTTTACGAAACCACCCTTGGCCATCTCGCAGAGCGATCCATTCGCATGGCGCTTTCGGGTCTTTGGGCGCGTGTACCAGGCGAGCGCCTGGTGGGGCTTGGCTATAGCCTCCCCTATCTCGACCGCTTCAGTGCAGATACCGAGCGAAGTTTTGCTTTTATGCCTGCCGGACAAGGTGCCGTTGCATGGCCTTCATCGGGCAAATCAAGCACCGCACTCGTCTTCGACGAAGAACTGCCTTTGCCTGATTCTTCCATCGACCGGGTGCTGATGGTTCATGCACTGGAATATGCCGAAAACGCTTCGGAAACGCTGAAAGAAATGTGGCGTGTACTAGCCCCCAACGGACGGCTCGTCATCGTGGTGCCGAACCGGCGCGGCGTATGGGCACGTCTCGACCGCACACCATTCGGCAGTGGTCGCCCTTATAGCCGCACACAGTTGACCGCCCTGCTGCGCGAAGCCAATTTCAGCGTCAACACAATCAGCAATGCGCTGCATTTCCCACCCGTGAAACGCCGATGGATGATGCGTCCATGCATGGCCATTGAAGGTATTGGCCGCAAGCTCTGGCCGCTTTTTTCCGGTGTTCTGGTCGTCGAAGCGCAGAAACGCCTTTATCAAGGCCTGCCTGTCGCACAACGCTCGTCTCGCCGTGTCTTCGTGCCTGTTCTGGCGCCGCAAGGAACGCCGGTCAGCGGTTTGAGAAAAACCGCATCGAAAGAAACCAAAAAATAGCGCTGCAGCCTTTCACAGTAAGGTTTTTCTCGACTTGAACGCGGCAGAGGTTTATGCCCGCTACGCAACCTTAACATCAGTCCTTTTGGCGGAGCCAAAATCATGACCAATACGCAAGACCTTTCCCGTCCCCAGCCTAAGACCGGCCTGCTCGATATCGCAGCCTATGTACCAGGCAAGGAACACGTAGAAGGCGTTGCAAAGGTCTATAAGCTCTCTTCCAATGAGACCCCAATCGGCCCCAGCCCTCATGCGATCGAAGCCTATCGACACCTGGCCGATACGCTCGCGATCTATCCGGATGGTCAGGCCCAGGCATTGCGCGAGGCAATCGCTGAATCGCAGGGGCTTAACATCGGCAATATCATTTGCGGCAATGGCTCGGATGAATTGCTCGGCCTCATCTGCCAGACCTATCTGGCTCCGGGCGATGAAGCCATCATCACTGAGCATGGTTTTGCGGTTTACAAAATCCAGACGCTTGGCGCAGGTGCAACGCCTGTGACGGTGAAGGAAAAGGATGAACGCATCGATGTCGATGCGATCCTTGCTGGTGTAACGCCACGCACGAAGATCGTCTTCATTGCCAATCCAGCAAATCCGACCGGCACATATCTGCCTTTTGAGGAAGTACGTCGTCTTCATGCAGGCCTGCCGAAGAACGTTCTGCTGGTGCTGGATGCAGCCTATGCAGAATATGTTCGTCGCAACGATTACGAGTCCGGTCTTGAACTGGTATCGTCGAACGAAAATGTCGTCATGACCCGTACCTTCTCGAAGATTCACGGTCTGCCGGGCCTGCGCATCGGCTGGATGTATGCGCCATTGCACGTTATCGATGCGGTCAACCGTATTCGCGGCCCCTTCAACATGAACTCGGCAGCAATCGCTGCCGGCGCCGCTGCAATCCGTGACCGCGTTCATGTGGTGAAGTCTGTCGAGTACAATGAAAAATGGCTGACGTGGCTCACCGACGAATTCACCAAGCTTGGGCTTCGCGTCACTCCATCGGTCACAAACTTCCTGTTGTTCCATTTCCCGGAAGATTCCGCACATTCTGCAGATAAGGCCGATGAGTGGCTTTCAAAGCGCGGTTATATCCTGCGTCGCGTAGGTGGCTACGGCTTCCCGAATGCATTGCGCATGACAGTCGGTACGGAAGAAGCCAATCGTGGCGTCGTGGCAGCTCTGACCGAGTTTCTGAAGTAAGAAGATGTCCACGATCCATTTCGAAAAAATCGCGCTTATCGGTATCGGCCTTATCGGCTCATCGCTGGCGCGTGTCATTCGCCGCGAAGGCCTTGCCAATCATATCGCCATTGCAACACGCAGTGCCGAAACATTAAAGCGCGCCGAGGAATTAAACCTCGGCGACAGCTACTCGACCGATAGTGCGCAAGCCGTTCAAGATGCTGATCTCGTCATCGTATCGGTGCCTGTCGGTTCGTCCGGCACCGTTGCCAAGCAGATTGCAGCACATCTGAAGCCAGGCGCTATCGTTACCGATGTCGGATCGACCAAGGCGTCCGTTATCGCGCAGATGCAGCCGGAACTGCCGGCCAATGTGCATTTCATTCCCGGCCACCCTCTCGCGGGTACGGAATATTCCGGTCCTGACGCTGGTTTTGCAGAGCTCTTCACCAATCGCTGGTGCATTCTCACGCCTCTGCCGGACACCGATCAGGCGGCCATAGACAAGCTTTCCGCGTTCTGGACGGCTTGCGGTTCGCGTCTCGATCAGATGGACCCACAGCACCATGATCTGGTATTGGCAATCGTCTCGCATCTTCCGCATATCATCGCCTATAACATTGTTGGTACAGCCAGCGATCTGGAGCAGGTGACAAAATCGGAAGTCATCAAATATTCGGCTTCGGGTTTCCGTGATTTTACGCGTCTGGCCGCATCTGATCCAACCATGTGGCGCGACGTCTGCCTCCATAACAAGGACGCAATCCTTGAGATGCTGGCGCGTTTCTCGGAAGATCTCGCTTCGTTGCAGCGCTCGATCCGCTGGGGCGATGGTGAGGCTCTGTTTGATCTCTTCACCCGCACGCGTGCGGTGCGCCGTAGCATTATCGATGCCGGTCAGGAAGTCGACGCACCGAACTTCGGACGTCAGGCAGCCGCTGAGATCAGCGAAAAGAAATGATAAATTAGGGCAGACGAACGCTCTGCCCTATTCCAAACCGCCTTACAAAGTCGGCAAATGTCCTAATGGAATAAAACCAGCACTGGCTCTTCCCTTACGAACGGTAATCTCGATAACGGGGTTGCCGTTTTCGTCTTTCGGCATGGCGGAAAGAGCAAAAAGAACAGTAGCGATGTTGCCGCCCTGTTCGGGAAACACGGTTTGACCGGCCTGCGCAAAGGATTGCGGGTTGACCATCGTGACCTTCAGGTCAGCATCGATCTCACCGTCCAGATCGACTGAAAAGGGACCAGCGACCGAAAGCACCGCACCATTTGGCATGGATAGAAATGCCTGATTGATCACACCATTATGGCCGCGCATCCGTTCGTTAAAGGGGGCCGGACTCGGTGCCAGAAATGTTGCCGCATTGGCAATCTCGATGTCAGCCAGACCATCAATTTCCGGACTCTTGGCATTACCGATAACGGACGGTTCCAGCTTGAGTGCCGCAAAGCGCCCGTTGATCTTGAGCTTATCGTCTTCGCTGCTCATGCGGAAATTCATCTGCTCGAGCTTGCTGACAGGTTCAGTGGTCGTTGTTTCAGTACGTACGCCGACCGTTACATCGCGCGCATCAAGCTCGATCTCGGTAGGGAACGGACGCGCAAGACGCGTGTTGGAGGTAAATTTGTTCCAATTGACCTCAAGTGGCTGAAAGCCGGGAAACTCGACAAAAGCCGGTCCACCAAGTTCATTGCTGAGTGAACGCGGCGCATAAACCGGAGACCCTGACGTGAAACGTCCGGCACGCAAAGCCATACCTTCAGAGGGCTTCTGCCACGAAATACTGGCACAAACCACATTCACACGGAGCGGATATCCGCCCATGTGAAGATTCTCGCACTGCACGCCCACACCTTGCGATGCAAGCTTTGCCATATCGGCCTTGGCACGCGTTTCAATCTTGCCTGCCAGATAAAACCAGCCTGCTGTATAGGCGGCGATCAGCACGAGGACGATGACGGCAATCGTAACAGGGCGCTTCCTGGATTTTTTGGTTTCAATACCAGCATGCGCCATTGAAAAAGCCTCTTTCAATCAGATACTTGTTTGAGGTGACAAAGCGAAGGGCATTTCCAACCCGAACAATCATCATCTGTTCTGCTGTTCCCAACAGGTGGCTATATTATGGCAGGATTGAGTCTTGTGAAGTTCGCCCGATTAAAAAACGCGGGATATCTTGAGATTATCAATAAAAATCAGCCATAATTGTCCATATATAGATTTGATATCATGACAATGCGTACGAGCGACATGCGAAAGAATGATTTCTGGGTATTTGGTTACGGTTCGCTGATGTGGCGGCCTGGCTTCGCACATGTCGAAACAATGCGTGCGCGCCTGCATGGCTATCGCCGTAGCCTCTGCATCTATTCACACGTTCATCGCGGAACACCGGATCATCCCGGCCTTGTTTTGGGGCTTGATGCTGGCGGATCATGCCTCGGCATCGCCTTCCGTGTACCCGGCGATATGACAGACGAAGTCATGGTCTATTTGCGCGAACGCGAAATGTCCAATCAGGTCTATCACGAAAAATGGCTCCGCCTTCGGCTAGCGGACGGGCGCGATGTGCAGGCTGTAACCTATGTCGCCGACCGACGGCATATCCAATATGCCGGTTCGCTCAAAGCCGAAGACGCCGCAGCAATCGTTATCTCAGCACAGGGAGATTCCGGTGCCAATCTTGACTATGTTGCCAACACGCTTGAGCATCTGCGCAATATGCGTGTTCGGGATCATGCGCTTGAACATGTCAACGATCTAATCTGCACCAAAGTGAACCGGCAAAAGCACGACACAGCCTGATCAACTCTGTCCGCAACGACGAAAGTGTTCGGCCAGCGCCTCTTTGCCGTTCACGATCATTATGCCCGTTATCACAAATACCGTGCCCACCACGAAACTGGTTTCAATCGGCTCGCCCAAAATGATCGCACCAAAAATCACCCCGAAAATTGGCGTCATGAAAGAGAGTGATCCCAATTGGGATGCCCGATATATCCGCAAAAGCTGAAACCAGATCAGAAATACCGCAAAAGATACAATGACGGACTGAAACGCGAAGCTGCCCACCAGCATAGTGGTCCAGTTGATCTCCACTTGCCCCATCAGGGATGCGGCAACCGACAAGGTCACGAAGGCGGTTAGAAGCTGGTAGAGCAAGGTCTGCTTCGCTGGCAGTGCCGCAAGACGTGAACCACGGACCACAACGGTCGTTGCTCCCCATGCCACCCCCGCGAGCAGGCAAAGCCCATCGCCAATAACCATGGCTTGGAAATCACCATGGACAGCCTCACCGCGAACAAGGAAAGCTATCGCTATGCCCATAAAGGCAATACCGATGCCGCCCCATTGTATGGTGGTCAGGCGCTCTGATGGCACCAGAAGATGCAAGCCAAGTGCCGCAAAGAGTGGTGCTGTATAAAGCAAAACCACAGCATGAGCGGCTGAGGTTAGTCGCAACCCCTCCCCCAGAAACAGATATTCAAGCGCAAACAGCAAACCGACCAGCAGGCCCGGTTTCCAGATTCCATTGGCAATAGTCAGTGTTTCACGCCGCGCGATCATAATAGCAGCGATTAATGCAGCCCCCACGCCCGACCGCAGCGCAATTTGGAACAATGGCGAAATATCCGAAGCCGTCAATTTCAACAGCACCTGCTGCAAGCCGAGGCTGATGCAAACAAGAAGCATCATTCCAAATGCATGCGTGTTGACGGGCTTACGCTCCATTGTCCGAAACCTCGTGATTAATCCGAACAATGGGTGTACGCCTGTCAGGTATAGGGCATATAGCTTAAAACTGACAAACCTTATCGCAGGATTGCCATAATGGCGGGAATAGCTCTCGAACCTACGCATCAACCTCCCTTTACAGAAGCCTTGCCGGAGCCGCTGTTCTTTCGAACAGCCTGCATGCCACCGGCTGCGCGCTATCCCATGCATCGCCACGATTGGGGAGAGTTTGTCTATTCCTTCACTGGTGTAATGGAGGTGCGTATCGGCGACAGCCATCTGCTTGCCCCGCCGCAATATGGGATATGGCTACCTCCGCATATCGAGCATCAAGGTCTCAATCGTCAGGAAGTGTGCTACTGCTCGCTCTATGTGACAGAAGAGCTTTGTACTGATCTTCCAGCCAAGGCCTGCGCGCTCAACCTCAATCCACTGATCCGCACTTTGCTTGAACATCTGCGGATGAAGAAGCCATCGCAACCACAGCAACCGCAAGAAACACGGATGCTGCATACGCTGCTTGATCAGCTGGCTATTGCTCCATGTGCGGGTTCCTATCTGCCTTCCAGCACGGACCCTGCCCTCCAAAAGATATTGTCGATCCTTGAAGATGATCCAAGTGACAATCGCACCCTTCACGCTCTTGCAAAGATCGCCAATACGTCCGAAAGAACACTGATGCGTCGTTGCAAACAGGAGCTGGGCATGAGCTTCCCTGAATGGAAACAGCGGCTAAGGACGTTGAAAGCCATGCCGCTGCTCGAAAAGGGAGCAAAAGTCGAACATGTGGCGCTTGACCTTGGCTATGCCAGCGCATCAGCTTTCATCGCCATGTTCCGCAAATTGATGGGTATCACCCCCGACGAATATCGCAGACAAATCGGTGCCTGAACGGACATAGCGACAAGCTCTAGCGGCAATTGCAGCAAACTGCCCCTGATTTCTCCTGCAAGCATACAGGAGATATTAAAGTTGCATTGCTTGTACGGCTTGCCCTTGTTCTTGCCCAAAGCAACCGCTACATCTCGGCTAAAGCATCGCTCCGTAGCCTGACTGGATTGGGACAGTACGATGCAAAGTTCAAAGGGTTGGAGCGGTCTTCCTGGGTCAGCTTATGATCTGTGCCGCTCCGATTGCCAAGGAGACCTTTATGATCGCATTGTTCCGCACCATTGATCTGGCGCTCGATATCTATACTTGGATCATTATCGCTAGCGCCGTTTTCTCATGGCTCTATGCGTTCAACGTCGTCAATTCTTCCAATCGCTTTGTCGCATCGATCGGTGAGTTTCTTTACAAAGTAACTGAACCGGTCCTGCGTCCACTCCGCAATATCCTGCCCAATCTCGGCGGCATCGATATTTCACCTATCGTCGTCCTGCTGATTATCTTCTTCATCCGTCAGTTCATGTGGACGACGCTGCTTCCTGCACTTCTGTAAGAAGCCCATACATAACCAGACAAACAAAAACGCCCGGACTTTCATCCGGGCGTTTTTGATTAAACATATAAGGCAGATTACTTGCCCTTGGCGCGTTCAATCGCTTCAACGATGAACTTGCGAGCGTAATCTTCATCGCCCCAATCACCGATCTTGACCCACTTGCCTGGTTCCAGATCCTTGTAGTGCTCGAAGAAGTGCGCGATCTGCTTGAGCGTGATTTCCGGAAGATCGGAATAATCATGCACCTTTGCATAACGCTGCGTCAGGTTTGGCGAAGGAACTGCAATGATCTTCTCGTCCTTGCCGGAATTGTCTTCCATGACCAGAACGCCGATTGGGCGAACATTGATCACGCAGCCAGGAACCAGCGGACGGGTGTTGCAGACCAGAACGTCGATTGGGTCGCCATCTTCCGAAAGCGTGTGCGGCACGAAGCCGTAATTGCCCGGATAGGTCATTGGCGTGTAGAGGAAGCGGTCCACAATCAGGGCGCCAGCCTTCTTGTCCATCTCGTACTTGATCGGCTGTCCGCCGACCGGCACTTCGATGATCACGTTGACGTCTTCTGGCGGATTGTTGCCGATGGAGATAGCATCAATATTCATGATGGGTCCTTTCGTGTCGCGCTCTGATAACGGGTTTCATGTTTCCGTGCAAGAAAAACGAAAGTTCAACAAAACGCGGCGAATTGTCATTGTTGCAATGCAACTGAGCGTGATTGGCTAATAAGAGTTAGGAGGAAGTTGTTTCGCCCAATTCCTTCAGCCTTTCGATAGCTGTAGGCGGCATGGGCGGAGCATTGGTGTCGCGACTTGCTGCAACCAGCAGTTCATCACAAGCCGTCTCCGTCGTTTCTATCAAACGACGCAGAAATTCTTCTTTCTCAAGGCCCGCCGGAATGGGCGGCAGCACACGGCAGCGAATGGTGCCCGGAAAGCGCAGGAACTTTCGGCGTGGCCAGTAAAGCCCCGCATTGTGAGCAATCGGCAATACAGGCAGGTTCAGCGCTTCGTAAAGATGCACAATGCCGTATTTATACTGCGGCGGCGCTCCCGGTGAACGGCGCGTGCCTTCCGGATAGATAAGAATCTGGCGACCTTCTGCAATCGCCTTCTCCGCTCCCTTGGTGATAGAATGAAGCGCTTTGACGCGCGATCCACGATCAACCGGGATCATTTCCATCTTGGCAACATACCAGCCAAAGAGCGGTATTCGCATCAATTCACGCTTGAGGATCAGAACAGGATCGTCAAGCTGCGGCAGGAACGCGTAAGTGTCCCATGCAGACTGATGCTTGGGCGCAACGATATAAGCGCCTTCGGGAATATTCTCGAGGCCTTCGATCACATAATCAGTGCCAGCGATATATTTCTGCAGCCACAGGTTAACCCGCGCCCAGGTCTTGGGAACGATCCATGCCTTCTTGCGGGGAAGCAGAAAATAGAACGGCGTATAAAGGATCATCTGCACCAGAGTGCCGATGTAAAAAGCCAAATTGAACAGGATTGAGCGCAGATAGAGAAGCATCGTATCGGCGAAGACCTTAAGTGGACCTGACGCAACCGCATCAGATGACAGAATTTCGGTGCTTTCTCATGAAAGCTGCGGCACCCGATATATCAGGAAGCTGAGCTTTTTCCATAAGGAAATCTCTGCACGCGATCATCAAATCGTGGGATGCACTTATTGGGGCTTAAGCCGTATCACCGAAAATTCTAGCTCCGCCTACGCGAATGGCAGCACCCAGATATTTGACATATTCGATAAACAGCACTCTGAGCGTATCGCTCTCTGCCACCCAGCTATGCGAACGCTTTTCGCCATTGACCACAGGATAAGGCACAAATTCAACGTCCTGCATCCGATAGGACATTTCCAGAATGCTACGTGGAATGTGGTAATTATTGGTGACGACAATCACACGATGATAGTTGTTGGCGCGTATCCAGCGTTCGCTTTCAGTCGCGTTACCCACAGTGTTAAGCGCAGATCGGTCAAGATCGACACAGCAATCAAACAGACTTTGCTCTGAATGGGTGGCACGCTGCAGCGATTTTTCCGTGGTTGACGGATGAACGCCGCTAATCAACAAACGTTTTCCCTGCTTGCCCTTTAAAAGATCGAGAGCGGCCTGAATGCGAGACTGTCCACCAGTCAGAACAACAATAGCGTCAGCCGGTTCATCCAGAACAGGCGACTGCATGCTGGTGACTTTTTCACTGAAGGCAACAAAGCCAACCAGGAAAGCGACAATGGCCAGAAAGAGAACGATGGAAATAGGCTGAAGTCGTCGAAATACACGCATTAGGACAGACCATAAGAATTTACCGACTGTAGACGCAAGCGTGGACGTCGCACCAATTGTACGACTGCGGCGCCATACCACAGCACCCGTATCCGCCCCCATCTCTCTATCTGCTGCTGCATCAACGCTTCCCGAATGCCCAACCGATACCGTTTGCTGAACCTTGCGTTCACCTTTCTTGCTATCATAGCCATCATTGCGGCGATAACTCGGAAAGTTGCCGGAAATTCGTGACTTCCGGCCGGTATTGGTAAAAAAAGCGGTCATTCGGCCCGCACTCCCGGACCGTCCATCGTCGCAAGCTGTCGAACGACCGTCAGGCGGCTCGTCAACATCGTCAGCACACTCACTAGAATGATGATTGCCGCAGCGCCAATGTAACCATCGCGACCAATGGCAAAATTACCGAACATTGCGGCAGCCTGATCACCGGCAGGCGTCGCCATATGCCGTGATGCCCACCACGAAAAGACAAAGAAAACCAGCATAGCGGCACCTCCGCCGAACAGCGCACCTTTAAGGGCTGTGCGGAAAAAGTGCCATTCGAACTCGCGCGCAACGAATTTTGATTCTGCACCGATGAAGTGCAGAACTTCAATAATATGGCCATTGCCCGACATAGCGCCGCGCGTTGCGAAGATAACCGTCAGAACAGTCGCGGCAATGACAAGTGACAAGACACCCGTTCCGATCAGCACGGTTGTATTGGCCATTGAAACAAGCCGGTCGACCCATGTGCGGTGATCGTCGAAACTCGCGCTCGGGATAGAGCGGGTAATTTCCGCCCGCATTGTTTCAAAATCCGGCGGCGAATTCTCATCAATCGTCACGACAACCAGACGTGGAACGGGCAATTCATCGATATTGAGACCCGTACCAAGCCAGGGCTCAAGCAAACGCGCGGTGGCATCCTTGTCGATGATGCTGGTATCTTTCACGCCTGCAAAGCCGCGCGCGATCCCGCTCGCGTCCTTAAGCGCCTTTTCCATGTCCAGCCCATCGGCAGGTCGGATCTGAATGGTTGCTTCGCGTGCAATCTGACTTTGCCATTGAGCAGCAGAAGCGCGCACCAGCGTAACGCCACCCAGGGTAAGGCAGGCGAGAAATGTCATGATCGCAATCACGATCACAAGCGCTGTGCCTGTCACACTGCCGTCCGGCACAATCGGGCTTGGCCCCTGACGTTTCCTGCGCTTGCCGATGCGAACCATCAGCATATCTTTGAGGTCTTCAAAGCGGATGCGCAGGTCGTCTAGGACCTTCCGAAAAGCTCTCTGCCAGTCTTTGTCAGCTTCAATCATAGATATCGAGCCGCCCATGTTCGAGGATCATGCGACGCGCATTCACTTGATCCATCAGCGATAGATCGTGCGTCGCGATGATGACTGCAGTGCCGGAACGATTAAGCTCGGTAAAAAGCCGCAACAGGCGCTTGGCGAGCGGTGGATCGACGTTACCGGTCGGCTCATCCGCCAGCAGCAATTCTGGCTGGTCGATCAGCGCACGCGCAATTGCAGCACGTTGCTTTTCACCACCGGAAAGCACGGGCGGCAGCACGTTCATGCGGTCACCGAGGCCGACCCAATGCAGAAGTTCTTCTACTTCATGACGGTATGTCGCCTCTTCCTTGCCGCGTACGCGCAGCGGAAGAGCAACATTTTCATAGGTTGTCATGTGATCGAGCAGACGGAAATCCTGAAATACAATCCCGATGCGCCGACGCAGAAGCGGCACTTCCTTATGATCGAGCCGCGCGACATCCTTGCCAAAAATATTGATCAGTCCGCGCGTTGGTTTCAGCGCCATAAACAACAGGCGCAACAAAGAGGTTTTCCCGGCACCGGACGGTCCGGTCAGAAATTGAAATGAACGTGGCGGAATATGGAAGCTGACATCCTTCAGGATCTCTGGCCCCATTCCATATCGCAGGCCGACATTCTCGAAACGTATCACCGGTGTGCTTCTCTAAATTGCCCGCAGTCCCACATGGAGCGCGGATGAAATCGATATCAAAATGACCTTTAACCTCCATGGTTAATGTGAGGTTAATACAGTCAGAATCAGCTATAAAAATTGCGCGAGCATTGTGTTTTTATAACGCAGAACATTCAGGCAATTATTGGAACAGACGCAATAACGGTCTTGCTGACCTGACATTCGCCGGATCAGTCACAAAAAA
Organism: Brucella sp.; assembly: GCF_032066345.1. NCBI lineage: Bacteria > Pseudomonadati > Pseudomonadota > Alphaproteobacteria > Hyphomicrobiales > Brucellaceae > Brucella > Brucella sp. The sequence continues at coordinate 63,280 of NZ_DAMBKZ010000014.1, forward strand.
ACATCGAAAACGGATAAGAAAGAAAAGGCTACTCCCAGCAACCCAGATTGCGGCCCTTAAGATTATGCGCATCGATATCGGTTACGAGGCGCGCATCTTCACGCAGAAGAACCATTGTTGTGCGCTGCTTGAGATCAATTCTCTGCCAACCAGCACATTCTGTCGGCATCGGCGGCTTGCTATCGATACGTACCGTCTCGCTCCATGCAGTCGCGGTACAGCCGGAAAGAAGAGCGATCATGGTCATAGCCGATACAGCGCGCAAGACCGATCCGCCAGTTCGTGCCTCCAATTGAATATTCAAGGCTGGCAACTCCCTATAATGCCCCACGCGATACCCGTTTGCCGAGATAGTTTCCATCATAACCATCTGCATGAACAAGCTTCTTATAGCGCGGGCACAACCACTCCCGCAATATACAAGACAAAAACAAGAATGATTTAGATTAAGGCGGAAAAGCGGCTAATTCATGGGTTTTCCTGGTCTTTTTGAGCTTTTAGAACTATTTAAAAGAACATTCTAATACAAATAGGGATCGATTAAAAATTTACTGATATTCAGTCAATAGCATTCAGAAATTACAAAAATATCCTCCAATTAAACATGATTGATGTAAGAAAAAGTCGGCTATATATTTGGTCATCTGATTCGCAATGGCACTTATCACTACACCAACACTGGGGACTTCCATGTTGAACAAACTGTCTGCGGAATTTTTCGGAACATTCTGGCTTGTTTTCGGCGGTTGCGGCAGCGCGATCTTCGCAGCCGCTTATCCTGAATTGGGCATCGGCTTTGCGGGCGTTGCACTCGCCTTCGGTCTGACCGTCCTTACAATGGCCTATGCTGTTGGCGGCATTTCCGGCGGTCATTTCAATCCAGCCGTATCGCTCGGTCTTCTGGTTGCGGGACGCTTCCCGGCTAAAGACCTCATCCCTTACTGGATTGCACAGGTATTGGGCGGCATTGCTGCAGCAGCAATTCTGTACCTCATCGCAACCGGTAAAAGCGGCTTTACAGCAGCTGGTTTCGCATCCAACGGCTATGGTGAACTCTCACCAGGTGGATATAGCCTGACATCGGCACTGCTCGTTGAAATCGTGCTGACGGCCTTCTTCTTGATCGTCATTTTGGGTTCGACATCATCCTCGGCACCAGCTGGCTTTGCACCAATTGCAATTGGTCTGGCACTGACGCTGATCCACCTGATCTCGATCCCGGTAACAAATACCTCGGTCAATCCGGCACGTTCGGCAGCGGCAGCCTTGTTTGCAGAAACCAGCGCGCTTGGCCAGCTCTGGCTGTTCTGGGTCGCTCCGCTGGTGGGTGCCGCAATTGGCGCAATCATCTGGAAAGGCCTTCTTGGCAAGGATTGATAAACAGTCCTGAAAGATATTTAACGGAAGGCCGGTTTCAACCGGCCTTTTTGCTATCCGCCGACTGTCTCCTACTTTGGCTTTACAGAGACACGCTCCCGCTTTGTTGCATAACCGTTAGATTCTCCAAGAAATGTGATACTTGCCGACTAAAAATTGCTGTAAGAAGGAACTCCCTTTTACAGATGTCTTGAGCAATGTCCCCCAGCACCGATGCTTCCCATGCGGATCGTTACGCCGCATTCCGCCATGCTTCCTTTAAAAAATACTGGGCCGCGCGTTTTCTGAGCGCTTTTGCCGTTCAGATCGTCAGCGTAGCGGTTGGCTGGCAGATTTATGACCAGACCCGTGATGCATTCAATCTTGGTATGGTTGGCCTTGTCCAGTTTCTCCCGGCACTTGTGCTGGTTCTGTTTACGGGTGCCGCTGCTGACCGTTTTGGCCGACGGCTTGTCATGGGGCTGTCACTGGTATTGGAAGCAGGCGTCACAGCCTTCCTTTTGCTCCTCACCTTGTTTGGCGACTTCGAGCCTATTGTCGTCTTTGGGGCATTGTTGGTCTTCGGCATCGCGCGCGCTTTCCTCGGACCGTCTTCCGCTTCTCTGGTGGTCAACCTCGTTCCGACGGAAGACTTCGCCAATGCAGTTTCGTGGAACTCATCGGCCTGGCAGGTAGCAACCATCGTCGGCCCTGTTGCTGGCGGCCTGCTCTACGGCATCTCGCATATCGCTGCTTACGGCGTAGCAACTGTGTTTCTGGTTGCAGGTTCTGTCCTGATTTTCTCAATTCCAAAGCCAAAGCAGCACACCATGACTGAAGAGCGCTCGCTCTCAACCATGCTTGCAGGCTTCCGCTATATCTGGAAGGAAAAGATCGTTCTGGGTGCAATCTCGCTCGATCTTTTTGCCGTTCTGCTGGGCGGTACGGTTGCTCTTCTGCCCATCTATGCACGCGATATTCTCGATCTTGGTCCATGGGGTCTGGGCCTTCTGCGCTCGGCACCAGGTATCGGCGCTGTTCTCACAGCAATCTGGCTCGCGGGCCATCCAATCCGCGATCATGCAGGCCGCGTAATGTTTGTGTTTGTGGCACTGTTCGGCTTCTTCAACATCATCTTTGGTGTTTCAACGCTGACGTGGCTATCGATTATCGCTCTGGCCCTTGCGGGTGCTGCCGATATGATCAGCGTCTATATTCGCGAAACATTGATGCAGCTCTGGACGCCTGACCATGTTCGTGGCCGCGTGAACGCTGTCAACATGGTCTTCGTTGGTGCATCAAACGAGCTTGGAGAGTTCCGCGCAGGCCTTATGGCGGCAGCTATCGGTGCTGTGCCTGCGGTGGTCATTGGCGGGATAGGTTCAATTGCGGTTGCAGCAGCCTGGGCAGCCATGTTCCCGCAATTGCGCAAGGCGCGCAATTTGCAGGGACGCACTTAAAACTTTTACCGCCGCGTCAAGCTTCTGGCGCGGTGGTATTTCCGGCATGGACACGCGCTTCAATCTGATCGCGGTCTTCAGCCTTGATGCCTATAAGCTCGGCCACACGCCACATCACATCGACCTCAACTTCGCTGGCGATGCCATCGGCATAAACGATGTCCCACATCAGGGCGATGAAATCGAGACGTGCGTTATAATCCAGACGGCGCTTGAGAACAGTGGTGAAATCCGACAGGCTGATTGATTCCTGATCGGCTTCTTCAGCAGCGCGGATAAGCTGTTTTAGCGCATCACCCTTCAGGCCATATTTCTGCGAAAGCATGGTGGAAAGCTTGGCACGTTCTACTTCGCGCGCGTCGCCATCTGCATCCATAATGTGAAACATCAGGGCAGCAGCAGCCAGTCTTGGATCATCGTCGGCAATTTTTTCGCCCCGTTCGCGTAAACCATTACCCGGCAACTCTTTCAGAAAATCCAGCAAACGCTCGAACATTCACCCTCGCCACAGAAACACTTTCGGCAAATGCCGTTCTTTAGAAGAATTGAAAGTAACGAGATGACCGCACGGCACAAGACGACAAACCGCCTTGGCCGCGTTTCAACAGCTCAAGACGGTGCCTGCGTTGTCTTTAGGCAACAATTATGGGGTCAGAAAAGGCGCAAACCGCTGTTTTGACTCTTCTGCGAGGCCTTGCGTTCATCAACACCGGGATCGTCAACGATCATATGCCCAGGGCGTTTCTCGTTGTCACCTTCGACGTCTGGTTCTGCCACATCCAGAACAGCAGGCTTCTCTACCTGCTTGATTTCAGGCTTAACCGGCTCTGGCTTTACCTTGACAGGCTCGGCCTCCGGCACAACAACTTCCGCCTCAACAACATCGTGAAACTTCGGCTTAAGTTCATGTTTCTCGACCGGAACAATTGCCTTGTTTTCTGGAATACGATCAGGAACTGCTTCAGCTACTTCCGGCTTTTCAACCTCGATCACAGGCGAAAGCTGCTCAACCGGCACTTTCCATTCAAAACTGTTGAGACGACCTGTGACCGGAGACACTGGCGACCATTGCTCGGACACATAACCATCTGCTGTCCATGCCGGATCGCGCGGAGCTTTGACTGCCTGTGCAAGCCACTGCCTGACCTTGCCCTGATCACCAGTTTCGGCCTCTTCAATATCGGCAAGTAACAGATAAGCGCTTTCACGCGGCGAGCCTCGCAACACCTGCTCAGCATTATCACGCGCCAGACGATAATCACCCGCTTCATAAGCAGCACGCGCTACGGCCAGGCTGCCTTCCGCATTGTTGGACCTGAGCGTGACCAGATGCTTTGCCCGTTTCAGGCGGTCCTGCACAGTATCGCCAGCGCGACCATATACATAGGTCGAAGCAATATCTGGATGCGGCGAACACTTCCATGCAGCTTCAAGGATTTTGGAGCCTTTGCGGACTTCGCCATCAGCAAACAATGCACGGGCCGCAACAACAGCTGCAGGCACCAGATCAGGCGCGAGCTTGTTGGCTTCAAGCGCAATCGCCTTTGCATGTGCATGATCAACATCGACTGTCGCCATGGCTTTGGCAGTCAGAAGCGCTGCGCGCTCCTTCTTCACCACATCCTTGCTGTGCGCGAGCGCCTGTTTGCGCGCTTCAACGAGCTTCAAGGCGCCATCCCAGTCGCCTTCCGAGCAGAGCTGCCCCATGACAGCAGACGACGCCCATTCAAGCTGCGGCGCTTCCTTGGCTGCTTCCGCCGCATAATGGCGGGCAGCCTCGCGCGCACCAACGCGTTGTGCTTCTATATAAAGCCCGCGCAAGCCAAGCAGCTTGGTTTCTGGATCTTCGATCATCGCTTCAAAGCCCTTGCGGGCATCGTCTGAGCGACCTTCAAGCATTGCTGTCTGCGCTTCAAGAAGCTTGATGAGCGGCTCCTGATCGGAGTTAAGCAGCTTGCCTGCCTGCTTCGTCATACGGCGAGCGGCCTCCGCATCGCCGGCACCAGCCGCAATCAAGCCTGTCGAGAGTGACTGATAACCCCGGTCGCGTTTGCGCGCACGGAAATGACGGCGAAGGGTGTAGGGCGACTGGATGATGCTCTTGATCAGCCACCAGATAATCAGGATCGCCGCAACAATTGCCACAACACCAGCAGCAGCCGTAATCAGCGGCACGTTGTAATGATTACCGCCAAAGGTAACATCAAGCTCGCCGGGACGATCAGCGAGCCACGAGAAGCCAAATCCCAGAGCAACGACGATAGCGAAGTAAAAAATCACACGCAGCATGGACGCCTCCTTAATTTGGCGCCGTGGCGTCTGTTGCAGTCTTTGGCTTGAGGCTTTCGGTCACGAGACGCTGGATGAGCGCATCGGCATCGCGCCGCGCCTTCATCTGTCCTGAAAACTCTTCCGAAACAGCCTTGGCATCGGCTGGTAACTGTTCCCATTCGGAAACCGCACGCTCAAGATCGCCAGCATGAAGGGCTGCTTCCATGCGCGCCGTGGTCGGGCCAACACCTGCTCCACTGACATTGCCTGCAACAGGACGCACGCTGACAAGCCCCTTGGCACTCGCGACGAGCTGATCCCAAACGCCTGCATCTGCTGGAAGCTTGTTTTCCGTGGCAATGATCTTGTTGGCGACAGGCCCAAACCATGCATTGAGATCGGCAATGGTCGGTACGCCCTTGTCGGCAAAGGTCTTCAGCCCTTCGATTGACGTATCCTGTGGTGCAACCGATGCATAGGTGTCGAGTTCAGCCTTGAACGAACCACCGCGATCAATCGCTGTCTTCAACGCATTGGCGGCGATCAGTGCGGATGCATCAGGCTGGCGCGCGCTTTCGCTCACCTTGTCCTGAAGCGAAACCAGCTTCTGTTCAAGGTTCGAAATCGTGCCGCTATTGCCCGAAACTCCGGCTGCGGCCTGATCGGCCTGATTCTTTGCATCACTCAACTGCTGCTCAAGCGATGCTAAACGCTCGGTCAAAGCCGACACATCAGCAGGAGCAGCATCGCCCTCGCCTGGCTTTGGCAGTGCCGCAATCTGCTGCTGAACTTCGGTCAGCGTGCCAGCGACGGCCTCCGCCTTGATTTCAGCCGCTTCGACATTTTTCTGCAAATCGGCAAACTGCGCCTTACTCGCATCATCAAGTGGCGCAGGGGCAGGATTGCTGCGCAGGTCGGCAATCTGCTGTTCGATATGTGCAAGCTGTTCTGCTGTCACACGCGATCCCGGTGACGGCACCACATTGCCCCATTGCAAAGCAAGCAGACCGCCCAGCGCGATTACACCACCTGCAACGCCCGCCAGAAGATAAGCGCCGGTTGAACCAGATTTCTTTTCAATTACCGGCGGCACAGATGCGGTGGAACGAGGCATTTCCCTTGTTGTTTCGGGCTTAAAACCCGCAGTAAAGGGTGGCCTTTCCACTTTTGGCTCAGTTTTTGGAGCTTCCGGCTTTGGAGCGGCTTTCTGAGCGAAATCCCCGACAGGTTCGGCCTTCGGTGTCGATTGAGGCGCAGCACCTTCATCTACACGTTTTACATCAGACGGATCGAGATTGATCGTCACGGGCGCGCGGGCCGGTTTGGAATGTCGCGGAGTGCCGGATTTCGCCATGGGTCCTCTCGTATTCGCTTATCAGGTGGTTCGAAGCTTACCAGATAAAATCATCAGATGAAGGAAGGTTGCCAGGAAAAGAGTCAAAGTTTGGAAAACAAACGAAAAATACCACTCTCATCCGGATGATCCGCAACAAGCGCTCTCGCCCGCCATTCCTCTGGCAGCTCACGACAAACACGCTCGGAAATGCAGAAAAACCAGGTTCCGACATCAAATTGCGCGCGAAACTTCTGCATCGTCTCAACAAAAGCCTGCGCTGCGACTGCGGAATAGAGCAGCACCGCGACAAAAGGCCCTTGGTCGAGAATGGCTTTGATTTCATTGGCTGAATAGTCGATCGCCTCCACGTCGTAGACGTCATGGACTTCCATATTAAGCCCGGCCTCTGACACCTTGTCCTCAAATATTGACTGGCGCACGCGACCGGCTAGATAAAGGAGCCTCGCGTTTTCCGGCAGATGTTTGGCAATTGTTGCAGCCAGACGCACTGCATCACCGCCGCCTTCAATCACAGTCTGAAAGCCTGCTTCTTGTGCAGCCCTTGCTGTGCCTTCGCCAACAGCAAAAAGCGGCAATGCCTTCAACGATTCAAGATTTTCGCTGGGTACATGTCGAAATGCATTGGCGCTGGTGACAGCCAAAGCGTCAAATGCTTGGTCGCCGATATAAAATGGAACCGCGACAGTTCGGCTTACAGGCAGGGAAACGGGCGAAAAGCCGAGAGCAACAAGCTTTGCCGCCGTCATTGATGCTGACGGTTCCGGCCTTGTAATCAGGACAGGGCCACCGATTGATGCATTCCGCTCCTCCGCCAATGCTACTCCCAGCCCTCAAAGAAATCAGCACCCGCCTCTGCCCGCACGCGCTTGGCCGCATCTGCGCCAAGTTCGGCTGCATCGAGAGCCGAGCCTTCCGCGGTTACTTCATGCGCATCACGGCCATCCGGCGTCAGGATCATGCCACGGAACGAAACCTTGTCACCTGCAACAATTGCGAGACCGGCAATCGGTGTGCGGCACGAGCCATCAAGCGTCGCCAGAAATGCGCGTTCACAGGCAAGTGCTACATGCGTTTCGCGATGAGCCAATGGCTTGAGCAGTGCATCGATTTTTTCATCGCCAATACGGCTTTCAATGCCAATTGCACCCTGTCCTGGCGCTGGCAGAAAGACCGCCGGATCAAGCAGATCAGTGATCACGTCAGCCAGATCAAGACGCTTCAAACCGGCACAGGCGAGGAATGTGCCATCCACTTCGCCTTCTTCGAGTTTACGCAGACGTGTCTGGACATTGCCACGGAAGATCACCACCTGAAGGTCTGGACGCAGACGCTTGATCATTGCCTGACGGCGCAACGAGGATGAACCGACGACCGCACCCTGCGGCAGATCGAGAAAGAGCTTCGAGGTCCGGCCAACAAATGCATCGCGCGGATCTTCGCGCTCAAGAAACGTAGAAAGATGAAGACCTTCCGGCAGAACAGTCGGCATATCCTTGGTGGAATGCACAGCCAGATCGATGCGGCCATCTTTGAGCGCTGCTTCAATCTCTTCGGTAAAAAGCCCCTTGCCGCCGACCTGCGACAGCGGACGATCCTGAATACGATCACCGGCAGTGGACATCGGCACGATTTCGATGGCGTCTTCGGTGAAACCATGTGCTTCAATCAGACGTGAGCGCGTTTCATAGGCTTGCGCGAGAGCAAGCTTGCTGCCTCGAGTACCGATCTTCAAGCTGCCAATCTTCAAGGATGCTGTTTGCATATCGCGCCGTCCATGATACCGGGTTTCCGGAAAATATTGCATAAAGTTAAGAGACAGGCAGGGTCTAACCGCAAATGCGCATTCTTGGAATAGAGACCAGTTGCGACGAAACAGCCGCCGCCATCGTTGAACGCGACGATAGCGGCAAAGGGCATATTTTGTCCAATGTGGTGCTCAGCCAGATCGCCGAACACGAACCTTATGGTGGTGTGGTGCCTGAAATCGCCGCACGCGCCCATGTTGAAGCGCTTGACCGGCTGGTGGAACGCGCCCTCAAAGACGCCAATGTGAAGCTCGATGACGTGGACGCGATTGCTGCGACCGCCGGTCCCGGCCTTATCGGCGGGCTGATTGTCGGCCTGATGACCGCCAAGGCGATGGCCATGGCTGCAAACAAGCCGTTTTATGCGGTCAATCATCTGGAAGGCCATGCGCTAACCGCACGACTGACCGACAACCTACCATTTCCTTATCTGCTGCTGCTGGTATCCGGCGGTCACACGCAGATGGTGCTTGTACGCGGCCTTGGCGATTATGAACGCCTTGGCACGACAATCGACGACGCGCTTGGCGAAGCTTTCGATAAGACTGCAAAGCTGCTCGGTCTGCCCTATCCGGGCGGTCCAGCAGTTGAACGCATGGCATTGCAGGGTGATCCGAAGCGCTTCCCGCTGCCACGGCCACTCAAGGGTGAAGCCCGGCTCGACTTCTCATTCTCCGGTCTCAAGACCGCTGTGCGGCAGACCGCAACAGAGCTTGCGCCACTTTCCGATCAGGACGTTGCGGACATTTGCGCATCTTTTCAGGATGCGGTTGCCGACACTTTGTCGGATCGCGTGAAACGGTCGCTTGAGCGTTTTAAAGATCAGTTTCCAGACTGCGCAACGCCGTCGCTGATCGTTGCCGGTGGTGTTGCTGCCAACAAGACCTTGCGCGCCGCGCTTGAAGCACTGTGTGCAAAGCATGGCTTCAGCTTCATCGCACCACCGCTCAATCTCTGCACCGACAATGCGGCAATGATCGCCTGGGCGGGTGCTGAGCGGGCTGCAACCAAGGGCCCTGATTCGCTCAATCTTGCTCCGCGCTCACGCTGGCCGCTTGATGAGAAATCAGCACCCATGTTCGGCACCGGACGCCGTGGAGCAAAAGCATGAGTGAGCGGGCAAAAATTGCCGTGCTTGGCGGCGGCGCATGGGGAACGGCTCTGGCAGCCATGAGCGCCATCGGCCAGCACGAAACATGGCTTTATGCTCGCGATGCTGAAACTGTTGCCCATGTGAACGACCAGCGTCGCAACCCTGCTTACCTTGGCGAAATTGAACTTCCTGAAGGCATCCGTGCCAGCACGGATGCCAAGGCTGTACTCGAAAATGCTGATGCAGTTCTCGTTGTTGTTCCCGCGCAGGCAATGCGCAAAGGTCTTCTGAAACTAAGCGCACTTATTCCGCAGTCTGCGCCCGTCATTCTCTGTGCCAAGGGCATTGAGCGCGAAACAGGAAGGCTGATGTCGGAAGTGGTGGCCGAGGTTCTGCCCCACCATACGATCGGCGCATTGTCCGGCCCAAGCTTTGCAACCGACGTGGCGCGTGGCCTGCCAACAGCGGTGACGATTGCCTGCGAAGATGCAGCCATTGCTGATCAGCTTGCAGCAACGCTCTCCGGCCCCGCATTTCGCTGCTATTCGACCACCGATCTCAAAGGGGTGGAAATCGGCGGCGCTCTGAAAAACGTGCTGGCTCTTGCGGCAGGTGCTGCCATCGGGCGCGGCTATGGTGCCAGCGCACAAGCAGCCCTTGTCACACGCGGCTTTGCCGAACTGCGCCGCGTAGCCCTTGCCATGGGCGCAAAGCCGGAAACCATCATGGGGCTTTCCGGTCTTGGCGATCTGATGCTGACCTGCTCATCATCGCAATCACGTAACTATTCCTATGGGCTGGCAATCGGTCGTGGCGAAGACCTCACCAACCGCCCGCTGGCCGAAGGTGTGGCAACCGCCCCCATCGCAGCTGAACTTTGCAGACAACATGAAGTGCCTGCACCGATTATCACGGCCGTTGCAGCGCTTCTTGCAGGACATATCACGATTGATGAAGCCGTAACGGCGCTTCTTAACCGACCACTTAAGACCGAGGATTAGAGCATGATCCTGAAAAGTGCGTAGCGGTTTTCAGATAAGATCATGCTCAAACAAAATGCATGATCCCGAAAAGTGGGAAGCCAATTTCGGATAAGATCATGCATAAACAAAGAGGTTAGAATAACATGCTTTTTGCTCTTCTGTGCAACGACAAGCCCGATCATCTGCAAGTGCGCCTTGATACGCGCCCAGCCCATATCGACTATCTCAAGTCGCTGGGTGACGTGCTGAAATTTGCAGGCCCTTTCCTTGGTGAAGATGGCAAGCCAAATGGTAGCCTCGTCGTGGTTGAAGCAGCCGACAAGGCAGAGGCCGAAAAGATCGGTGCCAATGACCCCTACGCACTGGCTGGTCTTTTTGCTGATGTGACTGTGCGCCCATGGAACTGGGCCATCAACAATCCAGCAAACGCATAAGGACTGGTCATGGCTTACTGGCTGTTCAAGTCTGAACCATTCAAATGGTCATGGGAAATGCAGAAAGCCCGCGGCGAAAAAGGCGAGCAATGGGACGGCGTGCGCAACTATCTGGCACGCAACAACATGCGCGCCATGAAGCTCGGCGACAAAGGCTTTTTCTATCATTCCAACGAAGGTCTGGAAGTGGTGGGCATTGTTGAGATTTGCGCCCTTTCGCATCCTGACAGCACGACCGACGATCCGCGTTGGGATTGCGTCGACATCAAGGCTGTGCGCGATGTGCCAAAGCCGGTTACGCTAAAAGATGTGAAGGCCAATCCGAAGCTTGAAAAGATGGCGCTCGTCACGTCTATGCGTCTTTCGGTACAGCCGGTAACGGAAGATGAATGGATCGAAGTCTGCCGCATGGGCGGGTTAGACGCCAAGGATATTTGATGCTTGATCCGGCACAAAAGGGCACGCGTGATTTCATATTGGCCAATACTGGCCTGCAAACGCCGCCGCATGTGCCGGAAATCAGCCTTCATCTGGCCGATGAAGCCCACGACCTCTGGCATAAAACCGAGGAAGAACTGGCAACCATCGGCCTGCCGCCGCCGTTCTGGGCCTTTGCCTGGGCAGGCGGTCAGGGCGTTGCTCGTTATATTCTCGATCATCCAAAGGCAGTCTCAGGCAAAACCGTACTCGACTTCGCATCAGGTTCAGGTCTTGTCGCCATTGCAGCAATGAAGTCGGGAGCAGCAGGCGTTCTGGCGTCAGACATCGACCCCTTTGCGCTGCCTGCGATCGAAATCAACGCGGCTGCAAACAACGTTGCCATCACCCCGACACTCACCGATCTGATCGATCAGGATCATGGATGGGAAGTCGTGCTTGCGGGCGACGTGTTCTATGAAAAGCCGCTCGCAGATCGTCTGATACCGTGGTTTGCAAACCTTGCCGCTCGCGGTGCCAGCATCATCGTTGGTGATCCGGGCCGTTCCTATCTGCCCAAAGACCGACTTGAACAGCTTGCCTTTTACACAGTGCCCGTCACGCGTGCGCTTGAGGATGCAGAAGTCAAGCGCACGACTGTCTGGGCATTTTTATAACGCTTGTCGTTATCCCAAAACCGGTTCCCACTTTTGGGCGACAAGCTTGTTTAACCAAACCTTTTCGCACCAGCCACGCACAGCACCACCACGCCAGCGGTCAGCACCATGCCCATGCTCACCGGTTCACCGGCAATGGATGCAGCCAGCATCAGGCCGAAGAATGGCTGCAACAATTGCAGCTGCCCGACAGCCGCTGCACCGCCCTGTGCCAGTCCGCGATACCAAAAGAAAAAGCCGATCAGCATCGAAAACAGCGTAACATAAGCAAGCCCGCCCCATGCCATGACGCCGATATTGCCCCAGGTTTCAGGCCGCGTCATGAAGCTGAGTGGCAACATGACCGGCAGCGAAAAGACCAGCGCCCAGCAGATCACCTGCCAGCCGCCCAGCCTGCGCGACAGGCTGGCACCTTCAGCATATCCAAGACCGCAGACAATGATAGCGCCCAGCATCAGCACGTCACCTAGCAACGTTGACTGACTGCCTTGCCCATAGGCATAGGACGCCACAATCAAACCGCCGACAACTGAGAACAACCAGAACAGTGGGCGCGGGTTTTCGCCACCACGCAACACGGCAAACAAAGCCGTCGACAGCGGCAGCAAACCGATAAAGACAATCGCATGTGCCGACGTCATATGCTGTAGCGCAATGCCCGTCAGCAATGGAAAGCCAACCACCACGCCAAGCGCCACGACAATCAGTGAAATAACGTCATTGCGACGCGGAAATGGTTCACGGAAGGCGAGCAGCAGCGCAAGGCCCAGCAGCCCCGCAATCGACGCTCGCGCCATGGTCAGGAAGGTCGGGTCGATGTCGATCACCGCCAGACGTGTTGCGGGCAACGACCCGCTAAAAATCAGAACCCCCAGAAATCCGTTAATCCAACCCGCAGTCTTGTTCATTCTCTGTTTTTGGCCTTCTTCCAACTTGCATGTGTTTCGGCATTCCCATCAGCAACGTGAAGCGGATTTGGCATGGAATGCGAGAAACAAAGGGATAGAGCGGCTTGGGTGATTCCAATCTGCCTGAAACCGCTTTAGTACAGTGCCGCGAATTCCGCCAAATAATCAGAGACAGTTCACGGACAATTCTGCTAAACTGTACTGATACAAAGGATGGTACAGATGATATCGACGGGCCTTTTGCGCAGTCTTGAAGCCGTGGAAGCTGCCTATCTTGGCAGTCGCAGCGAGGACAAGGCAGCGCCCGATAAGATGCCGCTCGTCGAAAAGGTCATGACCATCATTCGCGACCGTATCGCCGCCATGAGCCTTGCGCCCGGCGCTCGCCTTCCTTCAATCCGGCGTTTGGCCGAGACGATGAATGTTTCGAAATCAACGGTCGTAGAAGCCTATGACCGTCTGGTGGCAGAGGGGGTTATCCAGTCGCGCCGCGGTGCCGGTTTCTACGTTTCAGAGCGGGCACGTCAGCCTTTTACGCTTGCCGCAGTGACACCGCACAAGGACCGGCAGATCGATCCTTTCTGGGTAATGCGCCAGTCGCTTGAAGCAGACAATAAGACCTATAAGCCCGGCTGTGGCTGGCTGCCCGATGAATGGTTGCCGCTTGAGGGTATCCGCCGCGCCATGCGCACAATCGCACGCGATGAAGACAGCAATCTCGTCGCATATGGAGAGCCGCTCGGCTTTCGTCCTCTGCGCAATCATCTGGCGCGCAAACTCACCGAACAGGGCATCAACCTTTCAGGCGGCGATATTCTGCTGACCGATTCAGGCACACATGCCATCGATCTCATCTGCCGCTTTCTGCTGCAGCCCGGCGACACAGTGCTGGTTGACGACCCCTGCTATTTCAACTTTCAGGCCTCGCTTCTTTCACACCGCGTCAAACTCATCGGCATCCCCTACACGCATACAGGCCCCGATCTCGAAGCCTTCGCCAAGGCCGCTGAAGAACAAGCGCCAAAGCTGTATATTTCCAATGCTGGGCTGCACAATCCGACGGGCGGCATCATGACGCCCGCCACAGCACACCGGTTGCTGAAGCTTGCCGAAACCCACGACATAAAGCTAGTAGAAGACAATATCTTTGGCGATTTTCACCCTTCGCCAGCACCGCTGCTTGCCGAGCTCGATGGCTTTGACCGGGTGCTCCATATTGGCAGTTTCTCCAAGACACTCTCGGCCGCAGCGCGTGTCGGCTATATTGCCGGTCGTCGTGACTGGATCGACGGAATTACCGATCTGAAACTTGCGACCTCATTCAGCAGCAACGTTTTGTCCGCCCAGATTGTACACGCCCTGCTCACCGATGGCACCTATCGCCGCCATATCGACAGCCTGCGCGCTAAACTCGCTGACGCCATGACCATGACGGCAAACCGGCTCAAAGCAATCGGGCTGGAACTCTGGACAGAACCGCAGGGCGGCATCTTTCTCTGGGCGCGCTTGCCTGAAGGCATGGATTCAAGCCAGATTGCCCGTTATGCGCTTGAAAAGGGTGTTGTGCTTGCGCCGGGCGATGTTTTCAGCCCATCGCATAGCGCGACCCGTTATCTGCGTTTCAACGTTGCGCAATCGACAGAACCCTATATTTTTACTGTTCTCAGCGATGCGATGCGCGAAGGATTGGCATAAGCGCATCCCGAAAAGTCTGAAACGATTTTCGCGATGCGTGCGGAACAAATGTTTAGAGCGTGGATCGGTTTCAATCGGATCGATGCGCTAAATCCATTAACCCGCTCGCATCGAAAACAACTTCAAGCAAAAGCAATGCAGTCAGTCTGCGCATGACGGATATACTCGCCCCCTGTCTTTGAGGAGAGACATCGGGAGGGATAAACGTGAATACACACCCAACCGGGATCGTGGCTAGTCCACGTCCCGAAGACGAAAGACTATCCGTTACAGCCAATCTGGCTTATGGATTTCAGCATGTTCTGACCATGTATGGCGGCATTGTAGCCGTCCCACTTATCATCGGTCAGGCGGCAGGCCTCAGCCCGAGCGAAATCGGCCTGTTGATTACCGCCTCGCTTTTTGCAGGCGGCGTAGCAACTGTACTGCAAACAATCGGTATTCCTTTTTTCGGCTGCCAGCTTCCACTGGTGCAGGGCGTATCATTCGCCGGTGTGGCCACGATGGTTGCCATTGTAACATCAGCAGAAACCGGCGAGGCGGGCATTCAGGTCGTACTCGGAGCGGTGATGGCGGCAGCCCTGATAGGCTTTCTCATCACACCGATCTTTTCGCGCGTGACGCGTTTTTTTCCGCCCCTTGTGACCGGTATCGTGATTACCACCATCGGTCTCACTTTGATGCCTGTTGCAGCACGCTGGGCCATGGGCGGCAACAGCAATGCACCTGATTTCGGTAGCATGTCCAATATCGGTCTGGCCGGGCTGACGCTGGCGATCGTTCTGCTGTTGAGCAAGATCGGCAATGCCACCATCTCGCGTCTGTCCATTTTGCTTGCCATGGTGATCGGAACGGGGATCGCATGGCTTCTCGGCATGACGGACTTCTCGCGCGTCGCAGAAGGTCCGGTTATGGCACTGCCCGAAATCTTCCATTTCGGCTGGCCGATTTTCAGTATTGCAGCAACACTTTCGATGTTCATCGTGATTGTCGTCACGCTGGTGGAAACCTCCGCCGATATTCTGGCGGTTGGTGAAATTCTGGAAACCAAGGTCAATTCCCGCCGTCTGGGCGATGGCTTACGTGCCGATATGGCATCGAGCATTCTCGCACCCGTGGTCGGATCGTTCACACAGAGCGCCTTTGCACAGAATGTGGGCCTTGTGGCGGTGACGGGTGTGAAAAGCCGTTATGTGGTTGCGACTGGCGGGCTTATTCTCATCACGCTCGGCCTGCTGCCAGTGATGGGGCGCGTGATTGCCTGCGTTCCGCCAGCCGTACTTGGCGGCGCCGGCATCGTTTTGTTTGGAACGGTTGCCGCAAGTGGTATCCGCACGCTGTCAAAGGTCGACTATCAGAACAATATCAATCTGATCATCGTGGCGACTTCCATCGGCTTCGGCATGATCCCGATTGCCGCACCGGAATTCTACCATCACTTCCCGGCATGGTTTGAGACCATCTTCCATTCGGGCATCAGCTCTGCTGCTTTGATGGCAATCGTGCTCAACCTGATGTTCAATGAGTTCAAGACCGGAAATTCAGATCAGATGTCGGTTTTTGCCGAAGGCACCGAACGCATCATTCGCCACCATCAGATCGCAGAACTGCATGATGGCGATTATGTCCAGAACGGTAAACTCTACGATGCGGAGGGTAATGAAGTGAAAATCGTCCCCGCTGGAGCACATTAGAGCACTTCCAGCAAAACTGTGAAGCGGTTTGCGTAGGTAGTGCGTATCAAAAAATTAGAGCGCATAGCGCTCTAATTACCGCAATACGCGGATCACGGTCCTATTCGTCAAATGAGGCAGGAGGCGCGCCATATCGGCGCGCTTCAATGCTATGCAGCCCTCGGTCGGCGTATAACCCGGACGGGCAAGATGGAAGAAGATCGCACTGCCGCAACCTCGTTTGCGCGGGCTAACGTTCCAGTCCATGACGATACAGGCATCATAAACATCGTCATTGCGCCACATCTTCTCGTGACTTGGCTTAAACGGCAGATTGACCGGACGATTGTAATTGGCGTCTTTTGGCGCATCGCACCAGCCATCCAGCTTACGCACCCGGCGCAGCGGCAAGGGCGATACCGGCCATTGTCCGCCATCGCCACGACGATAGCCATAGAGCAATCGCATGGAAGAAAGCGGCGTGGCACCGTCGCCTTCGCGCTTGAAAGCGCTGATTCCCCCCTTGCCAAGCGCACATTCCAATACCAAATTGCCAGCAGCAAGCAGACCGCGCGTTTTATGGCCGGGCTTTGCCCGTACATCGATAATGCCAATGCCGCGGCTTTTTTGATTTCTGGTCAAGCCCTGCCTCCGTTTTCCGCCTGCTGATAAAGTTTGGGTGATCGCCTGAAAATCTGCTCTCTTTTTTCACGGCTTCAACTTATCGCCATTAAATGTCATAAAACACGAACCACTATTTGAATCAAAGAGTAACGAGGACAGGCATGACAGGTCGTACAATACTGATTGTGGACGATGACGAAGATCTCCGCTCCATCCTCGTCGAACAGCTGGAGCTGTGCGAAGAATTCCAGATTCTTCAGGAAGACAACGCTACCAAGGGCATCCAGACCGCCCGCAATGGCATTGTCGATCTGTTGATTATGGATGTTGGCCTGCCGGACATGGACGGTCGCGAAGCGGTAAAGCTTCTGCGCAAGGGTGGCTTCAAGGCTCCGATCATCATGCTTACCGGTCACGACACCGAATCGGACACGATTCTCGGTCTCGAATCGGGTGCGAATGATTACGTCACCAAGCCGTTCAAGTTCGCGGTTCTGCTTGCCCGCATCCGCGCGCAGCTGCGCCAGCATGAGCAGAGCGAAGACGCGACATTCATCGTTGGTCCTTACACCTTCAAGCCAGGCCAGAAGCTGCTTCTCGATGAGAAGGGCAGCAAGATTCGCCTGACCGAAAAGGAAGCAGCCATCATCAAGTATCTCTATCGCGCCGGCGACAAGGTCATTGGCCGCGATGTGCTGCTTGAGGAAGTCTGGGGCTATAATTCCGGTGTTACGACACACACGCTGGAAACCCATGTCTACCGTCTGCGCCAGAAAATTGAGAAGGATCCGTCCAACGCATCGCTTCTGGTTACAGAAAGCGGGGGATACAAACTTGTCCCATGATGGACAGCGCCTGATGCGGGTGTAATGACAAGCTATGGCGCTCGATGACGATATTCGCATTCTCGGCTCAGTAGGCCTGTTCGAGTCTTTCACACCCGAACAGTTGCGTCTGCTCGCCTTTGGCGCAGAACGCCTTGTTCTGCGTGCCGGTCGTGAACTGTTCCGCGAGGGCCAGAGTGCCGATTGCGGATATATCGTCGTATCTGGCAACATCACCTTGTTTCATGATGCAGACGAAGGGCGGATTGCGATCCGCCCCGTCGGCCCCGGCGCCATGCTGGGCGAAATGGCGCTGATTGCGCAGACCACCCGCCTGACAGGTGCCCTGGCCGAAGAAGAGACCGAAGTCATCCGCATCAGCCGTGCAATCTTCCGGCGCATTCTGGAAGAATATCCGGAGGCCGCAGCATCGCTGCATGCCCATATCAGCAAAAACCTGCTGCAGTTGATTGCCGACATCGAGAAAGTCGCGCCACAGCTTAATGGCAACGACTAAAACCTATAATTCAATGACCCGCTCGATACCGATGGCATCCAGAAGCGCCTGATCGTGGCTGACCAGCAGCAGACCACCTTCATAGTCATTCAGGGCGGTTTCCAACGCTTCGATTGAATCGATATCGAGATGGTTGGTCGGCTCATCAAGGATCAGCAATTCAGGCTTCAGCGTTCCGCCAAGAATGCAGGCCAGTGCAGCGCGCAGCAATTCGCCACCACTCAAGCTCCCTGCAAGACGCGAGGCGCCCTCACCGCGAAATGAAAAACGCGCAAGTGCTGCATGAGCATCGTTATCGCTCGCCCCTTTGTTCAGTCTGCGGAAGTTCTCGTAAAGCGTTGCGCTGCGGTCCATCAAGCTCATCTGCTGATCGAACATGGCAACCGGCACAAATCGTCTTATCTCGCCTGAAACCGGCTGCAAATCGCCAGCAATCAACCGTAGCAGCGAGGTTTTTCCAGCTCCGTTTGCGCCGCGAATGACGATACGCTCTGGCCCGACGATTCTGAGTGAGAAGTCGCGGATGACTGGGTTTTCTGGCACTGGCCCACCAAAAACATTGAGCATTTCAAGCATCACACGCCCGGAAGGCGAAAGCGCAGCCTCAATATTAAACCGCATAGGCTTATTGCGTTCGACCTTTGCTTCCGCTTCACGCAACTGATTTTGTGCGCGCTCTGCATTGCGCTCTGCAAGCAATTCACCGCGACCACCGGTCTTTTGCGCCTTGTCGGCACGCGCATCGAGCAACAACTTGCTCATACCCGCATCTGCACGGGATTTGCGCCCGCGCGCATCACTTTTTGCTTGCCGTTCGGCAGCTTCCTGCGCCTTGAGCCTAACCTGCTTCACATCGCGCTGAGCCAATTCGAGATCGCGCGCTGCCCCTTCCCGCTCCAGTTCTTTCCGCTCGTGGTAGAAATCCCAATTGCCGCCATAGAGCGCCAACGCGCCTTGCGAGAGCTCGGCTATCGCATCCATTGACCGCAACAATTCGCGATCATGGCTGACGACAACAGCAGCCCCCTGCCAATTCGCAAGCATATCGGCAACAGCCTGACGGCCATCGCGATCAAGATTATTGGTCGGTTCATCCAGCAAAATAAGATCGGGCTTCTGAAACAGCAGTGCTGCAAGCGCTGCTCGCGTCTGCTGCCCGCCACTCAACTCGGATAGCCGGGTTTGTGGCGAAAGCGAAAGCCCGAACGACAGCAAAGCTTCATCGAAACGCTGAGGCAACAGCCAATCCGCCTGTTCGAAATCAACGTCAGTGCCCGCACCCGCTTCGATCCGCTCAAGCATTTCAAAGGCATCACGCGCGTCGAACAAATCGGCGAGTGTCTGCTGAGCGTCACCACCGACATTCTGCGCAAGCATACCAATCCGGCTGCTGCGCGTGACGGTTCCACTGGATGGTAACAAATCACCGCTCATGATTTTCAAAAGCGTGGATTTGCCAATACCATTACGCCCGACAAGGCCGATGCGACCTTCGGTTACGCTGAAATTGATGCCTGAAAAGAGAGTACGGCCATCAGCCGTGACGCAGGAAATATCCTGAAGAGTGAGAAGAGAAGACATGAAGAGCCCCGGAAACGTTGAAAACACTGGTCATTGAAAACAGTGCTGTACGATCCATTGCTCTTTTCTCCTCTTCTGAACTTCGCTCTATATAGGCTTGAGCGTTCGACTAATCCAGATCGAATGTCGCAATCACTGGTACGTGATCGGATGGGCGATCCCAACCGCGTGCTTCACGCAGGATCTGCAGACCTTGCATATGCGCTTCCAGATCAGCCGAACCCCAGATGTGATCGAGGCGGCGACCACGATCCGCTGCATCCCAATCCTTGGCGCGATAGCTCCACCATGTATAGATTTTCTGGTCAGCCGGAATGACCTGACGCATCAGATCGCTCCACCCACCTTTCACGCGCAAGTCTTCAAGCGTGGTAGTTTCAATCGGCGTGTGGCTGACGATTTTCAACAATTGCTTATGCGACCAGACATCGTTTTCAAGCGGCGCGATATTGAGATCACCCACGAGGATGGATGAATTACCATCCTGCCTATCAGCGACAATCGCGCGCATTTCCTCAAGGAAACCAAGCTTATGGGCGAATTTTGGATTAATTTCCGGGTCTGGCTCATCACCACCGGCAGGCACATAGAAATTATGGATACGGAGCTTTTTTCCACCCGCTGCGACGACTGCACTTAAGTGACGGCAATCACCCATCTCACAAAAGCCGATCTTCTCCACATCGCTCAGCGGACGTTTCGAGATGGTCGCAACGCCGTGATAGCCCTTTTGACCACTGATCGCGATATGCTCATAGCCAAGTGCGCGAAAGCCCTTGGAAGGGAACTGATCGTCGGGACATTTGGTTTCCTGAAGACAGAGAACATCCGGCTGATAGTCGCTTAAAAACTGCTCGACCAGCGGCATGCGCAGACGAACAGAATTGATGTTCCAGGTAGCAACAGAAAAGGTCATGGGAATAAGACTCGCGGTCACCAAAAGATGGCCGCGAACCTAACCATTTATCCGACAAATGCAAATGTAGGGCAGCAATAAAACAGAGAATTACTGGCCTTTGCGCTTCATCGCGATGCGCTGATAGTCGATCTTGAACATATCGTCGGTAAAGCGCACACCGGTGCGCAAATTGAAGATCATCACCGTTGTATCAAGGCCTTGCGCATCGGTGATCGTCCACTGCTTCAGTTCATAGGTCTTTGGCTCGAACATCAGCGTAATCTTGGAGCTGCCGAACACTTTTTTGTCACCAATGACCAGTGTGGTCATATCCGGGTCCTGTTTGACGCTCTGAAGACGGCCACCGCCAAGATCAATCTTATCGGAAAGAAGCAGCTTCAGCGGCGTGGTGCCCAGCGCATACATATCCCAGGTATCGAGCTTACGATTGTTGATGACAACCTGATTGCCATCCGAAATCACGCGTACCGGCGAGTTGTTGTAATTGAAACGGATTTTGCCCGGACGCTCGATATAGAAAGTGCCGCCAGTCTGGTCGCCCTTCGGGCCAAACTGAACGAACTCCCCGGTCATGGTGCGAACAGAAGAGAAATGATCTGCAATCTGCTGAGCCGCCGCGGCATTTCCCGCGCCCTGCGCCTGAGCCACAACGGGAGTGAACACCGGCGCAACAGAACCAAGAATCAATGCTCCCAATCCGAGGAAGGCCGCGAAACGGCTGGCTTTCGCAAATGCGGAAATGCGGGAGAACATCATCGGCAAACTCTCTCTTTTCATCATTCTCTAAAGGTAGATCGGCAGTTGGGCGCCAGTGTGGCAACTCAAAGTGTGGCAACTCAAGCTCATGAATTCCCGGCTAGAAATTGTCGTCGCCTGTCGGCACCAGTATTTCGCGCTTGCCGGCATGATTGGCAGGTCCAACGATACCTTCGTCTTCCATGCGTTCGATGATCGAAGCAGCACGGTTATAGCCAATGCCCAAACGACGCTGGATATAGGAAGTCGAAGCCTTCTTGTCGCGCAGCACCACAGCCACAGCCTGATCATAAGGATCGTCGGAATTTTCAAGGTTAGACGTTCCAGCCGGACCGCCGCCTTCATCCTCTTCCTCGTCTTCGGTGATGGCGTCGAGATATTCCGGCACGCCCTGAAGCTTCAGGTGCTGAACAATGCGCTCTACCTCGTCATCACCCACAAATGGACCATGTACGCGCTGAATTCGACCGCCACCGGCCATAAACAGCATATCACCCTGACCAAGCAGCTGCTCGGCGCCCTGCTCGCCAAGGATAGTGCGGCTGTCAATCTTGGACGTAACCTGGAAGGAAATGCGGGTCGGGAAGTTGGCCTTGATCGTACCCGTGATAACATCGACAGATGGGCGCTGTGTTGCCATGATGACGTGGATGCCTGCGGCACGCGCCATCTGCGCCAGACGCTGCACCGTGCCTTCAATATCTTTACCAGCCACCATCATCAAATCGGCCATTTCGTCGATGATCACGACGATATATGGCATTGGTTCGAGATCAAGCTGCTCGGTTTCGTAGATCGCTTCACCGGTATTACGATCGAAGCCGGTCTGAACGGTACGGGCGATCTGCTCACCCTTTTTCTGGGCCTGACCGACGCGCTGGTTGAAGCCGTCAATATTGCGGACGCCAACCTTGGACATCTTGCGATAGCGGTCTTCCATCTCACGCACGGTCCATTTGAGCGCGACGACAGCCTTTTTCGGGTCTGTCACAACCGGCGTCAGAAGATGCGGAATACCGTCATAGATGGAGAGTTCCAGCATCTTTGGATCGATCATAATCAGACGGCATTCCTGCGGCGTCATACGATAGACCAGCGACAGGATCATGGTGCTGATCGCCACCGACTTACCCGAGCCGGTTGTACCAGCCACCAACACATGCGGCATCTTCGCAATATCGGCAATCACCGGTTCACCGTTGATTGTCTTACCCAGCGCCAGCGCAAGCTTTGCCTTTGACTGTTCAAAGTCACGGCTTGCCAGCATCTCGCGCAGATAAACCATTTCGCGCTTCTGGTTCGGCAATTCGATACCGATGACATTGCGACCCGGAACAACGGCAACACGGGCTGCTATCGCACTCATCGAGCGGGCGATATCATCCGCCAGACCAATTACGCGAGATGATTTGATACCCGGAGCCGGTTCAAGTTCGTACAGAGTGACAACCGGACCAGGCTTCACATTGATGATCTCGCCGCGCACACCGAAATCTTCCAGCACGCCTTCAAGCAGACGCGCATTCTGTTCAAGCGCATCCTTGGACAGCGACGCATCGCGCTGTACCAGCTTAGGCTCAGCCAGATAATGCAGCGACGGCATTTCAAATGCGCCGCCTTCCTTGAGGAACGACGCCTGTGCTTCACGCTGGATGCGCGCGCCACTCTTAGGTGAAGGCGCACGTTCGCCAACGCGTGCTTTGGCGCGCTGTGGCGGTGCATCATGCCATTCCTGGCCTGCCAGCGGCGCACCATCGCCGTCATTATCGAAACCGTCATCCATTTCAAACGGCGGCTCTTGTGACGGAGCAGAACCAAATCCCGGATCATGGCGAGGACCGTTGCGCGTTTCAGCACTACGACGCACGCTGCGCATATCGCCGAATTCGTCCTCACGCGGCTTACGACGCTTCATGCCTGTAAGGCGCCTGAAAGTGGCGGTTGCACTGAGCATTGTATGCGTCATAGCACCGACGAATTGCGAAATGCCGCCCGATGCCGTTTCGTCGTCATTATCGTCGTCTTCGAAGTCGTCTTCCGCAGCACCGCGCGCGGCAGGCGTGTCGGCCAATACTTCGCGGCGACCAATAATACCACTTGCAAAAAGGCAGAGCCAAAGGGCTGGGAAGGCGAGCACCAGCGCAATGCCGGATGCTATCGCACCTTGTGGGAATGTACCGATGAAAATGCCTGGGATGCGCAGCATCATGTCACCGAAGACACCGCCAAGACCAATAGGCATTGGCCAGCTTTCCGGCACCGCAAAGCAGCTTGCAATGGCTGCGAACAGCAGGGCAGCGCCAAGCCAGGCAAAACTGCGCTTGGCAATGCGACTGATACCGCCCCGCGTCATCAGCAGCAGTGACCAGATGACCAGCGGGAGCAGAACTGGAACGCTTGCAAGGCCAAAGAACTGCATGGCGATGTCGGAGAATACCGCTCCCGGATAGCCAAGCGCATTGGTAACAGGGTTGTCTGTTGCATGGCTGAGGCTTGGGTCTGCAACATTCCATGTCGCCAGAGCTCCCACCGCAGCACCCGTAAGCGCAAGCAATCCCAGACCAAACAGGATATAAAATTGCCTGCGGAAGATATTGGCCAATCTCAGCCTGTCTTCCGAAATCCGCTCGTCACGCAGCGGGTATGAGGGCGAATATCCTTGCCGCATAAAGCCTGTCCCGAACCATGTTTTGGTGCCCTGCGGCTTGTGAAGCCTCGGGCGCAATGAATCGGGGTGATCCTAGCCTTGTGATGGTTAATTCCTCATTAACCATGCGACTTCTTATGTGGAGAAATGAAAAAGGCGCGGTTTCCCGCGCCTTTCCCCTTGTTGAGACAACCCTGTTCTACTGAACAGACTCGCCGTGCAAAGCGATATCGAGGCCTTCCATTTCGGCCTGCTTGCTTGGACGCAGACCCATGATGGCCTTGATTACGTAGAGAATAATCGCGGTCGCGACTGCTGTGTAGACAATGGTAACGGCCGCACCGAAGAACTGCTTGCCCATGGTTGCACCTTCGCCCGCGGCGTTGATCGCAACATCGGCAAAAAAGCCCGTCAGGATCGCGCCAACAAAGCCGCCAACGCCGTGTACGCCGAACGCATCGAGCGAGTCGTCATAACCAAGCGCGTGCTTGAGCTTAACCGCTGCCACGTAGCAGATAAGGCCTGCGACGATACCGATGATCAGCGCGCCTGTTGGATTGACGAAGCCTGCCGCAGGGGTAACAGCAACCAGACCAGCTACCGCGCCCGAAATAATGCCGAGAACGCTTGGCTTGCCGGCGATTGCCCACTCAGCAAACATCCAGGCAAGAGCCGCACCAGCAGTCGCAACCTGCGTGTTGAGCATGGCGACAGCAGCGAGCGAATTTGCACCGGCAGCAGAACCTGCGTTGAAGCCGAACCAGCCCACCCACAGAAGGGCTGCACCGATCACGGAGAGAACAAGGTTATGCGGCGCCATATTGGTCTGGCCATAACCGTCACGCTTACCAATAATCAGTGCTGCAACAAGACCTGCGACACCAGCATTGATGTGAACAACCGTACCGCCAGCGAAGTCGAGAACGCCGTCAGAGCCGAGGAAGCCGCCGCCCCATACCCAATGTGCAACCGGCACATAGACGATGAAGAGCCACAGAACCATGAAAACCAGCATGGAGGAGAACTTCATGCGTTCTGCAAACGAACCCGCAATCAGCGCAGGCGTGATAACCGCAAAGGTCATCTGGAACACGATGAAGAGGTATTCAGGGATGGTGCCGGTGAGCGAATCCATCGTTACGCCAGCAAGGAATGCCTTATCGAAACCACCGATAAAGGCGTTCATCGAACCGCCATCGGTAAAAGCAAGCGAATAGCCGAAGAACATCCACAATACCGACATCAGGCAGGTAATTGCGAAGCTCTGCATGACGGTGGAAAGCACGTTCTTCTTGCGCACCATGCCACCATAGAACAGCGCAAGCCCCGGAATGGTCATCATCAACACAAGTGCGGTTGAAGTCAGCATCCAGGCGGTATCGCCAGTATCAAGGGTCGGGGTTGGTGCAGCTGCATCCTGTGCAAAAGCTGTTCCAGCCAGAGCGAGCAATGCAGGCAGAGTGGCGAGAGCCGTTTGCTTGAATCTTCCAGTTATGAGCATCGAGTATCTCCGTCGAATGGCGGCTTCAAACGCGTCTGCGCTGAAAAGACCGGTTCAAAGCTACAGAAACAAAAATCGTGCCAGTTGCGCGCGATGGAACGGAGAGGATGCAATTTTTCTGATATTTGGCATTCACGCGTAAAGTGAAATCAAAGGATAGAAACGGCATTTCCGCCCAAAATCCGGGCTTTTCAACAAACGAAATACGCTGTCCAGCCCGAGAAAAATCTTGCCGTAAAAATAATAAGCGGCTTTTCCCGGAAAGGGAAAAACCGCTTTAAGTGATTCATCGGATTCAGCTTTTGCGATTGAAGCCATTTTACGCAATCAGCATATGCATAAAATTTAATCGCATGCTTTTATGATGATTAAAATATCATCACTTGTCTTTTTCATGCACACGGATAAGCCCTTCCTGCGCAACCGAGGCAATCAGAAGCCCTTCACGCGTATAGAGCGCACCACGGTTAAACCCGCGCGCACTGGACGCGCTTGGCGTATCCTGGGTGTAAAGGAGCCAGTCATCGAGCCTGCACGGGCGATGGAACCACATCGCATGATCAAGACTTGCCACCTGCAGATCTCGGTCAAAAATCGTGCGTCCATGCGGATGCAGCGATGTATCGAGCAAGGTCATATCCGACAGATAGGCGAGAATGGCCGCCTGAAGTGCGCGATCATCCGGCACAATACCGCGCGCCCGCACCCAGACATGCTGACTTGGAGCCAGTTTCTCGCGCGAGAAATAATGTTTGAGAGATACCGGCTTGATCTCGATGGGGCGCTCCTGCTCCCAGTATTTGCGCACACCAGCCGGTGCCAGATGCAAATATTCTTCCTTGAGATCATGATCGCCGACAAGCTGCTCGGGCATCGGCAGGCCTTCCGGCATATCGATTTGATGATCAAGTCCCGTTTCATCGATCTGGAACGACGCTGACAGCGTGAAGATCGCCTTGCCGTGCTGCTTTGCCAAAACGCGACGCGTGTTGAAGCTCGAGCCATCACGAATACGATCAACTTCATAGATGATCGGAATGGCCGGATCACCCGGACGTACAAAATAGCCATGCAGCGAATGAACATGCCGATCCGCATCAACCGTGCGCTGGGCCGCAATCAGCGCCTGTCCGATCACCTGCCCGCCAAAAACGCGCTGCCAGCCCACCTGCGGACTATTGCCGCGGAAAAGATCCATTTCGAGCGTTTCAAGATCAAGTGTCGTCAGAAGCTGCTGCATAGCAGCGGTCTGCTTACCTTCAAATGCACTGGTCTTTTTATCATCGGACATGGACAGCCTGTCTCCTGCAATCCTATATAGGAACTATATTCTCGGTGAACTGTTTGTGCCTGCACGACAGAAACTGTCAAGTCGAAGCCTCACATGCTTCACCGAAGGGTGATCTGAATATCCGAAAGGAAGAAGCGATGTCTGCCGCAAGCAAGCAGGGAACCACGGGCAAGAACGATTTGGTAATCGCAGGCGGCGGCTATGTCGGCCTCGTTACTGCCGTTGCGGTCAAATCGGCAGCTCCGCATCTTTCAGTTACCGTCATCGACGGCGCACCGGCAGGCGCATGGAAGAACGACCCGCGTGCATCCTCCATTGCAGCAGCTGCTTCGCGTATGCTCGACAAGCTCGGCTGCTGGCAGGAAATCGTCACCGACGCACAGCCCATCACAGAAATGGTCGTCACCGATTCCCGCACCTCCGATCCGGTACGACCTGTCTTCCTAACCTTCTCTGGCGACGTGAACCCGGGCGAGCCTTTTGCCCATATGGTTGAAAACCGTGTGCTCAACACCGCCCTTCACAGACAAGCAGATGCACTCGGCATCACCTTCATCGAAGGCATGAGCGTCGAGAATTTTGAAACCAATCCTGAATCAGTTGCCGTGAAGCTGGCCAATGGTGAAACACTCATCACCCGCCTGCTGATTGCCGCAGACGGCGCAAAATCGCGCCTGCGCGACATTGCTGGCATCAAGACCGTCAACTGGGACTATGACCAATCAGGCATCGTCTGCAACGTCGCCCATGAGCGCCCGCATGGTGGTCGTGCTGATGAGCATTTCCTGCCCGCAGGTCCATTTGCCATCCTGCCACTGAAGGGCAATCGCAGCTCGCTCGTCTGGACGGAACGCACAGCCGATGCCGAACGCCTGATCCGCGAAGATGATTTCATCTTTGAGACCGAACTTGAGCAGCGTTTCGGTCATCGCCTTGGCGCGCTGACTGTTGAGGGTCCGCGCCGCGCCTTTCCGCTTGGCCTCACACTGGCCCGCGAGTTCGTCAAGCCACGCTTTGCACTTGTGGGTGATGCAGCCCACCGCATCCACCCGATTGCCGGTCAGGGCCTCAATCTCGGTTTCCGTGATGCGGCAGCCATTGCCGAAGTTATCGTCGAGACCGATCGCCTTGGCCTCGACATCGGCTCTTTCGCAGCACTGGAACGCTATCAGGCATGGCGCCGGTTCGACACGGTGCAGATGGGTGTCACAACAGACGTACTGACCAAATTGTTCTCCAACGACAATCCGGCAGTCCGAACCATTCGCGACATTGGACTGGGTCTTGTTGACCGCGTTCCAAGCCTCAAGTCCTTCTTCATCAAGCAGGCAGCGGGTCTTTCGGGGGATACACCACGTCTTTTACAGGGCGAAGCGATTTAAAGCATTTCCAGCAAAAGTGGGAACCGGTTTTGCGTCGGATAATGCGTAAAAAAATAGTTACAGCGGTTCCAACGATTCAGCCTTAACTAGAACCGCTCTCAGCTTCACACGCGGACTGGAAAAAGCTCCCATTTCTGCTAAAAAAGCAAGACTGAGCATAGGCGTGGGGGCCTCGGGGCATGCATACCAATGAGCGATTGATCGACGGGCTCCTGCAGTTGCAGGCAGGCTTGTGGTCAACGGAATGCGTTCACAAACTATCCAAAATTGCAGGCGCACTAGCCATTATCGCCGCTATGGCAGCCGCCATCATCTATTCAGTCGTAAAGCCCGACCAGAACTGGGATATGATCCCTTATATCGCAACAGCGCTGGAAAACCGCTATCCCGATGCGACCCAACTGCATACGGAAACATGGCGGCAAGTCGCAGAAGTTACCTCAGAGGGCGAGCTGCAAGCGCTGAAATATGGTGGAGACTATCGAAGCGCCCAGTGGGTAAGCCCCGATAATTTCAAATCGCAGCTCGTCATGTACCGCGTCAAAGCGGGCTATATTCTACTTCTGCGCTGGCTGGAACCCTATACAGGGCTGGTCCGTGGCGGCCACCTCATCAGCATCTCAGCAGCGTTCGCTACCGGGCTGCTGATGCTTTGGCTGCTTGGCAGCTATAATGCGCTTCAGGCCGGGCTCCTGGTTGGACCCGCGCTTTTACTGGCCGGTTATGGCCCAATAACATCAGCGGTCTTTCCGGACATCGCCATGGCAGCGCTTTCCTTCGCCGCCATTTTCGCCATTCTGCGCGAGCGCGATTGGCTGGGTGCCTTGCTGCTCGTGCTATCTTTCACAATCCGTCCAGACAACATCATCATGATCTTTGCTCTGCTGATCACAGCAGTTCTGTTCGGCTGGCGTAAACTTCCACTGCTGATCGCCTTTGCGGCCTGCATCGTGGCAGGCCTGATGATGGAAAAAGCCGCCGGACATCCCGGCTGGTGGGCGCATCTTTATTTCACCTGCATCGAGATGCAGAGTTCCATGACTGGATTTAAGCCAGATTTTTCGGTCGTTCTGCTCGTCAAAGCCTATATTCGGGGGATCATTCTGGCGCTTTATCTCGAAAGCTGGCCTTCCATGCTGTTGCTGGCACTGGTCGCTTGGGCAGCGATGGCGAAAGCCGGCATTAAAGCCGATATTCCTCGATTGAATGGTATCGTCTTTGCCATGGTCATCGGAATTCTCGGCAAGTTTGTTTACTTTCCGATGCCCTATGATCGCTTTTTCTTCAACATGATCATCATCATCATTCTGATGCTGTCACTGGCATGGGCAGTCGATACAAACCGTAAGTTTGCCCAAAACTGACACTGGAAGCCATGGGAAGCCGCCCTATCTGGTTGGAAGAAACCAATCGAGAGGAGCTTCCCCATGGACAGAAAAGCAACCGCAGTCTGGAAAGGTACACTCAAAGACGGCAAAGGCACGCTCAATACCCAGAGCGGTGCGCTGAAAGACCTGCCCTATGATTTCAAGGCGCGCTTCGAAGATGAAAGCGGCCGCGCAGGCACCAACCCAGAAGAGCTTCTCGGTGCCGCCCACGCAGGTTGCTTCGCCATGCAGCTGTCAGCCCTGCTTACCGAACACGGCACGCCACCAGAAAAACTCGACGCGACAGCAGCCGTAACAGTCGGCCCCGCTACAGGTGGTGGCTTTGCAATCTCCCGCAGTGCATTGACGCTCAGTGCAAGCATTCCCGGCATATCTGAGGAAGATTTTGCAAGCCTTGCCAAGAAAGCAAAAGAATCCTGCCCGCTTTCGAAAGCACTGGGTGCAATCGAAGTAACACTGGACGCCAAGCTGGTTTGATCAACAAAAGCGGGCCTAGCCCGCTTTTTTATTCCGGAAGATGGCAGACGGCTTCGATATTATGGCCGTCAGGATCGGTTACAAAGGCTGCATAATAATCGGGATGATAATGTTCCCGCAAACCGGGCTTGCCGTTGTCACTCCCCCCTGCAGCGAGTGCCGCTTCATAAAAGCGATCTACCTCAGAGCGGGTTCCTGCCGAGAAAGCGACATGAAGAACGCCTTCCAGCTTTGAACCTTTCTGCTTGCCGATCCAGAATTCCGGCTTTCCGTTGCGGCCATAGCCGACCCAATCTCCGAATTCCATCGCTCGCGTGATACCCAGAGGCGCTAAAGCCGCATCATAGAAAGCACGGGATTTTGGCATACTGGAAATGTTGAAACCGATATGATCAAGCATGAAAGACCTTTAAAGCCGAAACACTGCATTGATTAGATCAGATATCGGCGAAACAGCAAAGATCAAGGATCGGTTGCGCTACATATAAAAGAAAAGGGAGGCATGAGCCTCCCTTTCCGTCGATTATAAAAACACGTTTTACACGCGGCGCTCGACCATCATCTTCTTGATTTCGGCAATCGCCTTGGCAGGGTTGAGACCCTTCGGGCAGGTTTGCGCGCAGTTCATGATCGTATGGCAGCGATACAGGCGGAACGGATCTTCGAGATTATCGAGACGTTCGCCCTTGGCTTCGTCGCGGCTGTCGATCAGCCAGCGATAGGCCTGAAGCAGCACAGCTGGTCCAAGGTAGCGGTCGCCATTCCACCAGTAGCTTGGGCACGAGGTTGAGCAGCAGGCGCAGAGAATGCACTCGTAAAGACCATCGAGCTTCTGACGATCTTCGTGGCTCTGCAGCCATTCCTTCTGCGGCTCTGGCGAAACCGTCTTGAGCCAAGGCTCAATCGAACGGTGCTGAGCATAGAAGTTGCTGAGATCAGGCACCAGATCCTTCACCACCGGCATATGCGGCAGAGGATAGACCTTGATGGAACCCTTGATCTCGTCCATGCCCTTGGTGCAGGCGAGCGTGTTGGCGCCATCAATGTTCATTGCGCAGGAGCCGCAAATGCCCTCACGGCACGAACGGCGCAGCGTCAACGTCGGATCGATCTTGTTCTTGATGTAGAGAAGACCGTCGAGCACCATCGGGCCGCAATCATCGCGATCGATATAATAGGTATCGATGCTTGGATTTGCGTCGTCATCCGGCGACCAGCGATAAATGCGGAACTCCGTTACATTCTTGGCACCATCTGGACGCGGCCAGGTTTTGCCTTCCTGCATACGGGAGTTCTTGGGAAGTGCGAGTTCAACCATTGCTCATTCCCTCGATCAGTAAACGCGCTTCTTAGGCGCGATCTTGGCCAGGCTGATGCCGCCTTCTTCCTCGGTCGTCAGCGGATCGAGATGAACAGGGCGGTAATCAAGCTTCACGTCGCCATTTGGCGACAGCCAGGAAAGGGTGTGTTTACGCCATTCGGCGTCGTTACGGTCCGGGAAATCCTCATGCGCATGTGCGCCGCGGCTTTCGTGACGGGCTTCAGCCGAAACGACTGTCACCATCGCGTTAGCCATCAGGTTTTCCAGTTCCAGCGTCTCAACCAGATCAGAATTCCAGATCATCGAACGGTCAGAGACCTTAATATCCGGCAGTTCTTTCCAGATCTCCGCCATACGTGCGACGCCCTGCTTGAGCGACTCGTCCGTACGGAACACGGCAGCGTCTTCCTGCATGGTGCGCTGCATCTTTTCACGCAGTTCTGCGGTTGGCGTCGAACCGTTGGCATAACGAAGACGATGGAAGCGATCCATGATCGTTTCGACAGCTGTTTCGTTGATGTCTGGAATTTTCGCAGCGCGGTCGATGACTTCGCCAGCGCGGATTGCAGCCGCACGGCCAAACACCACAAGGTCGATCAGCGAGTTGGAGCCGAGACGGTTTGCACCGTGCACGGAAGCGCAACCTGCTTCACCCACGGCCATTAGGCCCGGCTGAACGCGGTCAGGATCTTCTTGCGTCGGGTTCAGCACTTCGCCCCAATAGTTGGTTGGAATGCCGCCCATATTGTAGTGAACAGTTGGCAGAACCGGGATCGGTTCCTTGGTCACATCGACGCCTGCGAAAATCTTGGCCGACTCGGAAATGCCCGGCAGACGTTCATGCAGAACAGCCGGATCAAGATGGTCGAGATGCAGGTAGATGTGGTCCTTGTTCTTGCCAACGCCGCGACCAGCGCGGATTTCCATGGTCATGCAGCGCGAGACAACGTCACGCGAAGCAAGATCCTTGGCGGAAGGCGCGTAACGCTCCATGAAGCGTTCGCCTTCGGAGTTGACCAGATAGCCGCCTTCACCGCGTGCGCCCTCAGTAATCAGGCAGCCCGCACCATAAATGCCGGTCGGATGGAACTGAACGAATTCCATGTCCTGAAGCGGAAGGCCAGCGCGTGCTGCCATGCCGCCGCCGTCGCCGGTGCAGGTATGGGCCGAGGTTGCCGAGAAATAGGAACGGCCATAACCGCCCGTCGCCAGAACCACCATCTTGGCAGCAAAGCGATGGATTGTACCGTCATCGAGGTTCCAGGCGACAACGCCCGTGCAGACGCCATCAGTCATGATGAGATCAAGCGCGAAATATTCGATGAAGAACTGCGCGTTGTTTCTCAGCGACTGGCCGTAAAGCGTGTGCAGGATCGCGTGGCCGGTACGGTCAGCAGCAGCACAGGTGCGCTGAACCGGAGGGCCGTCGCCGAAATTCTGCATGTGGCCACCGAACGGGCGCTGATAGATCTTGCCTTCTTCGGTGCGCGAGAAAGGCACACCGTAATGCTCCAGTTCGTAAACCGCAGCAGGCGCTTCACGCGCCAGATATTCCATCGCATCGGTATCGCCCAGCCAGTCCGATCCCTTGACGGTATCGTACATATGCCACTGCCAGCTATCCGGACCCATGTTCTTGAGCGATGCGGCGATGCCGCCCTGTGCTGCAACCGTATGCGAACGGGTTGGGAAAACCTTGGTGATGCAAGCGGTCTTGAAGCCCTGCTCAGCCATACCGAGCGTTGCACGCAGACCTGCGCCACCGGCACCAACGACGACAACGTCGAACTTGTGATCTACAAACTTGTAGTTCTTTTCGCCCGCAGCACTGGCCGCGTTTTTTTCTGCACTAGCCATCGGGCTATCAACCTCCGAAGCTCAGCTTGAGGATCGCATAGACGCAAGCCACGCCAACAACAACCGTGAAGAAGGTGTTGAGCATGACGAGCAGGACCTTCAGGCCTTCGCCGTGAATGTAATCTTCAATAATAACCTGCATGCCAAGACGCATGTGGTAAACGCCGGTCAGCACGAACAGCGCCATCACCAGAGCGGTGAACGGATGCGCCAGAACGGATTTCACTTCCGCATAGCTTGCGCCATGGAGCGAAATAACCAGACCGATGAAAAACAGAACCAGCGGGACGAGTGCCACAGCACTCATACGCTGAAACCAGAAATGGCCGGTGCCTTCTTTGGCCGAGCCCAGACCGCGAACCTTGCCGAGAGGTGTACGCATATCGTTCATGTCAGAACTCCTTTCAGCGCACTGCGAAAGCAACAACCCAGACAAGGATCGTTGCGGGCAGCGAGAAGGCCAGCGTCAGCCAGGCAATTTTGCTGGCCGTGTGCTTTTCAAGTCCGGCACCCATGTCCCAGATGAAATGGCGTACGCCGCCGGCCAGATGGTGCAGAAGCGCCCAGGTATAGCCGAACAGAACCAGATAGCCGATCCATGAACTATAGACCCAGCTCACCATGTTGAACGCATCTTCGCCGATTGCAGCGGCAATCAGCCATGCGGCGAGAAGAAGGGTTCCGAAATAAAGTGCGCCGCCGGTGATACGATGGATGATGGACATCGTCATCGTGATCTTTGGTCGATAGATCGACAAATGCGGCGACAAAGGACGCTGACGCGTAGCGGTCGGTTGTGTCATGGCTCTCGTGGGCTTCCCTGACGTTTCTACCCATTTCATCTTGCTCAGCTCTTGCTGGCACAATGAAATGAATGGCCGGTTCATTTGGATCGTCGTGCGTCCGAATGGACGCACAAAGGACGCTCCAACTTCTTGAATCTACGCATCGTGATTTCCAAAAATCAGAAACGATTTTTGGGCCGATGCTGTAAAACCGAGTTCGATGTCGCGCACAACACAGGAAACAGAATTTTCGATCCTGCGCCGGCACGACCCAGAAAATATGGCTGGATCGTGTCGCACGACCCTATGTGGCGCTTTCTACTGCGCTTTTACCACCACGTCAAAGAAGCTTTTTCACGAAAAGACTAACAATTGGTCGCACCTAGACG
The DNA here is from genome assembly GCF_032066345.1 of Brucella sp. Lineage (NCBI taxonomy): Bacteria > Pseudomonadati > Pseudomonadota > Alphaproteobacteria > Hyphomicrobiales > Brucellaceae > Brucella > Brucella sp. The sequence continues at coordinate 97,668 of NZ_DAMBKZ010000014.1, forward strand.
ACACTTTCGCGTGATTTCGGATTTTAAACGATTGAAGTCCGAAATCTCGAAAAACATGTGTAATTTCATCCACTTTTGCGGATAAGCCTAGTTCCCGAAGCGAATCACGTAACTGGACCAGTCGGCAGCAGCTGCAATCTGCTCGTAGAGCTTGCGACCATCCTCTGGTACACGGGGCGCATTAAGGACAAGCTTGGACCAGCTGCGTTCTTCTGCCTTATCAGCAAGCAGATCAATCAGCGCCTTTGCGATGCCTTTGCCGCGATGATCGTGGTGCACATAAATATGATCAACCTGACCTGCACGCAGACCCGAGACCGGCTCCGGAAGATCGTAGAAGATCACGAAGCCGACCAGATTGCCATCAACACGCGCACCCAGTATCTCGGTAGCGCGATCCTGCAGGAGATGCTCGGCATAGAATTCATCCGGACGACGCGGCGCGCCACGCTTCAATGCCTGCGCGTAGCTTGCGAGCAGTGCCGAGAACTCATGGGCATCTCGCAGGTGAAGAAGCGCAATATCGACGGCATGATCTGTGGTCATGAGCAATCTTTCCCTCAAACATATTTCCAGAAATCGGAAACATCTCAATTGTAGACGAGAGCTGGGTGTAGACAAGAGCCCGCCCAATGGTAAAGCGCATTGCTTGCGAAATCAGATCAGCTTGCGACCATTGCCGGTTCCCCGGAACTCCACGACATTGTCGTCCAGCATCATCGGCAACGCCGTGCGAACGCAGTTTCGACCATTCTTCTTGGCCTCGTAAAGCGCTCCGTCTGCCCGCTTGTAGACATCGGAAAAGAAGTCGTCGAACTCCATTTCCGTGACCCCGAAGCTGACCGCAAATGCCACATCCCCTGAAGCGCCGGGCAGCGTGATATCGGCACAGGCCAATCGCGCCCGCTCTGCAAAGCGCCATGCCGACTGGATCGTGTGTCCGGGAAGCAGCACGGCAAACTCCTCACCACCCATTCTCGCAGCAATACCGCCCTTGGACGCCGCCGACCTGCGAAGTTCATCAGCAAAAGCTGCAATCACGCGATCACCGAGTGCATGACCGTGCGTGTCGTTGATCAATTTGAAATAATCAATATCGCAGACGATCAGCGAAAGAGCCTGCCGCATCCGCTTGGATTTTTCGATTGCAGCCTCGGCTCTGAATTCAAAACCACGGCGATTGAGGAGACCGGAAAGCTGATCCGTTTCCGAGCGAAGCGTCACATCGGAAATCAGCTCACCCATCAGGCAGAGCAGCAAGAGAAGTCCTGCCGCTACCGAAAGACCGGCACCAATCGACTGAACCAGCAACGCATAATCTGTTCTGACATAGTCGTCAGGATCAACACCCACGCCACCAACCAGCGAAGCCAGTACGGGCTTGATAAGAAAATGAATGGCACTGATCGTAAACAAACCTGCCATCAGCCCATCAAGCGTACCCCACGACCGACCGAATGGACGGCTTTTAGCGCGAGCACTCAATCGCCCTCGCATGATGACCCAGACAGCCAGCATCAATGTGAGGAAGTAAGGCGACTGATAAAGAATGCGACCCAGCATTTCGCTGCGCGCAATGTCGTAAATGCCATAGACCAGCGACAGCGAACCGACGAACAGCAACCCCAATGGAAACCATGGAACGGGTGACGAATACATTCGCGCAAGGCCGATTACCAGACAGGCAAGCGTCATGAAATAGGTGGCAAAACCCAGCATGTAACCAAGCTTGGCATTTGGTATCGAGGGGATTAGCAGTTCTGTCAAAAAGTAGAGCATCGCGAAAACGAAGCCCAATGCGAAAATCGGCGCCGCTGTGTTATCGCGTGCAAAAGCCGCGATACCCAGAAAGGTAAACGCAAACAGACCGGAAACGGTCATATTGATCAGCAGTATAAACTCTGCTCCGTCCATCCGCGCTTTCCGGCCCCTGCCTGCGAAGCCAATGCGGCCCGCATTCCCCAATTCTAAGCCCCGCAAATTCCGCCGTTTTCAGCGAAACAGGAGAATGATTTTCACCTTATAGCCCTTATACATCCAAAGCATGAAAAAGCAGCTAATTTAGTAAACAAACCGGTCTGCGATGAGCCTCTCGCACATATGAAAAAAGCCGCCGGATCACTCCGGCGGCTTTTTAAAACTTGCTCACGAAAGAGCTTAGTTCCAGTCGCGAATATCGACGAAGTGACCGGCGATGGCTGCAGCCGCTGCCATGGCAGGCGACACAAGATGCGTGCGGCCCTTGAAGCCCTGACGGCCTTCGAAGTTGCGGTTCGAGGTCGAAGCGCAACGTTCACCCGGCTTCAGGCGGTCATCGTTCATAGCAAGGCACATCGAGCAGCCCGGCTCGCGCCAGTCAAAACCTGCTTCAATGAAAATCTTGTCGAGGCCTTCAGCTTCCGCCTGCTCCTTCACAAGCCCCGAACCCGGAACGATCATCGCGTTAACGCCATTAGCAACCTTCTTGCCAGCGGCCATACGAGCTGCGTCACGAAGATCTTCGATACGACCATTGGTGCATGAGCCGATGAACACGCGATCAATCTTGATGTCGGTCATCTTGGTGCCTGGCTTCAGGCCCATATAATCGAGCGCACGCCACTTGGATGCACGCTTGGTTTCGTCCTTGATCTCATCCGGATTAGGAACGATGTCGGTGACGAAGACGACGTCTTCAGGCGACGAGCCCCAGGATACAACCGGTGAAATCTTGGCAGCGTCCAGCTCAACGATCTTGTCGAAATGCGCGCCTTCGTCAGAATGCAGCGTCTTCCAGTAGCCGATAGCCTGTTCCAGCGCTTCGCCCTTCGGTGCGCGCGGCTTACCCTGCACATAAGCGAAGGTTGTTTCGTCCGGTGCGATCAGACCAGCGCGTGCGCCGCCTTCAATCGACATATTACAGACGGTCATGCGACCTTCCATCGACAGCGAACGAATAGCGCTGCCTGCATATTCGATCACATAGCCGGTACCGCCAGCGGTGCCGATTTCGCCGATGATGGCGAGCGTGATGTCCTTGGCGGTGACGCCCGAGGCCAGTTCACCTTCAACACGCACCAGCATGTTCTTGGCTTTCTTCTGGATCAGCGTCTGAGTCGCAAGCACATGCTCGACTTCCGACGTACCGATACCATGTGCCAGCGAGCCGAAAGCCCCGTGAGTCGACGTGTGGCTGTCGCCGCAAACAATCGTCATGCCCGGTAGCGTGAAGCCCTGTTCCGGACCAACGATGTGCACAACGCCCTGACGGCGGTCACGCTCGGAGTAATATTCAACGTTGAAGTCAGCAGCGTTTTTGGCCAGAGCCTCAACCTGAATGCGGCTTTCTTCGTTCTTGATGCCGTTCACGCGGTCTTTCGACGTTGGAACGTTGTGATCGACAACAGCCAGCGTCTTTTCAGGATGACGCACCTGACGACCTGCCATACGCAGACCTTCAAAAGCCTGCGGGCTTGTCACTTCGTGCACAAGATGGCGATCAATATAAAGGAGGCAGGTACCATCGTCCTGCTGATCCACTACATGGTCGTCCCAGATCTTGTCATAAAGTGTACGCGGCGCGCTCATTGCGAGGTTCCTTTGAACGGTTCTTAATTAGGCTGTCATATGCACCCGCCGCTGCATTTCGTCAAGAAACACAAACCGCAACAGGGTGTCGCAGTAACAATCTTGCGCAATGTTGGCGAAATTATGCGATATGTTACGCAGCCTTTTGGCTTTTGCAAATAAAAAAGGCGGTCTAAAGACCGCCTTTTTCAGATTCTTGCAGAGAGGTGCTTATTCAGCAGCAGTCTTTGCAGCTTCTGCCTTAGCAGCAGCGGCCTTATCGGCTTCGCGTTCTGCCTTGGTGCGGTTGTCTTTCTTCTCAGCAATACGAGCAGCCTTACCGGTGAGGCCACGAAGGTAGTAAAGCTTCGCGCGACGGACCTTACCGCGGCGAACAACTTCAACGCCCTCTACGATTGGTGAGTAAACTGGGAATACGCGCTCTACGCCTTCGCCGTAAGAAATCTTGCGAACGGTGAAGTTTTCGTTGATGCCAGCGCCGGAGCGGGCAATGCAAACGCCTTCATAGGCCTGCACGCGGGTACGCGTACCTTCGGTAACGCGAACCTGAACGCGAACGGTGTCACCTGGCTGGAAATCTGGAAGCTTGCGCTTTTCTTCGATCTTTGCTGCCTGTTCGGCTTCAATCTGACGAATGATGTCGGTCATCATCTGACTCCTTTACGAATTCTTCTCAAACAGTCAGAGCGCTCTGCACTTGCCACCAAGCACTTAAGGCCTTGTGGTTATGCCCGAAAAATCAGGCAGGAGCGGTACACCATCTATTGGTTTAAAGATGTCGGGTTTTCCCGAACTGGCGCGGCAATACACCATTGCTGCAAATGAATCAATATCAGCGCTGCGAAATCGCTATTTCCCGCCAATCCGCCCAAGATGCGTATCCTGAAAACCGGTTCCATACTTCAAGCCAAAGCCAAGCGCGCGATCAACGCCGATATGAACCGCCCAGATGAGCGCAACCGCAAAGCAAAGCGGCCAGCTCATGGCCCAGCCGAGCACCGCCACAAGCACAACGCCAATCCAGCTATGCGCGATGTTATAGACAACAGCGCCGGTACGCGGACCTTTGAGATAGGCAAAGAACGACAGGTCAGGCGCAAGGATGAGAATCGCAAAAAGCCACCAGCTTGCACCGCTCACCCAATATGCACCCAGCGCCAGCAGCGCGAGGGAAAGACTTTCGAGCCGCTGGATCAGGTTCATTTGCGTTTGCCCTCGCGATAGGCTTCCCAAAGACCAGGGCGCCGTTGCTTTGTGATGCGTTCCGCCTCAGCGTGACGCCACTTATCAATCGCACCATGATTGCCGGAGGTGAGAATTTCAGGGATCGAACGGTCTTCCCATACCTGCGGGCGGGTATAATGCGGATGTTCCAGAAGCCCGGTTTCGAAGCTTTCTGTTTCGCCGGATTCCCGATTACCCATCACACCTGGCAGAAGCCGCACAATCGCATCCAGCAGAACGATAGCCGCAGTCTCACCACCCGATAAGATATAATCGCCGATGGAAATCTCTTCGAGCGCACGTCCTTCGATCACCCGTTCATCGACGCCTTCAAAACGGCCACACAGAATAATTGCACCCGGACCGTCAGCAAGCTCGCGCACGCGCTTTTGGGTGAGCGGCGCGCCGCGTGGGCTCATTAGTAGCATCGGACGATCATCAGCCACCGAATCGAGCGCCCGTGCCACCACATCCGGCTTCATCACCATGCCTGCGCCGCCGCCCGATGGCGTGTCATCCACCATGCGATGCTTGCCTTCGGCAAAGTCACGAATCTGCACGGTATCGAGCGACCATGTGTTTTCTGCGAGTGCCTTGCCCGCAAGCGAGACGCCCAAAGGACCAGGAAACATCTCGGGATAAAGCGTCAGCACCGAGGCATGAAAACCCGGCACAACCTTATCCGTATCAGACTGTTCACTCATGGCTTTTTTGGTCGCTTCTGTTCATTCTTCTTATCGTTCTGTGGCTTGCCGCGCTCATTTAACGGATTGTCGTCATCATCCGCGATAAGTCCGGCCGCATAAGGCTCGACCCGAATTGTGCCTGCCTCGAAATCGATCTCAGGAACTGCAGCTTCGGTGAACGGGATCAGCATCGGACGCTTGCCCTTCAGGCTCAGCTCGATCAGGTCGCCACCGCCGAAATCGAAAACAGCACTTACAACCCCGTAAGATTTGCCGTCAGCATCAAGCGCTTCAAGGCCAATCAGATCGGTTTGAAAGAATTCGTCTTCATCGAGCTCGTCATCAGGCAGCTGCGAACGGTCGATGAAAAGCTCGGTACCGTTCAGCGCTTCGGCAGCATTGCGATCATTGATGCCCTTGAAGCGTACAACAATCACATTCTTCGCAGAGCGGGCTTCCAGCACTTCATAAGCCTTGCCCTGCGCATCATAGAGCTGGCCGTAATCAGCAACTGCTAGCGGATCGTCGGTAAATGTCTTGACCCTGACTTCGCCACGTATGCCATGGGCGGCTCCGATAACGGCAAGCTGGATTGGGTTTTCTGGACGCGGCATGAATAATTCCGTGATTAGATACAATTTCTAATCGCTTACCCAATTTCCTGTAAAAACGCCAAGAAAAACGAAAAGCGGCTTCTTTACTGCCCGGCAACCTATCACTGTCAGACTGTAACAACCGCAACTCAAACAGCGAATCCCGACCATGACGAGCAAAGCCGAATTCCTTATCCCTGCCCGCGCCGATCTTGCGGCAGCGCGCGAGGAATGGCTGAAATCGCTCAAAGACATGCGCCGTCTGTCGGAAAACACTGTTGAAGCCTATGAGCGCGATACCCGCCAGTTTCTGCAATTTTTGACCGGTCATCTCGGCGAACCGCCTTCGATCAACGACATCGGCAACCTGCGCGTCGCTGATTTGCGTTCGTATCTGGCCAACCGCCGGAATGACGGTGCCGGTGCTCGCACACTCGGACGCGGACTTGCTGGCATTCGCTCACTGCTGCGGCATCTGGAAAAGCTCGGACTGGTCAATGCCGCAGGCGCGAGTGCCATGCGTGCGCCGCGTCAGCCAAAATCGCTGCCAAAGCCGTTAACGGCAGAAGATGCCCGTCGCGTCGTCGCTGCCGATGGCCAGATGGCGGAGGAGCCATGGATCGCAGCGCGCAATGCTGCCGTTCTCACACTACTTTATGGTTGCGGCCTTCGCATTTCAGAAGCACTCGGCCTTGCAGGCGATGCGTTAAACGACGCATCTGTGCTTTCGATCACAATCACCGGTAAGGGCGGCAAATCCCGCATGGTCCCGCTGCTGCCAGCTGTGCATCGCGCTGTCGCCCAGTATCGCGCGTTGTGCCCATTTGATCTCTCTGCCGACAAACCTTTGTTCAGAGGCGCCAAGGGCGGAGAACTTCACGCTGCCATCATCCAGCGCGAAATGCAGAAATTACGCGCCGGTCTCGGCCTTCCCGACACTGCCACCCCGCACGCACTTCGCCATTCCTTTGCCACGCATCTGCTTGGCCGCGGCGGTGATCTGCGCACCATTCAGGAACTGCTTGGCCATGCGAGCCTCTCGACCACACAGGTCTATACCGGCGTCGATACGGCTCGGCTGCTTGATGTTTATGACAAAGCGCATCCTCGCGCTTAATCAGGGGTGCCATCCGACGCTAACCATCCTATATTCGGCCTATGAAAAAGCTGTTCTTCCTTTTTGCCTGTGCCCTCATCGTCAGTTCAGCCAATGCGCGTGCGCAAAGCACTGACGCTGCCTGCTCCCCGCATGGGGTCAATCTGATTGATGGTCTGGACAAAAAGGACCCCAAGCTCTGGTCCGAGCTTCAGGCAGAAGCGGCAGAAATGCCTAATCATAAGGGTATCTTCTGGAAAATCGAGAAAGACGGCCTCGAACCGTCTTATCTGTTCGGGACCATCCATCTAAGCGATCCGCGCGTAATGGCCCTGCCCGACGCTGTGACCAAAGCCTATGACGACGCCGACAAGATCGTGGTCGAAGCAACCGACATTGTCGATCAGAAAGCCTTTCTGCGGGTTAAAGTTGAACAGCCTGATCTGATCCAGTTCACCGACGGCTCAACGTTGCAATCGCATCTGCCCAAGGATCGCCTTGAAGAGATCGACAAAAAGCTGGAAGCGCGCGGCATCATTCTGGGTGCCGTCGGCAAGATGAAGCCGTGGATCATCACCAGCCTGTTGGCCCTGCCCAAATGTGAACGACAAAGAAAGCTGGAAGGGGCGGACTTCCTCGACGGCTATCTGATTACGGAAGCGCAGGATCAAGGCCGAACCGTCATCGGTCTTGAAAGTGCAGTTGAGCAGCTTGAGGCGATGAACCGGCTTCCGCTTGATTTCCATATCCGCAACCTGATTTCCGCCGCCCAATATGGCGACAATATCGAAGACGCCATGGAAACCACGATTGCACTCTATCTTCAGGGTGAAATCGGCATGATCATGCCCGCATTGCGGAAAATCGTGCCCGACAGTCTGTCCAAGGAAGACTACGATCTTTTCCAGAAAGTCTTGCTCACAGACCGCAACCACATCATGGCGCAACGCGTGGCCCCCGTCCTTGCCACTGGTGACGCCTTTATCGCCGTCGGTGCCCTGCATCTGCCCGGAGAGGAAGGACTGGTAGAACTGCTGCGTGCGCAGGGCTATAGGCTCACAGCAATGTAAGCGCATGCCCAGAAGTGGAACCATCCCGGCCTGCTCGCGTTAGACTTCCCAATGGTTGCAACCAACTGGAGGAGAGCAAATGGTTGACCCACTCGATCCACGCAACGATCCACTAAACAATCCGCGTCACGCTGATCCAATGGCCGACCCGGTTGCCAGACCGCCACAACCCAGAGGCAGCAGCGGTATTTTGCTTGCGGTCATCCTGATCGCTGCAATTCTGATCCTCGGCTATTTCTTCTATAGAGGCGGCGGCTCCACAGACACGGCTGCACCGCCACCACCGCCAGCAGCACAGGGCGAAACAACAACGCCACCAGCAGCACCGCCTGCAACACCACCGGCACAGAACTAACCCTATGAAAAAGGCCCGCTTTCGCGGGCCTTTCTGCATCCGGATAAACCCGGAAATTACGTGTGACCGACGATTACATGTGAATTGGCTTGGCAAAGGTTGCCAAGGCAGATTCGCGAACCGCTTCCGACATGGTTGGATGCGCGTGGCAGGTGCGTGCAAGATCTTCGGAAGAACCACCGAATTCCATCAGTACGGTCAGTTCATGGATCATTTCACCGGCATTGTAGCCGAGGATATGAGCGCCCAGAACGCGATCCGTTGCCTTGTCGGCGAGGATCTTCACAAAGCCATCCGTGTGCAGCATGGCGCGTGCGCGACCGTTTGCAGTGAACGGGAACTTGCCGATCTTGTATTCAATGCCAGCGGCTTTCAGCTCTTCTTCGGTCTTGCCGACGGAGGCTACTTCCGGCTGCGTGTAAACAACGCTTGGAATAACGTCGAAGTTTACGTGTCCTGCCTGACCAGCGATGATTTCAGCAACGGCAATGCCTTCATCTTCGGCCTTGTGTGCGAGCATCGGGCCCTGAACCACGTCACCGATGGCATAGATGCCTTCGACATTGGTGCGCCAGTGACCATCGATTGCAACGCGACCGCGATCATCGACATTCACGCCAGCTTCCTGCAGACCAAGACCATCCGTGTATGGACGACGACCCGTCGAAATCAAAACCGCATCGGCATCAATGGTTTCAGCATCGCCACCCTTGACCGGCTCAAAAGTCACTTTCGCGCCCTTTCCAGCCTTTTCAACACCAGTAACCTTTGCGCTCAGTTTGAAGGCAATGCCCTGCTTTTCGAGAAGACGCTGGAACTGCTTGGATACTTCGCCGTCCATCGCACCCAGAACCTTGTCGAGATACTCAACAACGGTCACTTTCGCGCCAAGACGTGCCCAGACGGAACCAAGCTCCAGACCGATCACACCACCGCCAACAACAACCAGATGACCCGGCACCTTGTCGAAAGCAATCGCACCGGTTGACGACACGATGACCTTCTCGTCGATGTCGACCTTAACGCCTGGAATACCCGCAACGTCAGAACCAGTTGCGATGATGATGTTCTTACCTTCGATTTCCTGAACGCTACCGTCTTCGGCAGTCACGGAAACCTTGCCCTTGGCGACGATCTTGCCGGTGCCGATGTAAGGCGTGATCTTGTTCTTCTTGAACAGGAACTCAACGCCAGACGTGTTCGACTTAACGGTCGCGTCCTTATGAGCCAGCATCTTTTCGAGATTGAGCTTTGGCTTGCTGATTTCAACGCCCAGCGTATCGAACGAATGACCGGCTTCTGCAAACACTTCAGACGCATGAAGCAGCGCCTTGGAAGGAATGCAGCCAACATTGAGACAGGTGCCGCCAAAGGTCTTGCGCTTTTCGACTACGGCCACTGAAAGGCCAAGCTGTGCGGCCTTGATTGCGGCTACATAACCGCCGGGGCCGGTACCAATGACAACCACATCATAAGACATTGAACTATCCTTCTTCAGTCTGATCCAGAATGACCAGCAATGGCCATTAAACTTTCATAAGATCGGCGATCCGATCATTCTTCTTCAGGCGAGCACGACTTGAAACGGAAGCTTTCAAATTGAAGCGCCTTTTCTGGTTTCGCTGCGCCAAAATCATATCCGTCAAGCGCTGTCGCCAGATCGGGAAACAGGATTGCCTGCGCGGCCGGCTCATCGGCCTTTGGCAGCACATCCGCTTCCGCGCCTTCCTTCAGCGCATAGACAACGCTCTGCCAGAGGCTGCAATCATCGAGGTCTTCCGGTTCGGTGCCACCATTCTTGCAGTTATAGGTAATGAGCGCATAGGGGCGTGCAACCCCTTCTTCCGGCCAAATGACGAGACCTGAGAGTTTGAACTCCGGCTTGTCATCAGCGGTAATCGTGAATTCATTGGTCGGTGCCGGGGTCATCTTGAGCGCATTGGACTGCACGGCATGGAAAGTCAGCGTGTATGCATCGCCCTGATCGCGATAGACTGCACGGTTCTGCGTACAGGCGGCCTGAACGGCGCTTGAGAAAACCGTCACGGCAAGGGCTGATGCCGCCACCACTTTGAAGAGCTTCTTAACGTCATGCATCTGTCGGTTCTCCTCGTATTCCCGGCAGTGATTACTGCGCTTTCGCTCTGTTACTGTGCTTTTGCAATGGCAAGTTTCAGACCAAGCGCGATGAAAACCACACCACTTGTTCTGTCGATCCATTTGGAGGCGCGCGAGAAAACCGCGCGCATCTTTGGCGTCGTCATAAAAAGGCTGACACCGATAAACCATGAAATCAATGCCGTGGCCATTACCACGCCATAGCCAAGCTTCACTTCAGTCGGAGTATGAAGGCTCACAACCGTCGAGAAAATCGAAAGGAAGAAGAATACGGCCTTGGGGTTAAGCGCATTGGCGGCAAAGCCCAGACTGAAAGCCTTGAGAGCGCTCTGCTTGCGCTGCTGGTCCTGTGCGCTCATATCGATATCGATCTTCGTCGTACCAGCACGCAGTGCCTTGATGCCGATATAGACCAGATAGGCCACACCGCACCATTTCACGATATTGAAGAGATAGATCGACTGGGAAATGATCAGCCCAAGACCAAGCACCGTATAGGTGACATGCATCATGAAGGCTGCACCAATACCAAAACTGGTAATGATTGCCTCGCGACGCCCCTGCATCAGTGACTGGCGGATAACCATGGCGAGATCAGCGCCCGGCGAAACGATGGCAAAGACGAAGATCGCCATCAGGGATGCAAGTTCAAACAGATAGGGATGCATCACTTTTCCTCGCCCCGCATCTCAGGGATGCAGGCAACCGTCAAAAAACCAGATTGAAAAACATGAGTGCAAGCCCGGCCAGCGAACCGATCCAGACGAGCGAGCGGATATAAGGAATACCCGCCAGATAAAGCGGCACATAGATGATGCGGCAGGCAAACCAGACCCAAGCACCATAAAGTCCGAAACCTGCTGCATCGCCCTTGAACACAAGTGCAAGCGCAAGTGCTATAAATGCAGGGTAGGTCTCGCGGAAATTGGCGGAAGCACGTTCCGCGCGACCAGCCAGATGGCCGGAGGGCTTACGCCCTTCATCACGCGGACCCGCATTCCATTGGGAGCCGAGTTCCTTCGTCGCCGTCCAGCCCTGCAGGAGGATATGAACCACCAGCAGAACCACACTCCAGCCGATCAGCGGGAGAAAAGGCGACGCGGAAAAGATACCCGGCTCCATAGCTCTATTCCTTACAGGTCAAGAACCAGACGCTCTGGATCTTCCAGGCTTTCCTTGACGCGAACGAGGAAGGTCACTGCTTCCTTGCCGTCAACAATGCGGTGATCATAGCTGAGAGCCAGATACATCATCGGACGGATGACGATCTGACCGCCGACGACAACCGGACGATCCTGGATCTTGTGCATGCCGAGAATACCCGACTGCGGCGAGTTGAGGATCGGCGAAGACATCAGCGAGCCGTACACACCACCATTGGTGATGGTGAAGGTGCCGCCCTGCATATCAGCCATCGAGAGCGAACCGTCGCGTGCAGCTTTTGCAAGACGACCCAGTTCCTTTTCAACGCCAGCGATCGAACGCTGATCGGCATCGCGGATGACAGGAACAACAAGGCCCTTGTCGGTGCCGACAGCCATGCCGACGTGAGCAAAGTTCTTGTAGATGATGTCAGTGCCGTCGATCTCGGCGTTAACAGCCGGGATTTCCTTCAGCGCATGGGTCACGGCCTTCGTGAAGAAGCCCATGAAGCCGAGCTTGACGCCATGCTTCTTCTCGAAGATGTCCTTGTAACGCGAACGCAGTTCCATCACCGCAGACATGTCGACTTCGTTGTAAGTCGTCAGCATCGCAGCGGTATTCTGGGCGTCCTTGAGGCGCTTGGCAATGGTCTGGCGCAGACGGGTCATCTTCACGCGTTCTTCGCGTGGTGCATCGTCAGCCGACGAAGCAGGACGTGCAGCGGCAGCAGGAGCCTGAGCGGCTGGAGCAGCCGAAACACCCTTAGCAATTGCGTCGAGAACGTCACCCTTGAGAACCTGACCGCGCTTGCCCGAACCTTCAACCTGATCAGCGGAAAGGCCGTTTTCAGAAAGAAGCTTGGAGGCAGCAGGCGCAGGCTGCATTGCCGGACCCGACGATGTCGACGCAACAGGAGCTGCCGCAGCCGGAGCAGCAGCTGCCGCTGGCTTGGCTTCTTCCTTCTTGGGAGCAGGTGCAGCACCTGCGCCAGAAATCTGGCCAAGCAGTGCGTTCACTTCAACCGTGTCGCCTTCCTGTGCCACGATTTCGGCCAGTACGCCCGCAGCCGCAGCTGGAACTTCCACTGTTACCTTGTCGGTTTCCAGTTCCACCAGAGGTTCATCGACAGCGATAGCATCGCCGACCTTCTTGAACCACTTTCCGATGGTTGCCTCAGTAACGGACTCCCCAAGCGTGGGAACGCGAATTTCGGTAGCCATGGTTTCTTCTTCCGTTGATCTTCGATCTTTAGATTTGATTTCAATTCAAGCCGGAAGCAGCTTTTCCAAACCGCTCCCTGCCGAAAATTAAATTAGTTTCCCAGCGCATCCTCGAGGAAAGCCTCGAGCTGTGCAAGGTGCTTCGACATCAGGCCGGTTGCAGGCGATGCCGCAGCCGGACGACCGGTGTAGCGAACGCGCTGATGCTTGGCGTCGATATGAGCGAGAACCCATTCGAGATACGGATCGATGAACGACCACGCACCCATGTTCTTCGGCTCTTCCTGACACCAGACGATTTCCGCATGACGGAAGCGCGAGAGCTCGTTGATGAGCGCCTTGGCAGGGAACGGATAAAGCTGTTCCACGCGCAGCAGGTAGACATCGTCGATGCCACGCTTTTCGCGCTCTTCGTAAAGATCGTAATAGACCTTACCCGAGCACAGAACGACGCGGCGGATCTTGGCATCCTTCTGAAGCTTGATACCATCGCCCTTGTTGTACTGTGCGTCATCCCAAAGCAGACGGTGGAACGATGAATCGCCCGACAGTTCGTTGAGGCTCGAAACAGCACGCTTGTGGCGCAGCAGCGACTTCGGCGTCATCATGATGAGCGGCTTACGGAAGTCACGCTTCATCTGACGGCGCAGAATGTGGAAGTAGTTAGCCGGCGTCGTAACGTTCGCGACCTGCATGTTGTCTTCCGCACACATCTGCAACCAGCGTTCCAGACGAGCCGAGGAATGTTCAGGACCCTGACCTTCAAAGCCATGCGGCAGAAGGCAGACAAGACCCGACATACGCAGCCACTTGCGTTCACCAGATGAGATGAACTGATCGAAGACGACTTGAGCACCGTTGGCGAAGTCACCGAACTGGGCTTCCCAGAGAACCAGAGCGCGTGGATCGGACAGCGAATAACCGTATTCGTAGCCAAGTACCGCTTCTTCCGAAAGCATCGAGTTGATGGCTTCGTAGATCGCCTGACCCTTCTGAATGTTGTTCAGCGGGATATAGCGGTTCTGGGTTTCCTGATCATAGAGAACCGTGTGACGCTGCGAGAAGGTGCCGCGCTCCACGTCCTGACCGGACAGACGGATCGGGCTACCTTCGGAAACCAGCGAACCGAATGCCAGCGATTCAGCCGTTGCCCAATCGAGGCCTTCACCGGTTTCGATCATCTTGGCGCGGTTGTCGAGGAAGCGCTGAATGGTGCGATGAACATTGAAGTCCTTTGGCACTTCAACGAGCTTCTTGCCGATTTCTTTCAGCGTCTTGATCGGAACACCGGTTTTGCCACGGCGCTGTTCGTCGGCATTGTCTGCCGTGCGCAGGCCAGCCCAGGCACCGTCCAGCCAGTCAGCCTTGTTCGGCTTGTAGCTCTGACCAGCTTCAAATTCCTGTTCAAGCTTTTCGCGCCATTCAGCCTTCATCTTGTCGATGTCAGCCTGAGCGAGAAGACCTTCAGCAATCAGCTTGTCGCTGTAAAGCTGAACAGTTGTCTTGTGCGCGCGGATTTCCTTATACATCAACGGCTGGGTGAATGAAGGCTCATCACCTTCATTGTGGCCGAAGCGGCGGTAGCAGAACATGTCGATGACCACCGGCTTATGGAAGGTCATGCGGAATTCCATCGCAACCTTGGCTGCGAAGACAACAGCTTCCGGATCGTCACCATTGACGTGGAAAACAGGCGCTTCAACCATCTTTGCCACATCCGATGGATAAGGCGAAGAACGCGAGAAGGCCGGATTGGTGGTGAAGCCGATCTGGTTGTTGATGATGAAGTGCAGAGTACCGCCAACGCGGTGGCCTTTCAGACCCGAAAGACCGAGACACTCGGCAACAACACCCTGACCTGCGAAAGCGGCATCGCCGTGCAGAAGCAGCGGCAGAACCTTGGCGCGTTCCGTCAGCGGCACCATATCGTCGCGGGTACGGCCAACAAGCAGGTCCTGCTTGGCGCGTGCCTTGCCCATGACAACCGGGTTGACGATTTCAAGATGCGACGGGTTTGCAGTCAGCGAAAGGTGAACCTTGTTGCCATCGAACTCGCGGTCCGACGATGCACCAAGATGGTACTTCACGTCGCCCGAACCTTCCACATCGTCAGGCGCATAGGAGCCGCCCTTGAACTCGTGGAAGATTGCGCGATGCGGCTTGCCCATAACCTGGGAAAGCACGTTCAGACGACCACGGTGCGCCATGCCAAGCACGACTTCCTTGAGGCCCATCTGACCGCCGCGCTTGACGATCTGCTCCAGCGCAGGGATCAGCGATTCACCGCCATCAAGACCGAAACGCTTGGTGCCCTTGTACTTCACGTCGATGAACTGTTCGAAACCTTCAGCTTCGATCAGCTTCGACAGAATGGCCTTCTTGCCTTCAGCAGTGAAAGCATAGCCTTTGTCCGGACCTTCGATGCGTTCCTGAATCCAAGCCTTTTCGACCGGATCAGAGATGTGCATGAATTCTACGCCGATATTGCCGCAATAGGTGCGCTTGAGAATTTCAAGCATCTGCGGAACAGTCGCATATTCAAGACCGAGAACGTTATCGATGAAGATCTTGCGATCGTAATCGGCAGGCGTGAAGCCATAGGTTGCCGGATCAAGTTCGCTAAAGTCGTTTGGCTTTTCAGCAAGGCCAAGCGGATCGAGATTGGCATGAAGATGGCCACGCATACGGAATGCGCGGATCATCATGATGGCGCGAACGCTGTCGCGTGCAGCCTGTGCAATCTCTTCCGAAGTCAGTGCGGCAGCAGAAGCGGACTTGGCATCACCTTTTGCAGACTTGCCCTTGAGCTTGTCGGTCACATGCTTTTCGACTTCGGCCCAATTGCCGTCGAGTGCCGAGATCAACTCGCCATTTGCCTGAATTGGCCAGTTCTTGCGAGTCCAGCTTGCGCCCTGTGCGTTCTTACGCACATCGTCGGCATTGTCTTTCAGCTGTGCGAAGAAATCGCGCCATTCCTGATCAACCGAAGTGGGATCATCCTCGTACTTGGCATACAGCTCCTCGATATAGTCGGCATTGCCGCCATAGAGGAAAGAGGTAAGGGCGAAAACGTCGTTGGCTTGTTCTTGCCTTGCCATAACCTAATCCGGAGCCTCCGCTCCGTCTCCTTGTAGTAGCTCATCATGCGCGGGCCGGAAGCTTTTGACCTTCATCCCTCACGCCGCCGGGGAGGAACCACAACAGACCCCGGCATAACTCGATCGCAAATTCAATTCTTGCGGAAGAATGATGGCCAAAGCCTGACATTCCCTTAAACCGGCCGCCCCGGTATTTTTGCGCGCATCTTGTCCGAAAACCGCTTCACACTTTTCGGGATACGCTTGCCCCGGCAGCAGCTTTCGCCACTGCCGGTTCATTTCAATCAGCTACGTAGTCTCAGCCCTTGAGGACTTCAACCAGCGTCTTGCCGAGCTGTGCTGGCGAAGGAGACACGCGAATGCCAGCCGATTCCATGGCTGCAATCTTGTCTTCTGCGCCGCCCTTGCCGCCCGAAATCACGGCGCCGGCATGGCCCATGGTGCGTCCGGCAGGAGCCGTACGGCCAGCAATAAAGCCAACCATTGGCTTCTTGCGACCGCGCTTTGCTTCGTCCTTC
Source organism: Brucella sp. (assembly GCF_032066345.1). NCBI lineage: Bacteria > Pseudomonadati > Pseudomonadota > Alphaproteobacteria > Hyphomicrobiales > Brucellaceae > Brucella > Brucella sp. The sequence goes on from NZ_DAMBKZ010000014.1 coordinate 114,356, forward strand.
AGGAACTGAGCCGCATCTTCTTCAGCCGAACCGCCGATTTCACCGATCATGACGATCGACTTGGTTTCGTCGTCGGCCAGGAACATTTCCAGCACGTCGATGAACTCGGTGCCCTTGACCGGATCGCCGCCGATACCGACAGCAGTGGTCTGGCCGAGGCCTTCGTTCGAAGTCTGGAACACTGCTTCATAGGTAAGTGTACCGGAGCGCGAAACAACACCCACCGAACCCTTCTTGAAGATATTGCCCGGCATGATGCCGATCTTGCATTCTTCAGGGGTCAGGATGCCGGGGCAGTTCGGTCCGAGCAGGCGCGACTTCGAGCGTTCCAGACGCTCCTTGACGCGAACCATGTCCATGACTGGAATGCCTTCGGTGATGCAGACGATGAAGCCGACTTCAGCTTCGATCGCTTCGATGATTGCATCTGCTGCACCTGCTGGTGGAACGTAGATCACCGATGCGTCTGCACCTGTGCGTTCCTTGGCTTCTGCAACAGTTGCGAAGATCGGAAGCTTTTCGCCCTTCTGACCTTCCCAGGTTTCGCCACCCTTTTTCGGGTGAATACCGCCGACCATCTGCGTGCCGTAATAAGCAAGCGCCTGTTCGGTGTGGAAAGTACCGGTCTTGCCGGTCAGGCCCTGTACGAGAACCTTGGTGTCCTTGTTAACGAGAATGGACATGCCTTAGTTTCCCTTCACTGCAGCGACGATTTTCTGTGCCGCATCGTCGAGATCGTCAGCCGAAATAACATTCAGGCCGCTCTCGTTGATGATCTTCTTGCCAAGCTCGACATTGGTGCCTTCAAGACGGACAACCAGAGGAACCTTGAGGCCGACTTCCTTGACCGCAGCGATAACACCTTCAGCGATAACGTCGCACTTCATGATGCCGCCAAAGATGTTGACCAGAATGCCCTGGACAGCCGGATCGGCGGTGATGATCTTGAACG
>NZ_DAMBKZ010000015.1:0-105358 GCF_032066345.1 Brucella sp.
CGCCCGCTTCATGACCGCGTCGTCGTTCGTAGCGTTGAATCGGAAGCTAAGACCGCTGGCGGGATCATCATCCCTGACACCGCTAAAGAAAAGCCACAGGAAGGCGAAATCGTCGCTGTTGGCGCTGGCGCTCGTGACGAAGCAGGCAAGCTGATCGCTCTCGAAGTTAAGGCTGGCGACAAGGTTCTGTTCGGCAAGTGGTCGGGCACAGAAGTCAAGATCGGTGGCGAAGACCTGCTGATCATGAAAGAATCCGACATTCTGGGCATCGTTGGCTAATTTTTCGGGCTCGCGCCGGTATCGGCGAAGCCAGAGATTAGTTACCGCCTGAATTTTAATTCACCATAATCTGACCGGGACATTTCCCAGGAGAGTAAAATGGCTGCAAAAGACGTAAAGTTCGGTCGCACAGCGCGCGAAAAGATGCTGCGCGGCGTCGATATCCTCGCTGACGCTGTTAAGGTAACGCTCGGCCCGAAGGGTCGTAACGTTGTTATCGACAAGTCCTTCGGCGCTCCGCGCATCACCAAGGACGGCGTATCGGTCGCCAAGGAAATCGAACTCGAAGACAAGTTCGAAAACATGGGCGCACAGATGTTGCGCGAAGTTGCTTCCAAGACCAACGACACTGCTGGTGACGGCACGACCACTGCGACCGTTCTCGGTCAGGCTATCGTTCAGGAAGGCGCAAAAGCTGTTGCTGCCGGCATGAACCCGATGGACCTGAAGCGCGGTATCGACTTGGCTGTGACTGAAGTTGTTGCAAACCTTCTCGGCAAGGCCAAGAAGATCAACACTTCGGAAGAAGTTGCTCAGGTTGGCACCATCTCCGCTAACGGCGAAGCCGAAATCGGCAAGATGATCGCTGAAGCGATGCAGAAAGTCGGCAACGAAGGCGTGATCACGGTTGAAGAAGCCAAGACCGCTGAAACCGAACTCGAAGTCGTTGAAGGCATGCAGTTCGACCGCGGCTACCTGTCGCCATACTTCGTCACCAACCCAGACAAGATGGTTGCTGATCTCGAAGACGCATACATCCTTCTGCACGAAAAGAAGCTTTCGAACCTGCAGGCTCTTCTGCCAGTGCTCGAAGCTGTTGTTCAGACCTCGAAGCCACTCGTCATCATCGCTGAAGACGTAGAAGGCGAAGCTCTCGCAACGCTCGTTGTCAACAAGCTGCGTGGCGGCCTGAAGATTGCTGCTGTTAAGGCTCCTGGCTTCGGCGATCGCCGTAAGGCAATGCTCGAAGACATCGCGATCCTCACCGGCGGTCAGGTTATCTCCGAAGATCTCGGCATCAAGCTTGAAACCGTTACGCTCGACATGCTCGGCCGTGCGAAGAAAGTTTCGATCACCAAAGAAAACACCACGATCGTTGACGGTGCAGGCCAGAAGGCTGAAATCGACGCGCGCGTTTCGCAGATCAAGCAGCAGGTTGAAGAAACCACTTCTGACTACGACCGCGAAAAGCTTCAGGAACGCCTTGCCAAGCTCGCTGGTGGCGTTGCCGTAATCCGCGTTGGCGGTGCAACGGAAATCGAAGTTAAGGAAAAGAAGGACCGCGTTGACGACGCCCTGAACGCAACCCGCGCTGCGGTTGAAGAAGGTATCGTTGCTGGTGGTGGTACCGCTCTGCTCCGCGCTTCGTCGCAGATCGTTGCTAAGGGTGCAAACGCTGACCAGGAAGCTGGCATCAACATCGTTCGTCGCGCTCTGCAGGCTCCTGCTCGCCAGATCACGACCAATGCTGGTGAAGAAGCTTCGGTTATCGTTGGCAAGATCCTTGAAAACGGCTCGGACACCTATGGCTACAACACTGCCAATGGCGAATTCGGCGACCTGATCAAGGCTGGCGTTGTTGACCCGGTTAAGGTTGTTCGTACCGCCCTGCAGAACGCAGCATCGGTTGCTGGTCTCCTGATCACCACCGAAGCCATGATCGCTGAACTGCCTAAGAAGGATGCAGCTCCTGCTGGCATGCCTGGCGGCATGGGCGGCATGGGCGGCATGGATTTCTAAGAAATCCATCCGAGTATTGCGCAGCACAGGCGACTTCGCCTGTGCGACCGCGACAATACGGCTTGTAAAAGAAAAACCTTCGGTCTTGGCCGGAGGTTTTTTTATGCCTGTTTTAAAACTCCGAACCTCTTCACACAGCAAGTGATGAGCAAGATTTAAGGTATAAAATTGTAAGAAAAGCAGTATTCGATTGCTTTTCTTACATTGTGTAACTCTTTGTGATTTATAGAAAATTTACCTATCGCGGGCTTTACTAAGGAAGCTGCGGTTATTTTAGCATTTTCTGATTTACATTCTGCAGTTTTCATGGTCAATCGCTATCGATACGAGATGGACTTCCTGTTTGCCCCCGCACTTTGGAAGTCCTGTCTCAGGCAACAGGAAAGGCAGGCGCGAGCCTGCCTTTCCACTTTTACACTATAGGCTCATCGACCGCTCATTCCGCAGCTTCAGCCTGATTATAATCGCGGCCCGACGCACGCGCGTCATAACGCGCCCGCGCCATCATGACCTGCGCCTCATTGGCGATTGCCCACTCCCCCAAACCTCGGACCGGCTTGAGAAGATCGCGCCCCATTTCCGTCAGTTCATATTCCACCTTCGGCGGAATAGTCGGGAAAACAGTTCTGGATACAAACCCGTCGCGCTCGAGATTTCGTAGCGTTGTCGTCAGCATTTTCTGCGAAATACCATCAACTGTGCGGCGGATTTCATTAAATCGCATTGGACCATTGCCAAGATAACTCACAACCAAAACCGTCCACTTATCGCCAACGCGCGACAAAATATCGGTCACAGCCCTGCAAGCACTGGTTTCCTTGAAGTCACCGGGTTTCATAAAAGTGCCTCCTTGCGCCTTATCCAGTCACCGGTATAGCGTTAGTCTCCATTGGTTACCACTAAAAAGGATATATCTATGAGCAAGCTAAAAGTTGCAGTGATCGTCGGCAGCACCCGTGAACAGCGTTTCTCACCAGTATCGGCGGAATGGATTGCGAAGGTCGCAGCCGCACGCCCTGAATTCACTGTCGAAATCCTCGATCTGGCCGATTATCCAATGGGCTTTTATGGCGATACAGCAACCACCACCGCACAGGCGGAGACCGCCGACAAGTGGAAAACCAAGCTTCGCGAGTTTGACGCCTATATCCTGACTGCTGCCGAATATAACCATGCGCCAACAGCGGTTCTGAAAAACGCTATCGACTATGGTGACTGGATTCAGAAGCCAATCGGCTTTGTCGGCCATGGCGGCGTTGGCGGTGCACGCGCTGTCGAACAGCTGCGGATGATCGCAGTTGAGATGTCATCCATGTCGGTCAAGACTGGCGTCCATATTCTGTTCCCGGACTACCTTGCAGTGGTCAAGAAAGAGAACACGCTGGATGATTTCCCACATCTTGCGGAAGCCGCCAAGAACATGCTGGACCAGCTGGTATGGTGGGGCCATGCCTTGAAAGCCGCACGCCTCGGCTAATCGTTCGCGGCGAGCCGCGGAACTTCGCAAACGCTGGGAACCGCGGCTTGTCGCACCGCTTTTCCGCCCTATGATTATCTGAATTGATAACGGGATGGATAATCATATGCGCAAAGAACTGCCGATAGCCACTGCGCCGAAAGACGGACGCAAAGTCACTGTGGTCTGGATCGATGATGACGATCAGCGCAATGAATCGGTTGGCCAATATCGTTCGCTCGATAAGCTGAAAGCCGGTGGTGGTGATTGGGATGAAACTGACACCGGCTGGTGGATATTCACCGACAGCAAAACCCAGCAAAAGGTTGAGCCGACCGGATGGATTTCAGAAACCGACGACGGCGATGACGACAACGAGGATAACTAAACCTGGAACGCTTATTGCGCTCGATAAAATTTGACTTTTATATTCATATTTTATCAAATGATTGAGAGCTAGGGCTTTGCTGTGCAAGCATTCCATAGCCAATAATCCAGCAATGCTGTTATTCTCGATTCTACGGGCGGGCATTTCTCCCGCCTGAAACAAGCCGGAGACTGAAGATGACTGCCACGCGTACCGAAACAGATACTTTCGGACCGATTGATGTTGCCGCCGACCGTTATTGGGGCGCTCAAACACAGCGTTCTTTGCAAAACTTCAAGATCGGCGGGGAGCGTATGCCCTTGCCTCTGGTTCATGCATTGGGCGTCGTCAAGCGCGCAGCAGCTGAAACGAATATTGCTCTCGGCAAGCTTGATCCGGTTCTGGGACAGGTCATCGCCGTTGCTGCATCCGAGGTGATTGAAGGCAAGCTCGACGATCATTTCCCGCTTGTTGTCTGGCAGACGGGCTCTGGCACGCAGTCAAACATGAATGCCAATGAGGTTATTTCTAACCGAGCGATTGAGCTTCTGGGCGGCGAACTTGGCTCGAAAAAGCCGGTGCATCCGAATGACCACGTCAATATGGCCCAGTCGTCGAATGACACTTTCCCGACTGCAATCCATATCGCAACGGCAGTTGAAACTGTTCAACGCCTCTATCCTGCTCTGGCACACCTCACCAAAGCGCTCAAGGATAAGGAAGTAGCGTTCGAGCACATTATCAAGATTGGCCGCACGCATACGCAGGATGCGACGCCGGTTACGCTTGGGCAGGAATTTTCCGGCTATCGCGCAGCGCTGGAATATGCGCGCCATCGCATTGAACAGTCGCTTGCTGACGTGTTCCTGCTGGCACAGGGCGGCACGGCGGTTGGTACCGGTCTCAACGCGCCAAAAGGCTTCGATACCGGCTTTGCCGATGCTGTCAGTGAAATCACTGGCCTCAGCTTCAAGACCGCGCCAAACAAGTTTGAGGCGCTTGCAAGCCACGGTGCGCTTGCAAACTTCCATGGCAGCCTCAACGCACTCGCCGCTGATCTTTTCAAAATCGCCAACGACATTCGCTTCCTTGGCTCCGGTCCACGTTCTGGTCTTGGCGAGTTGTCGCTGCCGGAAAATGAACCCGGCTCGTCGATCATGCCGGGCAAGGTTAATCCGACGCAGGCTGAAGCTCTGACCATGGTGGCAACACAGGTCTTCGGCAACCAGACCACTGTGACCGTTGCTGCAAGCCAGGGACATTTCGAGCTTAATGTTTTCAAGCCGGTCATTGCCTATAATGTACTGCAGTCGATCCGCATCTTAAGCGATGCCATGGTCTCATTTGCAGACAATTGCGTGGAAGGCATTGAAGCCAACGAAGACCGCATCAAGGATCTTCTCGAGCGCTCACTGATGCTCGTAACCGCTTTGGCGCCCGCTATCGGCTACGACAATGCTGCCAAGATCGCAAAGACCGCACATAAGAACGGCACGACCTTGCGCGAAGAAGCATTGAAGAGCGGCCATGTCTCTGAGGAAGATTATGACCGGCTTGTGCGTGCAGAAAAAATGATCGCTCCAGATTGATTGTGCGCAATTAGTGAACAAACTGTCGAGTAATATCTATCTTTTCTTGACAGTGTAGAGTAGGTATTGGGTTGCTCAGTTTAATTGGAGATTCCCCTGATGTCGTCTATCACTCCTCAGAGCAACGGCCTGGCCACGCTCGTCGCACGCGTCTTTCTTTCGATCCTGTTCATTCTCGCTGGCTTCAGCAAGCTGACTGCAATTTCCGGCACAGCCGGTTACTTTGCAGGCCTCGGCCTTCCGGTTCCAACTGTAACCGCCGTTCTGGTTGGTCTGGTTGAGTTCGTCGGCGGCCTCGCCATTCTCGTTGGTTTCCAGACCCGTATTGCTGCTGCAATCGTGGCTCTGTTCACCATCGGCGCAACGCTTGTCGCGCACATGAACTTTGCTGAAGGCATGAACGCACTGATGGCACAGAAGAACCTCGCCATCGCTGGTGGTCTGATCCTTCTCGCCCTGCAGGGTGCAGGTTCGATCTCAATCGATGCAAAGCGCGGCTAATTCCCGCTCTAATGTCTGACTTTGAAAAGCCGTGCTTTATCAGCACGGCTTTTTTAGTATCCGCTTTATCCAGACACAGAACTGTTACTTAGAGCTCGCAAAGATTGCACCGCACGATCTTGTAAGATATTGCAACCGCCTATTTTAATTTTGGAAAGACATATCGTCCTCCCAGACGTGTCTCATAACTTAGCTTGTAGAGAAAAAATGGCCGTTTCACCCGCAACGAACAGTCAGCCTCGAGCTGATGCCCATACGGGCAACAATTACAGCTTTGCACTTGCCAGCCTCACCATGCTCTTCTTCATGTGGGGCTTCATCACTTGTCTCAACGACATCCTGATCCCGCATCTTAAAGGCGTCTTTCAGCTCAACTACTTCCAGTCGATGCTGATCCAGTTCTGCTTCTTTGGTGCTTACTTCATCGTCTCGCTGCCCGCTGGCGCACTTGTCAAACGCATCTCCTATAAATGGGGCATCGTAACCGGTCTGGTGATTGCAGCCATCGGCTGTGCGCTGTTCATTCCGGCTGCATCCTATCGCGTTTACGAACTGTTTCTCGGTGCGCTTTTCGTGCTGGCTTCTGGCGTCACCATTCTTCAGGTGGCGGCAAATCCCTATGTCACCATTCTGGGTGCGCCTGAAACAGCAGCCAGCCGTTTGACACTGACACAGGCTTTCAACTCACTCGGCACAACCGTCGCGCCGTCCTTTGGTGCACTCCTGATCCTGTCCGCAGCAACCAGTGATGCTGCAAGCTCTGCGCAAGCGGATGCGGTTCAGTTTCCTTATCTTCTTCTGGCGCTGGCTTTCGCGGTTCTCGCAATCGTTTTTGCAATCCTGAAACTCCCGGATGTTCAGGAAGAAGAAACAGCGGCTCTCACAAAGGAAGATGGTTCAGCCTGGCAGTATCGCCATCTGGTCTTGGGCTCTATCGGCCTGTTCGTTTATGTCGGCGCTGAGGTCAGTGTCGGCAGCTTCCTCGTCAACTTCCTCAACGATCCAAATGTTGCAGGCTTAGCTGAATCTGAGGCTGCGCACTACGTTTCCTACTTCTGGGGCGGCGCCATGCTCGGACGCTTCATCGGTGCAGCTGCCATGCGTTATATCGATGACGGCAAGGCGCTGGCTTTCAATGCGCTCATGGCCATTATTCTGCTGCTCATCACCGTTGCCACCACAGGTCATGTTGCCATGTGGTCGGTTCTGGCAATCGGCCTGTTCAACTCGATCATGTTCCCGACGATCTTCAGCCTGGCTCTGCATGGTCTTGGCAAGCATACCAGTCAGGGTTCGGGCATTCTGTGTCTGGCCATTGTGGGTGGCGCGATCATCCCGCTTATTCAGGGTGCTCTCGCAGATAAAGTGGGCATTCATCTGGCATTCCTGATGCCAATCATCTGCTATATCTACATCGCCTATTACGGCTTGATTGGCAGCAAGCCTAAAATCTAGAGCGCATCCCGAAAAGTGCGAAGCGGTTTTCGGGACAAGATGCGCGTAAAACAAATATTTAGAGCGTTTTCTACGATTCAATCAAAACTGAAACGCTCTAAATACAAAAAAGCCGGTCTGAAATTCAGACCGGCTTTTTAAATTCAATACTATATTGTTAGCCAGCCAGACCCTTGCGGATACGAGCAATCACATCCAGAACGCGGTTATTCTGATCGCTGCGACGAGCTGAAACGAGACAAGCCTGCGAACGCAAGATCACGCCATCTTCAAGCACTTTGAGCTGATTGGCTTTGAGCGTCGAACCGGTCGATGTAATATCAACAATCATATCTGCCGAACCCGCCGCAGGCGCGCCTTCAGTTGCGCCCAGACTTTCAACGATGCGATAGACCTGAATGCCGTGCTTCTGTGAGAAGAACTGCTGCGTCAGACGCCAGTATTTCGTGGCGATGCGCAGACGGCGACCATGACGCTGGCGGAAATCGGCAGCAACATCATCAAGGTCGGCCATGGTCGTCACATCGCGCCAGACTTCAGGCACAGCAACCACAACGTCAGCATGGCCAAAACCAAGCTCTGCTTCAATCGCCACGCGCTCATCGGCATGGGCAAGCGTTTCACGGATCAAGTCTTCTCCGGTGACGCCCAGATCAACGCTACCATAGCCTAGCTCGCGCGCGATTTCGGACGCCGACAAAAACAGAATGTCGAGATCGTTCTCGCCTTCAACCCGCGCACGGTAATTGCGTGAGTCATCAGGCAGAATAACCTTGTATCCGGCCTTTTCCAGCACGGCGAGTGTCTGCTCTTTCAGCCGTCCTTTGGACGGTAGCGCCAGCGTTACAGTCATGATTGTTCTCCGCTCAGCGCCTCAAGCCGGTCGAGCCAGATTGAAAAACCAACGCCCGGAATGTTTTCGGATGCACCGAGCATGGTCAACAGCCGGTCGTAACGACCACCACCGGCCAGCACCATATCCTTGTCGCCGCCTGCCTGCCGGATTTCATAAACGAGCCCCGTATAGTAATCGAGCGGACGTCCGAAAGACGCATCGTAGACAATATCTTCGGCATGAATACCGGCGGCGATAATCGCATCCGTGCGCGCTTCAAACTTTTGCAGAACAACGCTCAGATCAAGCGCATTGTCAGCCGCAAAAGCCCGCAGCGTAATGGTGGCAGCTTCAAGCGAAACGCGGGTAGAAAGAAAACGCTTCAACACATCAAGCGCAGATGAAGGGAAACGGGCCGCAGCCAGATCTTCTTTTTCAATGAGGCGACGGGCGATTTCCGCAGGCGTACGTCCCGCGCCCGGCGACATGCCAGCTTCGAGCATTTCTGCTTCCAGCATACGTGCCAGCCCTGCCTCGTCACCTTCGGCAACCAATCCAGCCAAATGTTCCGGCAACGGATCTGTGCGCTGTTCGCCTGTCAGCTCGGCAAAAGCTGCTTCCATCGTATGTGCATCGCCAAAGGCACGCAGCAACTTCTTGCGCCATCCTTGCGGAAGACCCAAAGCTTTCAACATACCTGCAAAAACAGACTGATCGCCCAGTACGATTTCAAGCTTGGCATTGGGAGCTGCGGCATGAACACAGGCAAGCGCATCGGCAATCGAACGCGCGTCCGATACCGCTTCGTCGGTTGCACCGAGATCCTCGATGCCTGCCTGAAGAAACTCAGCCGCACCATCGCGACGCTGGCGGAACACTTCACCGAGATAGGCATAACGCTTCGGCGTTGCAGCATTCAGCGCAATATGATTGCGGCAGACCGGAATGGTAAATTCCGGACGCAGGCAAAGGCTGTCACCATTTTCATTTTCTGTGAGAAAGATACGGCGGCGCAAATCTTCGCCCGCCATATCCAGAAACGGATCGGCAGGTTGGATCAGCGGAATATCGACAAGCTCAGCCTCGCTGGCACCAAGCTGCCCGCGAAGCGTCGTGAAGACTAAAGATGTGCGTTGACCTGCCATGTTATCCGTCACTTCGCCTGCTGTGCGCGATCGCGAGCTTGCGCTTCTAGGATTTCGCGCACTGCCGCAACGATGCCCTCTTCCTTGACAGTGACCTGCGCCGGGCGGCTTTCGCGCCAGGTTGCATTGTCTTCGATCTCGGCAGAAATGCGCTTGCCTTCGATCAAATCCTTGATCTGAACTTCGCCTGCTTCACGCTCCTGCGAACCCTGAATGATGACGCATGGCGCATCACGACGGTCTGCATATTTCATCTGCGCTTTCATGCCGGAACCACCGACATACATTTCAGCGCGGATGCCTGCCTGACGCAGCTGAGAAACCATCTTCTGATAGCCACCAAGGCTCTGCGCATCCTTGTCCATGACCAGCACGACGACAGGGCCAACCACGTCGGACACATCAAGCTTGCCGAGGTTTTTCAGCGCTGTCATCAAACGCGAAACACCGATGGAGAAGCCCGTTGCCGGAACCGGCTCGCCACGGAAGCGCGAAACCAGACCGTCATAACGACCGCCACCGCCAACGGAACCGAACACAACCTTCTGGCCATCTTCGTTGGTGACATCAAACAGAAGCTCGGCTTCAAATACAGGGCCGGTGTAATATTCAAGACCACGCACGACCGAAGGATCGATCTTCACGCGACCTTCATAGCCGCCAGCGTCAAACAGAGCTTCCATATCGGCAAGCTCTTTCACGCCTTCTTCGCCCTTGGCGTTGCCAGCAACAACGGCCTGCAGATTGGCAATGGTTTCAGCACCGGTTGCACCACCTGCAGCGGTGAAGGCCAGAACCTTTTCCACGGCCGCATCGGGCAGTTCAGCGCCCTTGGTGAAATCGCCGCTTTCGTCAAGACGGCCTTTGCCCAGCAGAAGACGAACGCCGTCAGCGCCAAACTTGTCGAGCTTGTCGATGGCACGAAGAACATTGAGGCGCTTGCCAGCATTCGCATCGCCTTCAAGGCCAATGGCTTCGAGCACGCCGTCGAGAACCTTGCGGTTGTTGACGCGGATCACATAATCGCCGCGCGCAATGCCAAGGCGTTCAACCGTGTCGGCCATCATCATGCACATTTCAGCATCAGCAGAGACGTTTGGCGCGCCAACTGTATCGGCATCGAACTGCATAAACTGGCGGAAACGACCTGGACCCGGCTTTTCGTTGCGGAAAACCCAACCGTTGCGATAGCTGCGATAAGGCTTCGGCAGGCTTTCGTAGTTTTCAGCAACGAACCGCGCCAGCGGCGCAGTCAGATCGTAGCGAAGCGACAGCCACTGCTCGTCGTCGTCCTGAAACGAGAACACACCTTCATTCGGGCGATCCTGATCCGGCAGGAACTTTCCGAGCGCATCGGTATATTCGATGAGCGGCGTTTCCACCGGCTCAAAACCATAGAGGTCGTAGACTTCGCGGATGGTCGCCGTCATCTTTTCGGTGGCGCGCAGATCATCCGGCACCCGATCGACAAATCCGCGCGGCAACCGCGCCTTCATCTTGTCCGCTTTATCGGCCATTTTTCCTGCCTGATCGCTGATTTTGTTCATGTTGCGCCGGAAAATCCGGCAAATACGTTGCCGGTTTCCTAACGCATCAAACCGGGTGCGGCAAGTGCAGGAAGAGCTTTAAAAAGCGCGATCAGCGCGTGGCGATGGCAACGGCCACGCCAGCCATCATTCCGGCGCATGTGCGATTGGCAATCTTGACCATGCGCGGGGTGCGCAAAAAGCGGCGTGCCTGCACGGCCAGCAGCACCCAAGCACTATAGACAACGGCCAGAACCATGAACATAACCAGCAGCAGTTCGCCCCAGCCAAGGATCGAAACGCCGGTGAGATCAATCACGGTCGGCAGGATGGCAACATAGAAAACCATGATCTTCGGATTGCCGAGCGTGATCGCCAGCGCACTCAGGAAAAGACCCCCAGCCTCATTGCGGCGCGGGATAATTTCTTCATTGGTAAGATCGCTGACAGGCGCAAACCACATTTTCCAGGCGAGATAGGCCAGATAGACGAGGCCACCATATTTAAGCACGAGAAAGACCGTGTGGAAATTCTGCGCCAGCGTTGAAAGCCCCCAGACAGCGAGAGACAACCAGACGGCATCGCCGATCCAGAGACCGAGCATGAATGGAAAAACGCCCTTATGGCCACAGCTGATCACACGGGCTACCAGCGCGCCAATGTTTGGACCCGGCGTGCCAGCTGCAACCATCAAAATTCCGGCAAAGACTGCAAGCGACGTCAGATCCATCTTCCTCACTCCTGAAACAAGGCTCAGAACGAAACCCGGTGGTTGTGACAGAAAACCGAATCCGGCGCAATCAGCGCGATAATTCTTAGTTTTATCGCGCATCTTATCCGAAAACCGATTCACACTTTTCGGGATGCACTGTTTATTGCGGCCGCTTCAAATCCTGACGAAGTTTTTCAATATTCGGGCGGCAATGACAGCCTTCAATATGATCGTTGACCAGCCCCATGGCCTGCATGAAGGCATAAACAGTCGTTGGCCCGACAAAAGACCAGCCGCGTTTTTTGAGATCTTTGGAAATACGCGTTGAAGTCGCTGTGGTCGGATTAGCGGACAAAGTCGGATAATCCACAACCTGCGGACGATCCTCTGCACCCGGTTCAAACGACCAGAAATAAGCAGCCAGAGAGCCTTTTTCTTTCACAAGCTCGATGGCACGTTTGGCATTATTGATGGTGGAGACGATTTTGCCCCGGTGACGGACGATGCCATTATCGCCAAGCAGACGTTCAATATCCTTGTCGTCATAAAGCGCGACACGATGAAAATCGAAACCGTCAAAAGCCGCTCGGAAATTTTCACGCTTGCGCAAAATCGTCAGCCAAGACAGACCCGACTGGAAACCTTCAAGGCAAATTTTCTCAAACAGGCGATGATCGTTTGTAACCGGAACGCCCCATTCATTGTCGTGATAGGCAATATAATCCGGGAGTTCGCCCGGCCAGAAACAGCGCATTTTGCCGTCTGCATTGACGATCAAGCCAGTCTTTTCCTGCACCGTATCGCTCATTTCTGGTCTCCAGACTTTTATCGATTTTTAATCATGTCGCGCAACTTGCTGCTAACCACAACTTTAATTTGCGACGAGCCAGAGCCCGACACGCAGCAAAATTTACCTTTATGATTCCATTGCCCGGCACAATGGGCCCATGAAATTCGGGGCCGTTCTCCTGACAGGAGCTGTCAGGAGTGCGACGGGTAACAGCGTCAGCGTGAATGCAGGACGCAAAACAGACGGATTTGGCTTATGCGACCACGTCATCTGCTTTTGATCGGTTCACTTGCGGCAATCGCCGTTTCCATTGTGACCACCAGCATGGCTTTTGCCAATGATCGTTACGCGACTCAACCACCGGTTCGCGTCGACAATCAAACATCTCAGCGCTGGATCGCCCAGCTCAATGGACCAGCGGTTCGTGTCTTGCCAACACTTGATGCAGCGCAACCGCAAAAGCGCGCCGTTGTCCGGCAAAAGCAGCCACCGAAGGCACGTTATCAGAGCGTAAGCCAGCAGCGCCCTGCTGACAATCCGGCAAAAGTGGTCCGCAAGAAGCAGCAGCTCGACCCAATGTTCCTGCCGCAAGTCGTATCGTATTCCGGCGGCGAAAAGCCGGGAACTCTGGTCATCGATACAAACAAGCGTTTTCTTTATCTCGTTGAAGGCAACGGTCAGGCTCGCCGCTATGGCATCGGCGTCGGCAAGCAAGGCTTTGGCTGGAAGGGCACACAGAAAGTGAGCCGTAAGGCCGAATGGCCTACATGGACACCGCCAAAGGAAATGATCGCACGCGAACGCAAGAAGGGCCGCATCCTGCCAGCGCAGATGAAGGGTGGCATCAACAATCCTCTTGGCGCTCGCGCACTTTATCTCGGTTCCACGCTGTACCGCATTCACGGCACCAATCAGCCTTGGACCATCGGTAAAGCCATGTCTTCCGGCTGTTTCCGTATGCGTAACGAAGATGTGACCGACCTCTATGGTCGCGTTCCTGTGGGCACCCACGTCGTCGTTCGCTGACGGGAGCCACCGCAAACCCTTCATTCGAGGTCAGTTCAGGCCGCCGTTGCAAACAAGCGACGGCGGCTTTTTGTCATCGAATTGAAACTTTTGACGTTTTTATAGGAAAAGCGTCCGCCTTAACGCACAAAGGCAGACGAAAGGTCTTTCACTTTTCATGCGAACGCCCATATGCTGTGGAAGCAAAATGACGAGAATATATGTAAGAGGGAAGGACTTAACATGACCGTACCGGCGGTAAAACTGAACGACGGCAATCACATTCCGCAGCTCGGTTATGGTGTCTGGCAGGTGGGCAATGATGAAGCCATCTCGGCCGTCAGCGAAGCGCTGAAGGTGGGCTACCGGCACATCGATACCGCTGCCATTTATGGCAACGAAGAAGGCACCGGCAAGGCAATCAACGAGTCCGGCATTGCCCGCAGCGATATTTACCTGACGACCAAGCTCTGGAACAAAGAACAGGGTTATGAGTCCACTCTCAAAGCTTTTGACGAAAGCCTCAAGAAGCTCGGCACGGACTATGTTGATCTTTACCTGATCCATTGGCCGCTCCCATCCAAAGACCTTTTCATGGAAACATGGCGCGCTTTCATCAAGATCAAGGAAGAAGGCCGTGCCAAATCGATCGGCGTGTCGAACTTCCGCACCGCTGATCTTGAACGCATTCTCAAGGAAAGCGACGTTGTTCCGGTTCTCAACCAGATCGAACTGCACCCGCAATTCCAGCAGGATGAGCTGCGCCTGTTCCACAGCAAGCACAACATCGCAACCGAGGCCTGGAGCCCGCTTGGACAGGGCACTATTCTTGAAAACCCGACGCTGAAAACGATTGCTGAAAAGCACGGCAAGTCAGTCGCTCAGGTTATCCTGCGCTGGCATATCGAAACCGGCAATATCGTTATTCCAAAGTCGGTTACACCAGCGCGCATCAAGCAAAACTTCGAAGTTTTCGACTTCAGCCTCAATGGCACTGACCATGATGCAATTACCAAGCTGGACAAGACAGACGGTCGTATCGGACCGAATCCAGCGACGTTCTCGGTGGTTTAGTGGAAATGAAAAGCCCGGAGTTTTCTCCGGGCTTTTTTACAGCATGTCTCCCAAAAGTGGGAACCGGTTTTGGGGCAAAGACATGCGCACAAACAAAAGATAGAGCATTTCGCATTAAAGCTGAAACGTTCGAAATGCTCTATCTCAGCAGTTTCAAGCTGCCCGTTAGCGAGCGCACCCATTTTGATGGGCCTGCAATTCCCAGCCCGTCAATTACCTCGGTCGCAAGTTCCTTTTTAGGAAAAGCCGCTTCATATTCTGCATAAACATGCAGCGAACGCGCAAAGGAAGGGAAGGCTACAACAGACTGCCGTTCTTCAAAGCCTGCTGCTTTTAATGCGATGGCCCGAATAGTTTCCGCATCAGCCTGCAGGATCGGCACGGGACGATCCGAGCTGATGTCGATTGCGACGCCCGCTTTATCGACCAGCTGTCGGGCGGCAATGAAGGGCAGCTTCGCACCCAGCCCAATCGAAATCGCGCCA
This sequence comes from Brucella sp., assembly GCF_032066345.1. NCBI lineage: Bacteria > Pseudomonadati > Pseudomonadota > Alphaproteobacteria > Hyphomicrobiales > Brucellaceae > Brucella > Brucella sp. Next base: position 14,960 of record NZ_DAMBKZ010000015.1, read on the forward strand.
ACTGTATTGGCGAGCAGTCCCAGCGGCAGTTCTGGATTAACAATAATGGCGAGGCGTAAATCTTCGTGCATAACGGCTCCTGAAACAGAAATTTCTCATCGAGAAATACACCGCATCACGAGGTCAATCCTGCCTATCTGTCCCGCCTTAGATAGATTTATGGTAGACTTTACCAGAAATAGTCGATTCTGAGGTAAATCTACATGAGTATACTCGATACATCTGACATCAGGATTCTCGAAGCCTTGCAGGATGACGGTCGCCTCACAAATCAGGCTCTCGCGGATCAGGTCGGCATGTCCACTTCTCCAAGTTGGCGCAAAGTTCGCAAACTGGAGGAAGACGGCGTTATACAGGGTTATCGCGCCACGCTGGATCGCAAGGCAATTGGACTTGGCGTTCTGGCTTTCGTCCGCATCAAAATCGATAGTAACAGTGAAGCGGAAGCCGAGCAATTTGCGGCTGAACTGATGAGCCTTGATGAAGTCATCACCTGTTACAGCATCGCCGGTGACGCCGACTTTCTGCTGCAAGTCGTATCGCACGATCTCGATACCTATGCGGATTTTGCAATGTCCACGCTACGTCGCCTGCCCCGCATCAAGGAAATGCAGACGACTTTCGTGCTGAAGGAAACGAAAAGCTTCAAGGGCTTTCCGCTCAAACATGCCCGGTCAATGAAGGCTGGAACCTGAAAGCACAATGGGCTTTGGCCCGCCATAGGCCCAGTCAAGCAATTCAATCGTGTGCACAATCGGCAGCTTACTGCCTGTTGCGATCTGCGTCATACAACCAATGTTGCCAGTCGCAATCAGATCGGCTCCGGTCGCCTCAATATTCCTGACCTTGCGATCACGAAGTTTGGTCGCGATCTCCGGCTGCATAATATTATAGGTGCCCGCCGAACCGCAGCAGAGATGTCCTTCCAATGGCTCTTTCACCGTGAAACCCGCTTTTGAAAGCAGGTCTTTCGGTTGACGTAGAATCTTCTGGCCATGCTGCATGGAGCAGGCCGAATGATAGGCAACCGTCAGCACCTTCGGTTCTTCGGGTTGCGGTAGTTCGATGGTCGTCAGATACTCGGTAATATCCTTGGCGAGCGATGATACGAGCGCAGCTTTATCCTTATAGGCTGGGTCGAGCCGCAGCATGTAACCGTAATCCTTGATCGTCGTTCCACAGCCCGACGCTGTCACGATAATCGCATCAAGACCGCCCGTCTCAATCTCCCGCGTCCAGACATCGACATTGTGCCGGGCCTGATCGAGCGCCTGCTCTTCGCGCCCCATGTGGTGAACGAGTGAACCACAGCAGCCTTCATCCTTTGGCGCCACCACTTCAATGCCAAACCGATTGAGCAATCTCAGTGTCGCGGCATTGATGCCGGGATTAAGCACAGGTTGCGCGCAGCCATTCAGGATCGCAACACGCCCGCGCTTTTCGCCCTTGGCCACGCTTATTGGTAGAGGATCGGCTTTGGCGGGAAGATTTTGCGGTGCGAGTTCCAGCATGGCTGCGATAGGCTTCAGGCTCGCGTTTTTCCGCATAAGCGGAGCAAATGGTCGCCCGAGTTTGGCGAGCTTGAGTACCATCCGAAACCGGCCCGGATAGGGCAGAACCTGCGCCAGAACCCCGCGCAGAAAGCGGTTCATGAATGGACGCTTGTAGGTCTTTTCGATATGCGCACGCGCATGATCGACCAGATGCATATAATTGACGCCCGATGGACAGGTCGTCATGCAGGAAAGGCACGATAGACAGCGATCAACGTGGCGCACGACTTCTTCATCCGCCGGACGTCCGTTTTCGAGCATATCCTTGATAAGATAAATGCGCCCGCGTGGACTATCGAGTTCATTGCCAAGCGTCACATAGGTCGGACAGGTCGCCGTGCAGAAGCCGCAATGCACGCATTTACGCAGGATTTTATCTGCTTCGTTAACACCCGGATCGAGCAATTGTTCGGGGCTGAAATGGGTCTGCATGGCTCACGCTCCCGCCTGCTCAGGATACATACGTCCCGGATTAAGAATGTTCTCCGGATCAAACTGATGTTTCAGCCTCTGTGAAAGCGCTGCAAGCGCTGTTGGTTGCGGCTCAAATACGTCCGTATTGGCTCGCACAAATTCCGGTGCGCGTATCAGCGTTGCATGGCCGCCGCCATATTTGGCGATCAGCTTCCGCAGCGTGCCTGCTTCCGGCTCGGCTTCCATCCGCATCCAGATCAAACCACCTTGCCAATCATAATAGGCATCGACGCCTGCATGGCGGCGAAACTCATCAATCATACGCCAGCCTTGCAACGGTGCCATTGATACACGCCAGACCACACGATTATCACCAGCCTGCGCATAGGGCAGCACATCGCGAACTTCTGTCCAGAGCTGTGTCGATTGAGGCTCATCAATCACGTCGATTGCCCCTACCCTGCCTAACAGAGCCTGTAATTGCCTGCTCCGATGTGCGACCGACGGCGCAAAGCCTTCCAGCCTCAGAATGGTTGCGGCTTCCCAGCCGAGCTTGCCGTCGAGAAAGCGATTGGCGACAGTGGGCGGCAAATGAGCGTTTGATGCCACTTCCTCGCGCGATCCCATCGCCATAGCCATGACGCGAGCAGCCTGCTCGTCATCCAGCCCGCGAACAGCAAGCGTCATAGAAGTCTCAGGCTTGGGTAGAACTTTGAATGTAACTTCCGTTGCCACGCCCAGCGTACCCCAGGAATTGGCCATGCCTTTGGAAAGATCGTAACCGGTGACATTCTTGACGACACGCCCACCGGATTTAAACAATTCACCTCGGCCCGAAACCACCCGCACGCCCAGGATATGATCGCGGGCAGCGCCCGCCTTCAACCGACGCGGCCCCGACAGATTGGCAGCCAGCACACCGCCAATTGTGCCACGACCTGCTTCACCGCCAAGCAGTGGACCATAATCCATCGGTTCAAAATGAAAGCACTGTTGGCTTGCCGCCAGCAGTTTTTCGATCTCGGAAACGGGGGTTCCAGCCTTCGCCGAAAGCACCAGCTCATCTGGCTCATAGAGTGTTATGCCTGAAAGCTGCGACACATCCAGAACATGCTCAGCCTGCACCGGGCGACCTATCCCACGCTTTGAGCCGTTGCCGATAATCTCCAGCGGCGTTGACGTGCCGAGTGCCCACTGGACCGCTTCGACGACACCCGATTCATCCTGCGGTATCAAGGTATTTGCATTAGTCATTTTCATAACCACAGATCAGAAACGCGGAAGGTCGGGGAAAGCCAGCTCGCCGCGATGCACATGCATACGACCAAGCTCGGCACAGCGGCGCAATTGCGGAAAGACCTTGCCGGGATTGAGCAGGTGCTTGGCATCAAACGCACATTTCACACGCATCTGCTGGTCGAGATCTATTTCGTTGAACATCTCTGGCATGAGATCGCGCTTTTCGATACCCACGCCATGCTCGCCCGTCAGCACGCCGCCAACCTTCACGCAAAGACGTAAGATGTCGGCGCCGAAATCTTCAGCAGCCTCCAGCTCTCCGGGAATATTTGCATCATAGAGGATAAGTGGATGCAGATTGCCATCACCCGCATGAAACACATTAGCGACCCGAAGCCCGTATTTTTCGGATAACTCGCGCATTCCGGACAAAACGCGCGGCAGTTCTTTGCGTGGAATGGTCCCATCCATACAGAGATAATCCGGCGAAATGCGCCCCACCGCCGGGAAAGCAGCTTTACGACCCGCCCAGAAAGCCAGCCGCTGTTCTTCCGACTGCGAAAGAATGCAGGTGGTCGAGCCATTCTTAAGCGCAATGCTCTCGACCGCTCCGATCAAATGGTCAACTTCAATCGGCGGCCCATCGAGTTCGACGATCAGCAGTGCCTCGACATCAAGCGGATAGCCAACACGAACAAAGTCTTCGGCTGCGCGAATGGCAGGCCGGTCCATCATTTCCATGCCACCCGGAATGATCCCTGCGCCGATAATATCGGCCACGCACCGGCCCGCCTGCTCACTTGATGGAAAGCCGACCATGACAGCACGCGCGGTTTCAGGCTTCTGCAGAATACGAACGGTGATTTCCGTCACCACCCCAAGCAGACCTTCCGAGCCGGTCATCAGCCCCAGAAGATCATAACCTTCGCTATCCAGATGCTTGCCGCCAAGGCGCAGGACTTCGCCAGTTATCAGCACCATTTCAATGCCAAGCACGTTGTTGGCGGTGAGACCATATTTCAGGCAATGCACGCCACCAGCATTCTCCGCAACATTTCCGCCTATTGAGCAGGCAATCTGCGAGGATGGATCAGGCGCATAGTAAAAACCTTCATGCTCAACAGCTTTTGTAATGCCGAGATTCGTTACCCCCGGCTGTACGACTGCAACGCGATTGGGATAATCGATTTCGAGAATACGATTGAAGCGCGACATGCCAAGCAGCACAGCATCAGCCAGCGGCATCGAACCGCCGGACAGCGATGTGCCAGCTCCGCGCGGCACCACGCGAATACCATTGTCATGACAATAGCGCAGAACATCTGAGACTTGATCGACGGTTTCGGGCAGGACAACGACCAGCGGCAGAGAACGATGTGCTGTCAGCCCATCGCTTTCAAACACACGCATCGCATTAACAGTATCGACAACGCCCTCACCCGGCACGATATTGCGCAAGTCGGCAACGATGCTAGCCCGTCTTTGCAAGACGGCCGCATCCGGCTCCGGCATGACCAATCCGCTCATATATTCCTCCGCCTCCCAGCGACTTCACATAGCTGGTAAACTAATTTTACCAATCTTGGCTATGGCGAAACAGTTTTGACACTGCGGCATAATCGCCTTGCGATCCCGACGAGGCCTCGGCTAGATGGGGTCAGCACATAAAGCTGTCGGGGAGGGTTTGAAACTATCATGATGAGCAGTCTGGCCGATATGGAGATTTTCGCACGCGTTGTCGCAACCGGCAGTATGTCTGCAGCAGCGCGTGATCTCGGCCTGTCGCCTGCTGTGGTTTCCAAGCGGCTCGGTCGGCTTGAAGAGCGGCTTGGCACCCGCTTGCTCCAACGTACGACGCGTCAGATTGCACTCACCGAAGCAGGCCAAGGCTATCATGAGCGCGTTCTTGGCATTCTCGGCAATATCGAAGAAGCGGAGGCCTTTGTCGCCCGCCGGTCAGCCGATGCGCGCGGGACGCTGAAAATCTCCGCTCCCACCACTTTCGGACGTATGCATATCGCGCCTTATCTGGTGCCATTCATGCGCGCCAATTCCGACCTCACCGTCAATATGCAGCTTTCAGACGAAATGGTCGATATTGTCGGTGACGGTTATGATCTCGCCATCCGGATTGGCGAATTATCCGACTCAACGCTTGTGGCCCGCCGTCTCGCACCTGTGCGCAGAATTCTCGCGGCATCCCCGCATTATATTGCAGAACGTGGCACACCGCAGACGATCGAAGATCTCGCCGATCATATCTGCCTCGCACCGCACAACAACGATCCATGGCGGCTTGAAGGTCCAAAGGGACCAATAACAATTCGCCCCGTCGGACCGCTCCAGACCAATTCAAGCGAAATGGTGCGCGAGGCAGTGCTGGCCGGTCTTGGAATTGCACAGCGTTCAACCTGGGACATCGGCCCTGAGCTCGCAGAAGGCAGGCTGGTGCAGGTTCTGCCGGAATACGCCGCATCGCGAAATGTCGCCATCCACGCGGTTTACCCCTCCAAACAGTTCCTGCCCGCTAAAGTGCGACTTTTCATAGACTATCTGGCAGATCTTTATGGACCAGTGCCTTACTGGGAGAGCGGCAGTTCTCCACAAGGCATGTCTAAATAATAGACGGGGACGGCACGATTGCGTAATAAAGCGCCCGTCGCGTGATCGCGACAGCGTTTGCCGTTCGCCAAACAATATTAAGGAATGACAATGAACACAGTACCCCGCCTGATTTTCGCACTCGTCGTGGCCGTTATCGTCGGTTGCGGCTTCATGTATTATGACAAGTCGCGCGGCGCTGAATGGGTTGTTTCCCCGCAGCAGATCGAACAGGCAAAGTCCGAAGGCAAAACTGGATTTGAAAGCCGCCCCGGCACCGTCACTGTTCTTCCAATCCGCAGCGAAACCGCAGACGTCCTGCCCTTCAAATGGGCGATGTATGGCCTCGTTGCTGGTATTGTTGTTTTCGTTTCTGGCCGCAAGCGCAAGAAGGCCTGATAACAGGCCTAACTCTTTATAAACCCCGGAAGCAACGTTTCCGGGGTTTTTATTTATCAACTGTAGAGACCCGTTGCCCGCCCGACGGCTTAGGGATAATTTGCAGCCATGACGGAGGCAGCAGACGGCATGGCCGAGACAATTTTTTCCCGCATTCATGCAAGCCGCACGGCGGATGATGTTGTGCACCAGATTGAGAGTTTGATTCTCGAGGGTGTTCTGCGCGGCGGCGACCGTCTGCCCGGCGAACGCGAGCTTGCGCGACAACTCGATATATCTCGCCCGATCCTGCGCGATGCGCTCAAACGACTTGAAAATGCTGGCCTTCTCACTTCCCGTCACGGCGGCGGAACCTTTGTGGCCGATGTCATCGGTCAGGTTTTCAGCGCCCCTGTTGTGAAGCTTTTCGGCGAACATCGAAAAGCGACGACCGACTATCTCGAATATCGCCGTGAGATTGAAAGCGTGGCTGCCGAATATGCGGCGCTGCGTGCAACCTCCGCTGACAAGGCACTCCTCGCGGAAATCATGACCGCTATGGAAGACGCCAACAGCGCTAGCGATCTTGATAAGGGTGCGCAGCTCGATGTCGAGTTTCACAATGCGATTGGTGAAGCAGCCCACAATATCGTGCTGCTGCACACTTTGCGTTCCTGCTATCAGCTGCTGAAAGATGGCGTTTTCTACAATCGCAGTCTTATTTACAGCTATCCCGGTGTCGCTGACATGCTGCTGTCACAGCATCGCGCCATTTACGACGCCGTTATTGCTGGCAACCCGCAAGCAGCGCGCGAAGCGGTGCAGAAGCATATCCGCTTCGTCGAACAAGCCACCCACGACCGTGAGTTGAACGATGAGCGCGAGCGCGTATCACGACTGCGCTACCGCCAGCGCGCCGGAAAAGAAGTGAAAGAAGGCAGTGATCTATGAGTGGCGTTACACTAAAGGACGCGAAAGGGCCGGAAGGCATTCGGCTTTATGCCATTGGCGATGTGCATGGTCGCCTTGATCTCTTGCAGGATATGCATGGTCTGATCCATGCAGATATTGATCGCAACCCAACGCATGACTGGCGCATCATTCACCTTGGTGACTATATCGACCGGGGACCGGATTCTAAAGGTGTACTGGATTTTCTGATCCACTCATCAACACATGATCCCCGCATTCTCTCGCTGATTGGCAATCATGACGATGGCTTTCTGCGCTATCTGGCGACCGGCGATACGAACGGCATTTTTGCGCTTCATGGCGGCAGCGACACCGCCCGATCATACGGCGTTGAGGTCGATTATACGGACCCGGCGTCGGCTACAGCAGGATACAGGCAGCTCGTGGACAACGTTCCGCAAGCGCATGTCGACTACATACGCTCAATGCCATCTTCAGTGAGCTTTGGTGATTTCTTCTTCTGCCATGCTGGTGTGAACCCGGCAGTTTCTCTCGACACGCAGGATCGTGACGATCTGATGTGGATCAGGACACTGTTTCTGAAATGGACTGATCCGCTGGAAAAGGTCATCATCCACGGACATACGCCGCAGAGCGCAATCGATGTTCAACCGAACCGGGTCAACCTCGATACCTATGCCTGGAAAAGCGGAAAGCTGTCAGCCATCGTGATCGATGGCCTAGAAAAGCGTTTTCTGGAAGCGACTGGTCCCGCCGCTAAATCTGTAATTTAACGCGCGCTGGAAATGCCGTAGCCGTCGGTGGAGGTCATGCTGTTACCGGCATCGACGGTGAAAATGCCAACTGCCATGAACACGATCGCAGAAATCATCAGGACGGTGAGGAGTGCGGCATGCTTAGCGGTCATGGTCGAAAACTCTTTCGAGGTTATCGGGGGAAACGATGAACCGAGCTTTCCTAATAGCCAAGGCTTGCACCTTGCCTGATCACTGACCGCCCGGAAGTTGGCTTCAGTTACACCTGAAAAAAGTTACCCGCAACTGAACGAACGAACTACAATTGTCGCTTTCTGAGGGAAAAACCTAAATGGTTTTGCCCTGTGGCAAAGTCGCAACGCCTTATTAGCTCAGAGTGTTGTTTGCAGGCAACTTTTTAGCGATTGCTATCGATAAGACTGGCCCAGGCGCGCGCCAAAGCGGCCCCAGCCTTGTCAGCTACAACGCCCGATTGCCGGAGATTAACCGGAAGCTCTGTCGCCCACTTAGAATCAAATTCGGCGATCATATCGCTGAGCGTTTCACTCCATTCAACGACCAGTTTGGTGTCGGCCTCAAAATGAAACTGCGTGCCATAAGTTGCACGCCCGATGCGATAGGCCTGATGAGCGGTCATATCGCTGACCGCCATATGAATGGCATCCTCCGGCAAGGAAAATGTATCCCGGTGCCAGTGGAAAATAGGGAAAGCTGAACCTGCCGCAGACAGGACAGGATCGCTCTGCCCCTGCTCCGTCAGCCGTACCTCATGCCAGCCAAATTCCATCGGGCGGTCAAGGATATTTTCGCCACCATAGGCGCGTGCGACGAGCTGACTGCCAAGACAGATACCAAGCACAGCCTTGTCTTTATCGCCAAAGGCCCGAATAAGATTGAGCAGATCAGGGAAATAAGGATAATCGCCGTCGGCAAGCGCGTTCTGCTCGCCACCAAGCACGATCAGGGCCTCATGCTCACTGTCATCCGCGGGAAGCGTATCGCGATTATAGGCATGCCTGACATCGATTGTATGCCCCGCTTCAATCAGGATCGGCTCAATCTGCCCCAGTCCTGAATCGGGATAATTCTGAACGACCAACACGCTCATTTCTCAGACCCCAAGCTTTTGCTTATAGCATTTCCAGCAAAAGTGCGAAGCGGCTTTGCGTCGGATAATGCGCAAAAACAAACAGTTACAGCGGTTCCAACGATTCATTCTGAACTGGAACCGCGGTAAAAAGAGCTACCATAAAAAAAGCCCGGACAACAAGCCGGGCTTTCACTTGATTGGTTTGTTCGATTGATCAATTGACCACAGACACGCTGACGGTGCGGCCTGCAACAAGATGAACACCCTGCGGCACATCTTCGAGCTTCACACGCACAGGAACGCGCTGCGCCAGGCGCACCCAGTTAAATGTCGGTGAAACATTGGCCAGAAGGCTTGTTGAATCGCTGCGTTCACGATCTTCGATACCGCCAGCGATACCCTCGACCTGCCCCTTAAGCTTCAGTTTGCTGCCCATCACGTCGATCACAACCGGATCGCCGATATTAATGCGTTCAAGCTTGTTTTCCTCAAAGTAACCCGAGACGTAAAACGAGTCCGTATCGACCAGCGCCGTGACTGCGGAACCGGTAGTTACATAATCGCCAGGCTGAAGCGAGAAATTGGTGATGACACCATTTACAGGCGCCTTGACAGACGAACGTTCCAGATTGAGCGATGCGAGATCATGGTCGAGTTCGGCCAGACGATAGGTGGCCTCGGCCTGCATCGTCGTGGTCTCGATCTGCTCCATCTTCTGCTGCGTAACCGTGGTGTCATTCAGCTTGCGATAGCGGGTAAGATCACGATTGGCCATATCGAGTGCAGCCTTGCTGCTGGCAAGCTTTGCTTCTGCCTGCTGCAATGCAAGCTTGTAGCGTGCCTGATCGATGCGGAAAATCACGTCACCCTGTTTGATGTCTTGATTGTCGTGCACCAGAACCTCGCTCACCAGACCCGAAACATCGGGAGCAAGACGCACCACATCGGCGCGGATCTTGCCGTCGCGTGTCCACGGCGCGTTCATATAATAATCCCAGAGATGCCAGCCGAGAAGCCCTGCCATTGTGACCATGACGAGGGTTAGGAAGACCCGGCCCGAATGTGCAAAAAGCTTCTTCATAGTGGTATTCCATTTACGATGACGGCGCTTGCGCCAAGAATGCAGAAGTACATGGCGGCATCAAAAAGAGGCCTGTGCCATACAAAACGGTAAAAACGGGCGCGTGCGAGCAATCGCTGCATCAACGAGTTCGCGAAATAGGCGCCCAGTGCCAGAACCGCGAGGCTCGGCAGATAGATTCCATAGATGTCGAATTCCGGTCTCATGACTCTAAAATTTCCATTCTGTGAACGTGTCTCAGGCAGCCTGCGGCAGTTCCAGTTGCGGCTGTGGCGGCAACTGGAAAGGCGGCGCCTTCGGGAAGAGGTTGAAGCGCAGGGCGACCAGCGCCAGACGTGGTCTTTTGGCGATTGCTGGCGATCCATGATCAATGATCACCGCGATAGCGTGATCGATGGCCGCAAGAAGCCGCTCGTCAATATCGATACGCGTTTCAGCCTTCTTGTTGCGCAGAAGCGCGCGATAGTGAGCACCAATGCCGTCGAGCACCCTATCGACTGCTTCACGGCAAGGTTCAGGCAGCTTCGTCCGATATTGCTGGAGATCGATCGTATTCATACCATTGCGCAGATCACGCAGCAGATCGACCTTGGCGATATCCGCTGACGGGATCAGAGCCAGTCGCGGCGTCATCATGCCGATGCGATCAATCATTCTGAGCAGCAAGCGGTTCATGCGCTGACGACGATGGCGACCCGGCTTGCGTTCAGTTGCAAGAGCAAGATCATTCCAGCCTGCTTTAACCAGACGCTGCACTGTCCATTCAGCACCCACCGAACGAACAATCGACGTTACGACCGCTGCAATCACAATACCCAGAACAGTCGCTAGATTGGCATTGGCAAAGCTTACAAAATCATGCGTGAGATGGCCTTGCAGCATCAGCATGTTTGGCAAGTTCACGCAAAGCACCATGCCAAGCAGGAATTGCGATGGGATTGCCAAGAGCAATCCTGCGGGGACGAGAAACAGGCCCAGGACCAGCACCAGCGGGAAGAAGCCATCAACCAGCGGCAGAAGTGCAAACTCAAAAACGAAGGCTGCAACAATTACGATCAGCAGCAACCAGCCGAACTTGCGCATGACCGGAACCGGATCATCCATCGCTGCAAAGATACAGCAGAAGATACCAGCCATCATCGCAGCCGCACTGCCCTGCGACCAACCGGTAGCAATCCAGAATGCAGTTGCAACACCGGTCGATACGAATGCGCCAAAGCCCGAAAGAATGGCCATGCCATAATCTCTGTGCTGCGGGCGGCTTTTCAGATGGGCATCATAACGACGCCAGCGAAGCGAATGACGGGAGCCGGAAACGATGTCCTGACGCAGCGTAATACAGTCGCTCCAGATCTGCACCAGATCTCTCACGCGTGCTGCAACATTGAATGGCAGCAGTTCGCCCCAAGTGTGGGCGTCTTTGCCAAACCGGTCGATCTCATCGATATAGCTCAGCAAAACTGCACGGCGCTGCTCGGTGAGGTTCTCTCCGCTTTCGATCCAGTCGCAGGCTTCATCCAACAATTTCTGCACCGCCGGATGCCATGGCTTTTGCCCTTCACCGGGCTTGAGAACCAAGACGTCATGCAGGCTCGAAATGATCGGTAAAACGGCCACCATGCGCTGCTGAAGAACATGCAGAAGTGTTCCGACATTGCGGATCGATGACGTATCATAAGCCACATGCGTCGTCAGATTGCGCAGCTCCAACGCGTCGGCTGCAAGCCGCTGACGATCACGGCGAAATTCCGGGCTATCGCCCTCTCCGCGTAATGTCTCAAGTGCAAGCTTGGAACCATCGCGCAACCAATTGTCGATACGAGCCATAAGGACCGGACCGCTATGGCGTGGGAATACCAGTCGGTTGACCACCGCCGCACAGATGATGCCGATCGCAATTTCTTCAACGCGGCCCACCGCATAATCAAACGTGGTTTCAGGAACCGAAACCACCGCAAAGCTCGCAATAGCTACGGTATAGCCAGCCAGCATGAAAAGATAACTGCGCGGCGTTCCATCGAGCAGGCTGATCGCCAGACAAAGCCCCATCCACAGACCGATGGCCAATGTCAGAATCTCAGGCGAATTGACCAGATGCGGGACGAATAAAATCGTAACAGCGCCACCAATGATCGTGCCGATCAGCCGATAAAAGCCTTTGGAAGTCGTGGCACCAGAAAGCGGATGCGCCACAATATAGACAGCCGCAACCGACCAATAAGGATTGGGCAGGTTAGCCATCAGGGCGATCCACAATGCAAGCATTGCTGCCGCAAAGGTCTTCAGCGAGAAGACCACGTCCCAAAAGCGCGGCGATGTTTCAACGGGCTTCATCATCGGTATTACAAGTTACAAATATCAATCAGATTTCATGCAAAGCCTTCCCGATCAGGAAGACTGGTTCTGGAATTTTTCGCTGAGACGGCGCAGCACATCGATTGCTACATCGACAGCTTCTGGATCGAGATCACCCAAAAATGCAGCGCGCAGACGAGCTGCAGTCTTGTCGACTTTTGACGCAAGCGTCCGCCCTTCGTCGGTCAGCTGAATGAGCTTCACCCGGCGGTCCGTATCATCGGCGATGCGGCGGATCAGGTTTTCCTTCTCCAGCTCGTCTACGACACGGACAATCGTTGCGCCTTCAATGCCAACTCTTTCCGCCAGCACACCCTGCGGAATGCAGTCACCGTGCCGCAGGAGCGTCATGAGCGGTATGGCTTTAGCATCAGAAAGACTATGCTCTGCCATTGCTGCATCAAAAGCTTTACGCCACCCTCGCGCATTAGCGGAGAGCAGCGGTGCAAATTCGACCCAAGCCTGTTTCATCACTTAAATTCCATTCAAATAGATAGCTTCATATCTATATGGATACAATCTAGTTCATTGCAACTTGTATCTTCATCCCATCAAAAAATCGTGTGAGCACATACTCGGTTTGTACAATACAACCAAAAAGCTTGACCATTGGCCTGCGCCTCTGCCATCGATGCGATCATGCGCGCAAATTATAAAATGCAACGAATTTATATCGAGACGGACCTTGGCGACGGCGTAAGTGTGGAAGCGCCGACGCAGGCCGCCCATTATCTTACGCATGTGCTTCGTTTGAAGGAAGGTGATGTAGTTCTCGCCTTTAATGGACAGGATGGCGAATGGAAGGTCAGACTGCGCCCCGAAGGCAAGAAGCGGCTCTTTCTGGAAGCAGTCGAGCAAACCCGCGCACAGCCAGCCCCTTGTGATCTGATCTATTGCTTTGCACCACTAAAACAGGGTCGACTTGATTATATGGTGCAAAAAGCCGTGGAAATGGGCGCTGGCGTTCTGCAGCCCGTCGTCACACAACATACGCAAGTTCCCAAGCTTGGCACCGACCGCATCAAAGCCAATGCGATTGAAGCCGCCGAACAATGCGGCGTGCTTGCCATCCCCGAATGTCGCGACGCGATACGTTTTGACCGCTTTCTTGAGCAGTGGGATCAGTCGCGACGCCTCATCTTCTGCGATGAAGGCCATGAGACCGATGATCCACTGACCCTTTTGAGCAGTCTTAGGCCCGGCCCTTATGCGGTGCTAATCGGGCCAGAAGGCGGGTTTTCGGAAGGCGAGCGCCAGCAATTGCGCAGCCTGCCTTTCGTCACAGCGATACCGCTCGGCCCTCGCATTCTGCGTGCTGATACGGCGGCCGTTGCGGCGCTTACGCTCGTGCAAGCGATATTGGGCGACTGGAGAACATGAGCATGATTTTAAGAAAATCCAATCATCAATGAAATTGACTTGCGTGATTTGACAAATTTGTCCAATCACGCTGACAAAGAGAAATTCGACTAGGGACACTATAAATGGCGCGCGACACGACCGATGAAACAGCACTGACCGGTGTTGAAGAACTCGCAGCCTATCTTGCCGAAGGTAGCAAACCGAAGGATGCGTGGCGCATCGGCACCGAACACGAGAAATTTCCTTTCTACGTCGCGGATAACAGCCCTGTTCCCTACGAAGGTCCCAGCGGAATCAAGGCCATTCTCGAAGGCATGAAGGCCAAGCTTGGCTGGGAGCCGATCATCGATGAAGGCAATATTATTGGCCTCGTTGAGCCAACCGGACAGGGTGCGATTTCGCTTGAACCGGGTGGCCAGTTCGAGCTGTCTGGCGCGCCGCTTTCGTCCATCCACCAGACGTGCCGCGAAGTGAATGCACATCTCTCGCAGGTACGCGAAATCGCGGAGCCGCTCGGCATTCGTTTCCTTGGCCTTGGCGGCAGCCCTAAATGGACGCTGGCTGAGACGCCGGTCATGCCGAAATCGCGCTATAAGATCATGAGCAACTACATGCCGAAAGTCGGGCATGAAGGCCTCGACATGATGTACCGCACCTCGACCGTTCAGGTTAATCTCGACTTTAGCTCCGAAACCGATATGCGCCGCAAGATGCAGGTCTCGATGAAGCTCCAGTCGATTGCGACAGCGCTTTTCTCCAGCTCACCTTTCACCGAAGGCAAGCCGAACAATCTTCTGTCCTGGCGCTCCAACATCTGGCGCGACACCGACAACCAGCGGTCGGGCGTTTTGCCTTTCGTCTTTTCGGAAAACTTCGGCTTCATCGATTATGTCGAATGGGCGCTCGACGTTCCGATGTACTTCATCCTGCGCGACGGTCGTTATCACGACTGCACGCATGTCACCTTCCGCCAGTTCATGAATGGCGCATTGAAGGGCGAAGTCAGCGATCCGGTTCCAAATATGGGCGATTGGACCAATCATCTTTCTACGCTGTTCCCTGAAGTGCGTCTCAAGCGCTTCCTCGAAATGCGTGGCGCTGATGGTGGTCCATGGCGTCGCATCTGCGCTCTGCCCGCTTACTGGGTTGGTCTGCTATATGACGACGAAGCACTCAGCGCCGCCGAAGATCTGACCAAAGACTGGACCTATGAAGAGGTTCTGGCGCTACGCAACGATGTGCCTGCAAAAGCTCTGAATGCATCATTCCGCGGCAAGCCGGTGGCGCAGATTGCACGCAAGACGCTGGAGATTTCCCGTCTTGGTCTTCTGAACCGCAAGCAGCTCAATGGCGACGGCTTTGACGAAACCCATTTCTTAGCACCGCTCGAAGAAATCGTCGCAGCAGGTATCACCGATGCCGAACGTATGCTCAAAGCCTATAACAGCGTTTGGGCAGGCTCGGTCGAACCGATCTTCCTTGAATACGCTTACTAAGCCTTCAAATCAGTCGAGCTAATCTTCGACCGTAACCAGCGATGCGCCGGGTCACTTTCCCGGCGCTTATGCCATATCTGCACAAAAGGTATTGGTGGCAGGGCCACAGGCGCAGGCAGGACAACCAGATTATCATCCGGCGGCAGGTTCTTGAGCCCGCCCCGCGCGATGGTCAAGATGAGGTCTGTGTCGGCAATCAGCTGTGGTGCCACGCCCCAATGCGGAACCACCACGGCAATGTGCCGTGTATGCCCTGCAAGCCTCAAGCTTTCATCGATCTCCGTTGTTGCATCTCCACGCACCGCCACCAATGCATGAGGGCGTGCGAAATAAGTCTCAATGTCGAATTCGCGACCTTTAAGACTTCGGCGATCAAGCAGACAGACATATTCGTCTTGCATGATGATATCTGCTGCAATTTGCGCTGGCAGATGCGGAAAGACACCAAAGCCCAGATCAATCTCGCCATCCAGAATGCGCGCGATCATGCCTTCGCGACTGAATTGACTGACCGCAAGATCTATCCCCGGTGCGTCCTTCCGCAATTCGCGCACCAACCCCGGCAGCAGGATACTGCCGCCATAATCCGACATGGAAAGATGAAAGCGATACTGTGTTGTTGCCCGGTCAAATCCCTGCGGCCCAAGTACCGCGCGAACACCCGTCAGAACCTCCGTCAGCGGCTTTGCAATTTCCATTGCCTTGAGCGTTGGTACCAGCCCCGCGCCTTCACGGACAAGTAGTGGATCATCAAGCAGATCGCGCAGACGCGCCAGCGCGTGGCTGACTGCTGGCTGGCTCATATTGAGCCGTATAGCCGCACGGGAGACGTGCCGCTCCGTCAGAAGCACATCCAGAATGACGAGCAAATTTAGATCAACATTTCTTAGATTATTCGTCTGATGCATATATGTCTCGACAATCTGAATTTCACATTCACCAAACATATAACTAGATCGGAGCTAAAGGAATAGACGAAAGGACCTTCCATGCAGGCTCAGGGATCACTTACATTTCTCGTCGCTGCCCTCATCGCCGGTGCGGTGGTGCCATTTCAGGCCGGTGCCAATGCGGCTCTTGGCCGAGCGCTTGGCCACCCACTTTGGGCAACTATCGTTTCGCTGATTGTCAGCATCATCTGCGTGCTGCCGGTTTTGCTGGCTATGAAAGTGTCCCTACCCACTTTCACCGGTCTTTCGGGACAGCCTAAATGGATATGGATCGGCGGGGTTGCGGGCGTGCTTTATATCACCGCCGCCATTCTGCTTGCACCAAAGCTTGGCGCAGCCGGTTTCATGACTGCGGTGATTGCCGGGCAACTGATCGCCTCTGTGCTGATCGATTATTTCGGCATCATGGGATTTGTATCAAAAGAAATCACGCCATCCCGGATGATCGGCGTCCTGCTCGTCGCCATTGGCGTCATCGTCATGCAGGGGCCATCCCTATGGCGCGGAATGCAGGCACTGGCCGCATCCGGACAGCGCTAAAACCAAAGGAACGCGAAATGAATACTCAATCAACCCAACAATCATTCACTCTTGGCGAAGGGGCTGTCCCTGTGCAAATCCGCTTTGCCCGACCAACGGATAAATTCAATGAAGTGGTCGCTTTCTATCGTGATGGTCTTGGGCTGCCGCAACTTGGTGCCTTTGAAGCACACGCCGGATATAATGGTATCATGCTGGGCCTACCCGGAAAGAGTGTGCATCTTGAATTCACCGAACATGAAGCAGGCAGTCCTTGCCGGGCTCCGTCGGAGGATAATCTGCTGGTGATTTATATAACCGACGAGGCGGCTTATGATCGTTTGAACAAACGGATGCAGGATGGAGGCTATGCGCCTGTGGAGCCAGAAAATCCATATTGGCTCAACCGCAGTTTCACCTATGAGGACCCGGACGGCTGGCGTGTGGTGGTCTGCAAAGAAACAGGTATTTAACGCGCATTCCGAAAAGTGCGAAGCGGTTTTCGGAATGCGCTAGACTCACTTCAAATAAGCAAAAGGCGCGGAAATCCGCGCCTTTTGTTCGTTAAGCAGAAACCTGCGTTCCCTTGCTCGGATCAGGGATAACGACAATCGTACTGCCATCGCGCACGTTGTTGTAAAGGTCGATGACATCCTGATTGAGCAGTCGGATACAGCCCGACGATACCGCCTTGCCGATGCTCCATTCTTCCGACGAGCCGTGAAGACGATAGATCGTGTCTCGCCCATCCTTGTGGATATATAGCGCGCGGGCACCAAGCGGATTCTTCAGGCCCGGAGGCATACCGCCATTGGCAATGCTATAAGGTTGAAGCGCAGGCTGGCGCGCAACCATTTCATCCGGCGGCGTCCAGCGTGGCCACTGACGCTTATAAGCAATAATCGCTCGCCCTGCCCACGAGAAACCATCGCGCCCTACACCGATGCCGTAACGCATGGCGCGGCCATTGCTGCGCACATGATAGAGATATTTGTTCGGCGTATCGACTATGACGGTGCCGACCTTCTCACTGGTCGGATAATCGACTTCCTGCCGCCAGAATTTCGGATCGACTTTGGCAACATTCACCGCAGGGAGCGGAAACTGCTCATAGGGCATTGCCTCATACATTGGCGGCACGGCGCGCACCGGTGCAGGCGCGGCAGCAACTTTAGCAGGCGTGGCCTGCTGGGCCGTTGAAACGCAACCCGAAAGTGCGACAGCACTCGCACCGATCAGAAATGCACGGCGGCTTGTGACACCCTTGGGCAGCAGCGGCACACCACTGCCTTCAGAAAATTTACGCGACATCCAAAAACTCTTTCATTTGCACGACTTGAAGCCACATGCCTTCCCACTACGAATGCATGTCAGCGAATGTGTGCCGAGAAAGAAGAGACCAAACTTAAGTGAGCCTTAAGAAAACAACGTAATCTGCAACTTACGCGTTATCTTGAGTGATGATGAAGCGATCAAAGGGCCTGTGTTGCTAAAATAACGATCCCTGGCCGCCTGGACCAGACGATGGCGCCTTGCGCGTCGCGCCTTTCGGTGATGCTGTCTCAGGACCATGTCCCGCCATTGCCGAAACATCTCCATCACGGAAGCGGATCGATAAAGCGTCGCCCTCAGAAACACTTGCGGCCAGTTTGACCGGCTTTCCATCGGCATCAAAAACAACCGCAAAGCCGCGATCAAGAACACTTTCATAAGACAGTGTCCGCATCAGGCGTTCCAATTCCTGACCACGCCTTTTTGTGCGCTCAAACAGGATATTAATCGCCTGATCACGACGTCGATCAAGTTGTTCGATTGCGCTTTTCGCAAGTGTCGTACGCCGTAATAAAGGCTCTGGCGTCAGCCGGTCGGAACGTCTTGCAAACAAGGTACGGCGTTCGCGCAAAAACGCTTCAAGCGCACGCGGCAGGCGTTGTCCGAGCAGCTTCATGTGACGCTTCTGTTCCTCGAACCCACGTTGCAGCAAGCGCGGCGACAACTGACGTGCGCGACCCTCAAAATGAACACGCTTCTTTTGTGTATTCACAAACAAGGCCCGCGTTAGCCGCGAAGCGGCTTCATCAAAACGGCGCCGTGGCAATGCCAGCAACTGATCGGCCGAAGGCAATGCCCGGCTCGCCGCACGATGCGCCTGACGCTTCAGGTCAATAAACCGCGACATGGCAGACGCCAGACGCGCCGATTGCGTTGCAACAGTTGCAACCAGATCGGCTTTGACCGGCACAGCCATTTCAGCCGCACCAGTCGGCGTTGGCGCGCGCACATCGGCAGCCAGATCAATCAGCGTCCAATCCGTTTCATGGCCGACAGCCGAAATCACCGGAATATGCGAAGCCGCAACAGCCCGCACGACAATCTCATCATTGAAGCCCCAGAGGTCTTCAAGACTGCCCCCGCCACGCGCCACAATCAACACATCGGGACGAGTAATCGCGCCGTCATCAGTCAGCGCGTTGAAACCTTCCACCGCTGCAGCCACTTCCGCTCCGCTTGTCTCGCCCTGCACACGCACCGGCCAGACAATCACGTGCAGCGGATAACGATCCGAAATGCGGTGAATAATATCGCGGATTACCGCCCCTGTTGGCGATGTGACAACACCAATAACCCGCGGCATGAAAGGCAATAGTTGCTTGGCCGCCGGATCAAACAGGCCTTCGGCGGCCAGCCTGCGCTTGCGCTCTTCAAGCAGTGCCATCAGCGCGCCAGCGCCCGCAGGCTCCATCTGTTCGATGACGATTTGATATTTGGAAGAGCCCGGATAAGTCGTCAGTTTGCCCGTAGCAATGACTTCCATCCCCTCTTCAGGGCGGAAGCGTAAACGCCCCATCGATCCACGCCAAATCACAGCCTCAAGCCGCGACCGGTCATCCTTCAATGCAAAATAGGCATGCCCCGACGAATGCGGACCACGATAGCCGGAAATCTCGCCGCGCACGCGCACATGCGAAAACGTATCCTCGACCGTACGCTTCAAAGCGCCGGAAATCTCGGAAACGCTGTATTCCGCTACATTTGAAGCGGTACCGCTTGGTATAGAATCGGAACCCATGCTCATCCCATCATAGGCACCCAGCGACCCCCTCCGGTCAACTGGTCAAGACGTCACCCTGTATCTTATGCACCATCACCAGCCAGGCAACAATTCGTTGCTGCGCACGCGCCGCGTCCGAATGGACGGAAAGGCTGCAATTTCAGCCGAAGAAAGTGCAGCCGGTGCCGGCGATGAGATATTATCAAGACTTTCAATGATATGCTGCGCCAGCGCGTCAACAATCGCGTTCTGCTTGGTATGTCCACGCATGATGCCAATGCCAAATTCCAGCAGGGTGCCAAAGCCATCCGCTTCACCCAAAACACGCATTCCAGGCCGTAGCGCACACTCCGGCAAGACCGAAACCGCAAGCCCCGAAAGAACGGCTGCTGCCAAAACAGTCGCAGACCAGCTCGTAATAATAATCCTGTAATCGCGTTCTACCTGTTCCAGAACATCGATCGCTGCGTGGCGCCAGATGCAAGTCGGTCGTCCGACAGCGAGCGGAAGCACCGCTTCTTCATGTACCGCGTGATTGGCCGACGTCACCCACAAAAGCGGCTCGGTGCGCACAACTTCAGACCGGCGCTTATCATCGCACTGCGTCACAAGAGCGATGTCGAGCGTTCCACGACGGATCATTTCATCAAGATTAACTGTCGGCTCGCAAACAACCGAAAGTTCGACACGCGGGTTAGACCGCGCAAAACGTGCCATGATTTCAGGCAGAAACCGATCTGCATAATCGTCGGGCGTGCCGATACGCACATGGCCTTCCAGTTGCGTATCATCAAAGGCCGCGATGGTTTCGCCATTCAGTAACAACATGCGGCGCGCATAAAGCAGCAGCCTTTCGCCGTCTTCGGTCAGGCGATTGATGCGTCCATCACGTTCAAAGAGTGACTTTCCGATACGTTCCTCAAGGCGGCGCATCTGCATGGAAACCGCAGATTGTGTTTTAAAAACAGCGTCCGCCGCTTTGGTGAAACTACCTGTATCGGCAATGGCAATGAAGGTCTGCAACTGGTCCAGATCCAAAGGCGCACTCATCAAAACCATCCATCACTATTATTGAACTGTTACATTAAAAACATTCGTTGGAACAATCAATTCCATTATTGGATAAAGCCGGTGTCGCAGAGAATGGAGACGCGAAAGCGAATGACCTGACGATAGAAACAATTTGACGAAGCGCGCTTAAAGGAGAGCGGCAATGACAGCGATAAGCAAGACCACCATGACACATTTACCGGCTTCGAGCACACTGACCTCCGTGCTCAAGCAAGTGGTAAAATCCGTGTTTACGTCGGTTATGCGTCGCTGGACGCTATTCCGAAACCGGCGCCATGTGCTTCATCTCAATGAACTCGATAGTTACTTGCTCAAGGATATCGGGCTTCAGAGTGGAGACCTCTACACGGCTGTTCACAAACGCAGCGCGGAAGATCCGACGCGCGTTCTGGCCGCCCTTGCAGATGCACGCTTGCGCGTGGAGGCGACCCGCCACATCTGTTGATTGACATCTGGCAGGCGCCACCTTCACAGGCCGGGTCCCCTCTCGGCCAGCCTGCTCCTTGCCCGGCCGCACCTCTGCTGCCGGGCTTTTTTTATGCGCGCACTTGGCAATTTGCGATGCAAAGCCAATACTTTTCGGGCGCAACAAAGAAATAGCAGAATTTGCCACATTTTTTAAAAGAAGGGCTTGCGCTCATCGTTTGAGTTCGCTAGATGGTGGCCACCGACGAACGAAGCAACAGCTTCCGTCGAAATCACGCCTCAGAAACAACACTGATACGTGACCCTGCTGGGGAATAGGTTAACGGTAGACCCACGGACTCTGACTCCGTTAGTCCTGGTTCGAATCCAGGTTCCCCAGCCATTCGATTTCATTAGGTTTTTCCAGATTTTAGACTAGATCTTGAGCTGTTTCGGTTTGTAAAATGTGCAAACCACAATTTTTTATCCGTATAACTCACTGTTTTTGTTATCGTGTTATCTCAGAACAACGGTACATTTTCCAAACCTTTTGGCATCAGTTGCTTGCCACCGCTTTTGCGTAGCATTATTTCATCGATCTGACCGTGACTGAAAATAGGCGGAAAGCGGACAAAGGCTCCCAGACTTAGCCTTATCTCTCAATCATCTTAGGTGACCTGCATCCCAGGCACATTCAGCGATGTACGGTAGGCCGTCGGCGAGATTCCGATGATACGCTTGAAGGCATTGCTGAACGCACTTTCGGATGTGTAGCCAAGCGACCGGGCAACGCTTGCTACGGGCGTCTTTTCTTCGCGAAGCGCGCGTTCGGCCAGCCGCATGCGCCATTCGGTCAGATACGTCAGCGGGGCGACGCCAGCGACGTTGCGGAAATGGAGTGCGAAAGACGTCCGCGACATCGCGCATGAACGGGCGAGTTCCTCCAAATGCCATGAGCGGTCTGGGTGACTATGCATAAGGCGCAACGCCGGCGCGACACGCGGATCGGCCAGCGCCCGCAGCCAGCCTGGGGGCATGTGGCTCGATGAGTTCAAATGCGAGCGTAATATCTGAATGAATAGCAGTTGCGTGAGCTGCGCCGAGGCAAGCTGCGAACCATGCAGCGCTGTATCCTTTTCGACCACCAGTCTGTCAATCAGCCAACGGAAGGTCGCCGTCTCCGGCGCCGCTGCGCGTGAATGGATCCACACGGGCAGGATTTCTGACAGCAGCCGGCCGCGCGTTGGATCAACCGTCACATGGCCGCCGATATAGGAAAATGCATCGCCTTTACCGAGCTTGACTGTCGTACAATCCGGCGCGGAAAACAGGCTCATTGCATCGATAGGTCCAACGCCGGGACGGTTCGTCACCACAAAAGACCGCCGCGCCGCAAGCAGACCAACATCGCCTGTCTCGAACAAGATCGGTTCCGGTTCTCCTTCGAGAAGCAACCAACAACTTCCCGTCACAATGGCAAAGAACTTGATCTTGTCCTTGGCGGGAAAGCTGATTGCCCAGTCGTCGCAGCCGGCGCTGAACCCGCCAGTCATGACCGCCTCGGCGCTGGTCAGCCGCAGAATATCGGAAAAGGGATCAATGCTCATTTCCGTACTATCGCGCAAGCAATACGGACTTTCAAGCATTTACAGTCCAGGGGCGCGGCCGTACCCTCTCATCAACCAATTAATCAGAAGGAAGACAACATGGCTGGCGAAACTGTACTCGTGACCGGCGGCACTGGCTTCATCGCGCAATATTGCATGATTGCGCTACTCAACGCCGGATACAAAGTGCGTACGACCGTGCGTTCGCTCGGGCGCGAAGCCGAGGTTCGCGAGCACCTCAAAGTTGGCGGCGTCGATGCTGGCGATCGCCTGAGTTTCGTGGTAGCCGACCTCTCCAGCGACATTGGCTGGGCCGAAGCTGCCGATGGTTGTAGCTACGCCATGCATGGCGCATCGCCGACGCCGTCGGGCGACCAAGTCAAATTGGAGGATTGGGTGCAGCCTGCCGTAAACGGCAATCTGCGAGTGTTGCGCGCGGCCCGCGATGCCGGCATGAAGCGCGTCGTGCTGACATCTGCCTTCGGTGCCATTGGCGTCGGCCACGGGCCAGACCATCGCCGTCCTTTCGACGAAACCGACTGGAGCAATCTGGATGGCAATGTCGCGCCGTACCAAATCTCGAAAACGCTGGCCGAGCTTGCTTCGTGGGATTTCATCGAGAAGGAAGGCAGCGGGCTGGAATTGGCGGCAGTGAACCCGACCGCTGTCTATGGCCCGGCGCTGGGAGCAGACTATTCGCACTCAATTCGGCTCATCACCAACATGTTGGAAGGTCAGCCCGGTTGCCTCAATGTCAATTCCTGCTGTGTCGATGTCCGAGACGTTGCCGACCTGCATTTGCGTGCCATGAGAGACCCGGCCGCCAAGGGCCAGAGATTCCTTGCTACCGTGGGCGAAGCGATGCTGATGGTCGAGATAGCACAATTGTTGAAGGATCGCCTCGGCAAGGCCGCCGACAAGGTATCGACCACGGTTTTGCCTGACAACCAGGTGCGCAAAATGGCAGAGACGAACCCCGCGCTTAAAATGCCGGCATCCCTGCTCGGCTACGACATGAACGCGAGCGGCAAGAAGGCCGAGCGGCTGCTGGGCTGGAAGCCACGCTCACGCGAAGAAGCAATCATCGCCTCCGCTCAGAGCCTGATCGATCTCGGGCTCCTGAAGTCCTGAAGTCCGACGAGCTCGAATGTCCACTTAGAAGTCGTTAGTTGAGGTTCAATCAACCCGAGTTAAACAAGCATTTAGACATTAACCAATCGGATGAAACTGCTGTAAATTGGTTTGCATTTCGCAGCTAAACCATTGATTCACAAAGGGCGTGGAATGCTTCATTTTAGAAAATGATCTATATATATCAATAGACTGGCTGGGGCCCTGACTCCGTTAGTCCTGGTTCGAATCCAGGTTCCCCGGCCAAAACTTTCTTCAATAAGATCAACGATTTAGATAAATTAAACACTCTGTGAAGAGCCGTTTTCATGCCACGTTTTGCCGCAAATGGATTCCCTGTAATTACAAATACTTACAAAAAACCCCGGCAAATCCATACAACATGCTCATCTCTCCCAGTAATATGCATAAGAAGCATCGCCAATAATTTGCGGCGATCTCCGTAAATGAGCAGAGCTTCAGATAAGGCTTTAACAAGGAAGCGTTTAAGGTTTTATACTTGGACATAACCGTTACAAATTTAGCTTCACCATTCTTTGGAACTCCTGCAACTGGCGCTTTAGTTAGCAATGGCCAAACAGGAATGAACTTTTATTAAAAATTGTTGTGAGACATTCCCGCTACTTGGTTCAGTGAAAGCCCTGGTGCCTTGATATGCCGTGCCATTGATTTTCCTGTCGACAAAAAGGTCACCTCAAATGACGGTCGAATCTTTGGTACCCATCGCATTTGAAAGACGCATATCCGGTTCATTGAATGGTTACTTTGAATGTCTGTGGCAAGGGTGGCACATAGTTCACGAGATATTTTGCGTGTTAGCTGAGTTGACCGCAACATCCGGAACCACCTGCAGTTGAATGTGTTCGGTTCAATGGCGGGCGCGAAACCAAGATTGGATATGTGCCATGTACAAGTTTGCAGCAATCGCAGCGGTGGCTATTTCGGCTTTCGCCTTCACAGTTTCAGTAAATGCGCAAAGTATCGAGCTGGGTCCAAACGGTATCCGAGTAAATCCTGATGGGAACCGCCAAATGGAACGTGATCGCCGTTCTGATCGCGACGAAATAAGTGAGCGTCGCGCAACGCGAATTGCTCGCGACGAAGGAATGGATGAAGTAGAAAGCGTGTCTCGTCGTCGAGGCGTTTATGTTATCCGCGGCATTGATCGCCGCGACAACGATATGCGCGTAGTCATCGACAGGCGGAGCGGCGAGGTTCTTGAAGTGCGATAACCGCTTTCTCAAAAAGCTACCATCTCAAAGCTTTGAATGGAAAGAACCTTGCCGTCGAAACAGAATGTGAGATGATGCTTGGGCGTCGGTGAGGTGTGACAATCGATCAGGCGTAGCCTCGGAACAGCCACCGGCTGCCCCGGGGCTTTTCTTTTGGCAAGAAAGTCCCGCGACTGTGGCTGCATTATAGGTTCAACAAAATTTGAAGCTGTTGAATCAGCAATTTTGAGGTAATACCCCTCATAATAGATAGCAGCCTGGAAATATTCAGATGGATTGGTTCATTGTAGTCTTCGTTACAT
Source organism: Brucella sp. (assembly GCF_032066345.1). NCBI lineage: Bacteria > Pseudomonadati > Pseudomonadota > Alphaproteobacteria > Hyphomicrobiales > Brucellaceae > Brucella > Brucella sp. Next base: position 40,486 of record NZ_DAMBKZ010000015.1, read on the forward strand.
TCAAGGTTCTCGTGTTAGGCACGGGTATGTTCTTCGCCATCAAATGGCATTATGATCAAGGTAAGAAAGAGAAATAGCCAAGCTATCAGACCGTGAAGGTCCGCTCTGCGGATGTGTGAAGTTGAGAACAGACGGGCCAGTTGCACCCAAGCCTGAAGGGCCGGGCATATCGTCGACAGTTTGGAAAATGTACCGCACCGGGATCGTATCCTAAACACCTTAAGACCAACCAGTCCCGCAACGTGCCCGCGGCTCATTATGTCGTATCTTTAAAAAAGCCAGCCGAAGGCAGGTGCTTAAAATTAATTCGTTCCAAGAAGGTGCGAAACTAAACCTTGAACATAATAACCGTGCGCTTAATTTTACGAGATATGCGGATGCCCCAAAAGGTGTATATCCGACGACGTGTTTTGCGCACGAAACGAAGCGTCTCACGTTTTACTACCGCAAAAAATCCAACTTTTTTACTTTTGGAATTTAACGCATCCTTGCGCCCGTCTTCAATTTCGCTCGCCAAATAGCTTATCTCTGGTGTGGCACCATTTATGAGAATGATATCCTGTACGGCAATCGCGGGACACATTTGCCAAAGCTTAAAATCATTTACAGTGGGGTCAAACAGGTAGTCATCGATCGGTGTTAGCCCGGCCACATAATCTCTAAGGACTCTGCGCGCGGCATCCCTACTAATTACATAGGCCCCGGACCCCCAGTGTTTATGGGCTAGCTGTACCAGTTTTCGATCATTATCGAGACTAATAGTTTTGGTTTTTATAATCGTCGGTTCACCGACAGTTTCGAGCTTGATGAGTTCCGCTCCATGTGGAATCCAATCCGCCGAATTGAGAAAACGTCCAGCATCAGCGGACAAATGCAAATCATCTTCCATGACAACAGCATAATCGTCTTCGCGCTCTACGATCATCCTGAAAATAGCCAAGTGAGACTCAGCGCAAGCAATTTCGCCAGTCGTCATGGGCTTACCTTGCTGGCGCTGTTTCCTATAATTCTCAATGTCGGTTGGGGTAAAAGTTCGCCCATCAATTGCTGAAAATCGTTCAAATTCGATAGCTTGGGATCTTAAAATTTGCGCCATGCGTGTCATACGTTCTGGCGCACGATCAAGATTGACAATATAGCTCTTCATAAAGTTTGAACCTATTGAATGTGTGGCTACATTTGCCACGGAAAGAAATTTTGTACAATCGAGGTTTTATGTCGGTTCCCGTACTTCTCTATCATCAGATAGCAGCGCTGCCCGAAAGAAAAGCACCTTATCAAGGGCTTTTTGTGCACCCCGATAGTTTTCGAAAGCAAATGCGGGCGCTAAAATTTCTTGGCTATAAAGGTCTTTCTGTTCGCGATGCTTGGCCTTACTTGCGAGGAGAAAAGCAAGGCAAAGTGGTCGTGATAACGTTCGACGACGGATTCTTGAACACACTCGAGAATGCAGCTCCGGTTCTCGCCGACTGCGGCTTTACAGCCACGAACTATTTTGTTTCAAACCAGATCGGTGGGAGCAACGTTTGGGACAGCAAAGAAGGCATACCCAACACAGCCTGCATGAGCGTATCCCAATTGCGCGAATGGGCAGACTTAGGTCACGAAGTCGGAGCTCATACACTCGATCATGTGCTTTTACCGGAAACGCCTGAAATCGAAGCGCGCCGTCAAATTGCAGAATCCAAACGCGCATTAGAGGATATGCTCGGTAGCGAGGTAACCAATTTTTGTTATCCGTATGGTGGGAACAAACCGATCCATCGAGAAATGGTACAAGACGCCGGATATAAGAGCGCGGTTGCGACTGTAAGCAGGAGTTCCAAGCCAGATGATGATCCCTATGGAATACCAAGGCTCTACATTCGATACAAGCATTCGATCATCGAGGCATTGCTGCGTGTAATGCTGAAATAGGGATCCTGGTTATTGGTCCTCTAACTTAGCAGCTTCTCTCCAGAAGTTATCTCACTTATTGAGTGCTCTCCATTACCAGAGTACCAATTCGGCTAGTGAACGCAGACAATTGACGTTCTGTGCGCTTGCCACAAATTTTTTGGCATTGAGCTTATCATTACTCGAAGGAAGTTGACCGCCGACAACGTGAATAGTCCAGAAGCGCTGCCTTCCCGCTGCGTCCATTGTCCATAATACGACTTAGAGAAAATTGGGATACGTCAGCTTCACGCAGCTCGCGTCAGCAGGCAAGCCAGCTCAACCTTTAATGTCATCAGCATGATAAGCTTGCAAAAAGCCCCACCATTTCCTAGAGACAGTAACTCACCGATCCATTGCGATAATTAACTCTGCCTGAGGATATGACGATCAACTTTCGAAAAATACTGCTTTTGCTTGGTGTGTCGAATGATGAGTCTGCCTTTCCTCTTATAATGGATGCCAGATCGGACGATGCCATTGGGTTGCTGCGCGTTTAATCCCGCAGCGACCCCAATCCCTTTCACAATGAATGCGAAAAGTCCTGCTGGGTGACCGGCAGCGTCAACGTTTGGGATTTATTATGTCAATCTGGACCGAATTGGCACGCGCCAGCAATAATGCTGGCGACGAAATACTATTGCGCCGAAGAAACGATATCTACGAAATTCGTTATAACGGCATCGAGTTGATGTCGAACATTAATTTCCAATCAGAAACAATACTCGCTGAAAGGTCGTTGAGGCTACTGGGCCGCACACCGAAAAAAGTTCTCATTGGCGGGCTTGGCATGGGCTTTACACTTCGTGCTGCCCTCAACTATTTGCCCAACGATACTGAGGTGACGGTTTGCGAATTTGTACCTGAAATCGTCGACTGGAACCGTTCCGTGATTGGTTCTCTAGCATGTTTTCCACTTCAGGATAATCGGGTGAAAATTCACATTGGCGACGTTATGGAGACATTACGGCAGCATGAGTCCACATATGATCTAATCTTGATGGATACTGATAATGGACCGGAGTTTCTGGTCAGAAGTGAAAACAATGCGATCTATGACGGCTGCGGCTTGACGGCTATCAAACGCGCATTAACGCCAACAGGCATCGCGAGTTTCTGGTCGGCCAATGCTTCGCTCGAGTTTGAGAAAAAGCTCAGCAAGTTAAGTTGGCATTGGAGCAGGCAAGACATTTGCTTGATCGGCGGAAGGACTGACGCTTTTCACTACATATATTTCGCCAATAAAGTTTCGCCTGCGATTGATACAAATAGAAGCATCGCATCTGACAGCAATTCAATATTGCAAACTGTGAACTAAAATCGCGACTGCAGGATGGCAAATGACTTGCCATCCTGAATATTCAATACATTATTTTATTCTAAAAAATATGCAATAAAATAGATAGCTAGCTAATATTTGCTATTTTTAATTATAATACAATACATTATTGAGGCCTCATTGAATACTTTATTGGGGTAACTATGAAAATTAAGACTATTATTGCATTGTCACTTCTCTCGACAGTTCCATTCTCCTCTGCTTACGCTGCCGATGTCGTCTCATCGTTCGAGCCAACACCTGTTGTAGCTCCGTTTAGCTGGGCAGGTGGTTATCTTGGCGGTCAGGTTGGTTATGGCTGGGCAAACCCAAAGAACAGCGTGTCTTCTTCTCCATTCGTGGACGAAGATGGTGAAAGCATACCGGGCGTACAGGCAACTATAACACCCAAATCAAAGGGTTTTCTGGGTGGCGTATACGGGGGCTACAACTTCGATATGGGAGGGAACGCCATACTGGGTCTTGAAGCAGATGCAGTCTATACTCGGATGAAAGGCAATCAAACTGTAACGAACGATTACGGTACGGCGAAGTTTAGTGAAACGCTCGATTGGTCAGGCTCTGTTCGTGCCCGTGCTGGCTACGCAGTTGATCGCTTTCTTCCTTTTGTAACGGGTGGCGTTGCTTTTGGATTGGTCAACCAGAGTACCAAAGCGACATTCGTAGAACCGGAAGAAGACTTCGACGGCAAATATAGCCAGAAAAGTTGGCGAGCAGGTTATACACTCGGTGCTGGCGTCGATTATGCCGCTACTGACAATGTCATATTGAGGGTTGAGTATCGCTTTACAGACTTTGGCAATCGAACAGAAAGCCTTGATTTTGGTAATGCGAAAGAGACAAATCGCCTCCGCACCAATGAAATTAGAATGGGTATTGCCTACAAGTTTTAGTTCTGATGTTGAAAAGATAAGGCCCTTGCGAATTGCAAGGGCTTTTTCTTATGTCAAAAATGACTGGTTAAAACGACTGTTCTTCCCATAAAAGCTAGCGATCATACCAGATTGCGGATAAGTCCCTCTGGATAAATCTGATCATGAGGGGTTCATGTCCTATTTCCCGAATTGGCGTCTAACCAATAACAGCACCGTGCTGCCCGATGAGCGGCTTCCAACGGCAGCAGCCGTACCAATGGGCATCCAGCATTTGCTGGCCATGTCCGGCTCCACAATCGTCGCTCCCTTGCTCATGGGCTTTGATCCGAATGTTGCGGTATTCTTCTCTGGCATTGGAACGCTTCTGTTCTTTCTGATGACCGGTGGTCGCGTGCCGAGCTATCTCGGTTCGTCCTTTGCTTTCATTGCGGTGGTGATTGCAGTCACCGGCTATTCCGGCAGCGGCCCCAATCCTAACATCGGCCTTGCACTTGGCGGCATCATCGCCTGTGGCGCGCTTTATGCGGTGATCGGGCTTATTGTTATGGCAGTGGGTACAGGCTGGGTCGAAAAACTCATGCCACCGGCTGTCACCGGCGCGATTGGCGTGGCAATCGGTTTGAACCTCGCCCCTGTAGCCGTTGGTCAACTCAAGGGCACCGGCGCGCATATGACCATTGCGATGCTGACCGTACTCTGCATGGCGATGATTTCCGCCTATGGTCCGCTTGCGACCAAACGCATTGCCGTTTTGCTGGCGCTGCTGTTCGGCTATTGCCTCGTGCTAATTTTCGGCAACGGTCTGGGTTTCGTGCCAGGCATCAACTTTGCAGCCGTAAGTGCGGCGCCTTGGTTCGGCCTGCCAACCTTCGCAAAACCCGTATTTACCTGGCCTGCAATCACACTCATTGCGCCGGTCGCCATCGTGCTTGTTGCTGAAAATCTTGGTCACATCAAAGCGCTTGGCTCCATCACCGGTCAGAACATGGACCGCTATATCGGCCGCGGCTTTCTGGGTGACGGTATCGCCACAATGATTTCCGGTTCTGGTGGTGGTACAGGCGTCACCACTTATGCTGAAAACATTGGCGTCATGGCAATGACCAAAGTTTATTCCACGCTGATCTTTGTGATCGCTGCTGTCGTGGCAATCGCGCTCGGCATGTCGCCAAAGTTTGGTGCGATCCTGCAGACAATCCCCGCCCCTGTGCTGGCAGGTCTGGCAGTATCGGTCTTCGGTCTTATTGCTTCGGCAATGGCGCGCATCTGGGTGGTCAACAAGGTAAACTTTGCAGATCCACGCAATCTCTTCACGGTTGGCGTAGCACTCATCTTTGGTGCCGGTGACTTCACCGTAAACATTGGAAGTTTCGCGCTGGGTGGAATTGGCACGTCCACTTTTGCCGCTCTGATTATCTACCAGCTGTTGAGCATTGGCCGTACATGCGGCGACGAGAAAAACTAAGAACGTGTCGCGCAAAACCAGTGAAGGTTTTGCGCGACATCCCCCGCCCTCATCAAGCGCGCCGCGTGCCTGACGATACGATATCGAGATAGACCGCAAGCACCAGAATGCTGCCCTTGATAATTTGCTGCCAGAACGTATCGACGCCCAGCATCGACATACCATTGTCGAGGCTCGACATGATAAGTGCTCCGACCAGCGCACCAATCACCGATCCAACGCCCCCACGCATGGATGTGCCGCCGATAAAGCACGATGCGATGGCATCGAGTTCACCGCCAAAACCTGCCGATGGTGTGCCAGCCGCAAGACGTGCAGTCGTGGTGAGGCCTGCGACAGCCGCCATCAGTCCCATCAGCGCAAATACGGCCATCTTGACGAAGTTCACATTCACGCCGGAAAAACGCGTGGCTTCAAGGTTAGAGCCGACCGCATAAATATGCCGCCCGAAAACGGTCTGACGGGAAATGACGGTAAAGACACCGAGAATGACCAGCAGCACCAGAACCGGAACCGGCACACCCTGATAGCTGTTGAGGATCAGGATAAAGCCAAGGATCAGAATACCCGTGCCCAGAAGACGCGCGGTTTCCATCGCCGGCGACAGCGTTTGCAGATTGTGCTTGCGCTTGCTGGAACGGGTTCTGAGCGTGATCAGGATCAGCACTGTAAACAGCACCATAGCACAGACATTGCCGAGCCAGCCCGGCAAATAGCCCTGACCGATATATTTAAACCCAGGCGAAATCGGCGCGATGGTAACACCACCCATAATGCCCAGCACGATACCGCGAAACACCAATTGTCCGCCCAGTGTGACAATGAAGGACGGAATACCGAGATAGGCGGTCAGCCAGCCGTTAAATCCGCCAAGGACTACCCCTAGCAAAAGAACCGTACTGATCGTGGCCCACAGCGGCCAGCCATAGACCACATCGAGGACCGCCGCTACCCCGCCTAGCAGGCCCAGCAAAGCGCCCACCGAAAGGTCGATTTCACCCGCCACGATGACGAACACCATGGCTGAGGCCAACATGCCGGTGATTGCCATCTGGCGCAGAAGATTGGAGAAATTGCGCGCCGTCAGAAACTGCGACCGACCCATTTCCGGATCGTAAGTCATGATGGCGAAGAATGCCCAGATCAAAGCGACGACAATCAGCAGCGCCACGATCTTATATTCTGCGAGAAATTTTCTGAGGCTTTTGCCTGTCAACGTCATGTCATGCACCAGTTAGATTAGCTGCGGATCAATGTTTAAAAACTAGGCCGCATTGGTTGCAGGCTTGCCAATCGCCGCGGCAAGAACCTTCTCCTGGGTGAGGTTTTCATTCGGGAAGTCACCGCGCAATTTGCCCTCGCCAATGACGAGCACGCGATCACTGATGCCAAGCACTTCCGGCATTTCTGACGAAACCATCAAAATCGATACGCCCTGTTTGGCGAGTGCGAAAATCAGCTTGTAAATTTCGTACTTCGCACCAACATCAACGCCGCGTGTCGGCTCATCCAGAATGAGCACTTTCGGGTCAGGCAGCATCATTTTTGAAAGCACGGCTTTCTGCTGATTGCCGCCAGATAGTGAGGCAATAGCCAACATCGGATCAGCGGTCTTGACCCTGAGTCGCAAAATCTCACGCTGGATAGTCGCGAGTTCGGATTCCTTATCGATAAGGCCGCGCAGCGAAAAGCGATCAAGCACGGAAATCGTCATATTGTGGCCAACTGGCATGATGGGCAGAATGCCATCGCGCTTGCGATCCTCCGGCACCATGCAAATGCCCTGCCGCACCGCATCGCGCGGCGTCCGGATTTTGATTTCCTTGCCTTCGAGGAAAACCTGCCCCTGATGGGCGCCCGGCCAGACACCAAACAGGCTCGATACGAGTTCCGTACGCCCCGCACCAACAAGGCCCGCTATGCCCAGTATCTCGCCGCGCCTTAGCGCGAACGAAACATTGTCGACCACTTTACGATCCGGATTAGTCACATCCCAGCAACTTACATTGCGGGCTTCAAACATCACCTCGCCAATATCGTGTGGTTCACGCGGGAAGAGGTTTTTCATCTCGCGACCAACCATCATCGTGATGATATCGGGCGTTGTGAGTTCAGCCATAGGGCGTGTCGCGATATGCGCGCCATCACGAATGACTGTGACCGTGTCGGAGATCTCCGCCACTTCATCAAGCTTGTGAGAAATATAAACACAAGCCATGCCCTGCGCTTTGAAGTCCTTGATCAGGTCAAGCAGAACCCGCGTTTCTGAAGCAGTCAGCGCCGAGGTTGGCTCGTCAAGGATTAGAAGCTTGGCATTCTTGTTGATCGCCTTTGCGATCTCGATCAGCTGCTGCTTACCGCCTGAGTAATGATAAACCGGCAATGCAACATTGATATCATTTATCTTGAGACGAGCGAGCAATTCCGTCGCCCGTGCATTCATCTGGTCGTAGTCGATGAACCCGCCAGTCGTCGGCTCAGAACCAAGAAAGATATTTTCCGCGACCGAGAGGTGCGGCACCATCATCAGCTCCTGATGGATGATGACAATACCCGCAGCTTCAGTATCACGAATGCCGCTCGCCCTAAGTTCACGGCCTTCCCAGAATATTTCGCCAGTCCATGTGCCATAGGGATAAACACCCGAAAGCACTTTCATCAGGGTGGATTTTCCCGCCCCGTTTTCACCGCACAGCCCGACACATTCTCCCGCGCGCACTTTCAGGTAAATGCCATCCAGCGCCTTCACGCCGTTGAACTCTTTACCGATGTTTCGCATTTCCAAAAGATATTCGGACATCAATATCGACCTTGCAGTATTTTTTAAAATATCCGGCGCTTAAATCCGCATCCGACAGCGCTGTCAGAAAAAGGTTGCCAGATTTATGCGAGGCCAGATGCAAAAGCAGAGCTTACAACACATGGCCCCACAACCTGTTTTCAGGTTCGCGAGACGGAAGGTTTACTTCCCTTCAATCTGTTCCTTGGTGTAGAAGCCGTCCGTCACATAGACGTCGATATTGTCCTTGGTCACGGCAGTTGGCGTCAGCAGAAGCGTGTCGACTTCCTTCGAACCGTTGTCGATCTTGCCGTTGAACTCCGGCTTTTCATCACGGACGAGCTGCACGGTAAGCTTTGCTGCTTCTTCAGCAATCAGCTTGAGCGGCTTGTAAACGGTCACGGTCTGCGTGCCATCGACGAGACGCTTAACAGCTGCCAGATCGCTGTCCTGACCGGAAACTGCAGTCTTGCCTGCAAGACCCTGTGCTGCGAGCGCCTGAATTGCGCCGCCTGCGGTGCCGTCATTGGAAGCGACAACGGCATCAATCTTATTGGATGCAGCGGTCAAAGCATTTTCCATGATGGAGAGCGCTTCAGTCGGGCTCCATTCCTTGACCCATTGCGAACCAACGATCTTGACCTTACCGGAATCGACTGCTTCCTTCAGCGCTTTTTCCTGACCGGCACGCAGCAGCTTCGCGTTGTTGTCGGTTGGCGAACCGCCGAGCAGATAATAATTACCTTCCGGCTTAGCCTTCAGCACGGCTTCCGCCTGCATGAAACCAACGCGCTCATTGTCGAAGGAAATGTAAGCATCGATATCGGCATTCAGGATCAGGCGATCATAGGAAAGAACCTTAATGCCCGAAGCCTTAGCGTCGGCTACGACCGCATCAAAAACCTTCGAATTCATCGGGACGATCACGATGGCATCTACGCCCTGCGAGATCAGGTTTTCAACCTGCTTGACCTGCTTCTCTTCGTTTCCGTCAGCCGACTGAACATTGACCTTGGCACCCAGCTTTTCTGCTGCTGCGATGAAATAATCGCGGTCGCGTGCCCAGCGCTCTACGCGCAGATCGTCAATAGAAAAGCCGATAACCGGATTTTCCGGCGATGCAAAAGCAGGCACGGCACCCATTGACCCGATACCCAAAGCTGCTGCCACCAGCGCGCCTGTTAGAAAATTACGACGTTTCATGCACGTTTCCTCCAATCACCGCCGGCTTTGTGCCGGTTGATAAATGACCTCGCCCCGAACGAACCCGCCCCCGGAGTCTGGCACGACAAAGCCACCCCCAAAGAGGCGCTCACTCTTTATCTGGTTGATCCTCCCTGCGGTGCCTTGCACCAAGATCACTCCAGTAGAACCGTGCGCTCAGGCACACGATCCCATCCTCGGGTGCAATTGATACGTGAAGAAAAATGAATAGCAAGCATTTTTTGATTTACGTACCTCATTTTAGCTCCTATGTTCCGCCCCGAGGAGTGAGAATGAAACCCACAGTGCATGACATAGCCAGAACAGCGGGCGTCAGTCTCGCCACGGTTGACCGTGTGCTGAATGACCGTCCCGGCGTCAGAGCAAAGACTCGCGACCGCGTGACGGCCGCGATGGACACGCTCGGCTATGTTCGTGATGTGGGTGCCGCCAATCTCGCCCGGGGTAGACTCTACCAGTTCGACTTTATTTTGCCGGATAATGAAAACACCTTCATGCAGAGCCTGCGCGCAGAACTTGAAGCGGCGACAGAGCGGGGTCTGTCCGAGCGTGTTCTGATCAATCTCGTGCTTGTACCGGCGTTCAATGAAGCGGCACTTGTTAAGGCTTTGGATGAAAGCGCAGAGCGCAAACCTGACGGTGTCGCCTTTGTTGCAGTCGATACTGATCCGGTGCGGGAGGCCTGCGCACGGCTTACCCAATTGGGCATCCACACTGTAACACTGGTTTCCGATCTCGACCGCTCATCGCGGGCACATTATGTGGGCATTGATAATGGCGCGGCGGGGCGGACAGCAGCGCATTTGCTGGGCCTGTTTGCCAATGGCACCGGCGGCGCCATCGCAGTTATCGCAGGTTCGCTGAAAGTGCATGACCATCTGGCGCGCTTTGAGGGCTTCAAAAGTGCAATGGAATCTGGCTTTTCAGGGCGCGAGATTTTACCGGTTCTCGAAGGTTTTGATGAAGGCGCACGCGTTGAAAAGCTCGTGCTTGAGCTTCTTGAAAAGCACAAAGACGTGGCAGGAATTTATAGCCTGGGTGCAGGCAATAGCGGTCTTGTCCGCGCGCTCGCAGCGTCCCGAAACGGGAATCGACCCCTGGTCATCGCCCACGAACGCGATGGTGTCACATCGCAGGCTCTGAAAGATGGTCTTGTTCATGCTGTGTTGGCACAGGATGCAGGACATGAAATTCGCAGTGCCATACGCGTTCTCAAAGCAACTGCGGACCGCCTCGCCATTGTGCAAGGACAGGAACATATCCGCATCGAAATCTTTCTTAAAGACAACCTGCCGCAGCTCGACTGAGGCGCGGAACACACGATAATTCGACTGGAGCAATTATGTATCTCGGACTTGATCTTGGAACATCCGGCGTAAAAGCGCTTCTGATCGACGGCGAACAGAAGCTTATTGGCTCAGCGCATGGTGAACTTGATGTGTCCCGCCCACATCCAGGCTGGAGTGAACAGGACCCTGCACAATGGATCAAAGCTTGTGAAGCAGCCATTGATGGCCTGCGCGCAGCACATCCAAAAGAGTTTGCCGCCGTTGCAGGCATTGGCCTTTCTGGTCAGATGCACGGTGCTACGCTGCTTGATGAAAACGATCAGGTGCTTCGGCCTTGCATTCTCTGGAATGACACACGCAGCTATAAAGAGGCTGCCGAACTCGATGCCGATCCGGCCTTTCGTGCCATAACCGGCAACATCGTTTTCCCGGGCTTTACCGCACCCAAACTCGTGTGGGTGGCGCGCAACGAACCGGATATTTTCTCGCGCACCCGCAAGGTTCTGTTGCCAAAAGATTATCTGCGCCTCTGGCTCACCGGCGAGTATGTATCCGACATGTCGGATTCCGCTGGAACAAGCTGGCTTGATACCGGCGCACGCAAATGGTCATCCGATCTGCTTTCCAAGACTGGGCTGACCGAAAACCACATGCCCAAACTTGCCGAGGGCAGCGACGGCACCGGAATTTTGCGCGCTGAACTCACCGCACGTTGGGGAATATCCAACGCTCCTGTCGTTGCCGGTGGTGCGGGTGACAACGCGGCCTCCGCCTGCGGCATGGGAACCGTTCAACCCGGCAATGCCTTCGTTTCGCTTGGCACATCAGGTGTTCTGTTTGCCGCCAATGGCGCTTATCAGCCAAAGCCAGAAAGTGCTGTCCACGCTTTCTGTCATGCGCTTCCCGGCACATGGCACCAGATGGGTGTCATTTTGTCGGCTGCGAGCGCTCTCGATTGGTTCTCGCGCATTACAGGTACCAGCCCGCACGCACTGGACGCCGAGCTTGGCGACACGCTCAAGGCACCCGGCAGCACAACATTCCTGCCATATCTTTCCGGCGAACGCACCCCATACAATGACGCCAAAATTCGTGGCGTTTTCAGTGGCCTTGAGCACGAAACAGACCGCAAAGCGATGACGCAGGCAGTCCTTGAAGGTGTGGCTTTTGCTATCCGCGATAACCTTGTGGCACTGCAATCGGCAGGCACGGAGATCAAATCGCTCATCGCAGTTGGTGGTGGTTCGCGCTCTGCCTATTGGCTCAAATCTATTGCCACAGCATTGAATGTTCCAATTTCTCTTCCCGAAGAAGGCGATTTCGGTGCCGCATTTGGCGCAGCACGTCTTGGTCTGATCGCCGCCAGTAGCGCCGATCCTTTTGCAATCTGCACGCCGCCGCGCACAGCCCGCACGATTGAACCCGAACACACGCTGACCGCTTCATATGACGAAGCCTATCAGCGTTACCACGCACTTTATCCCGCGCTGCGACCTCTGGCTCAGTAAGCCCAGACGCAGCGTCATCCGCATCAACATTGGAGGAGCATGATGAGCACCGGATTTTTCGGCGACATCCAGAAAATACGTTATGAAGGTCCCGACAGCGATAATCCGCTGGCGTTCCGCCACTATAATCCGGACGAAATCGTCCTCGGCAAGCGTCTGGAAGACCACTTACGTTTTGCAGTCGCCTATTGGCACACCTTCGCATGGGAAGGTGGCGACCCTTTCGGCGGACGCACGTTTGACCGCCCCTGGTATAAGGATGGTCTTGAAGCTGCCAAGCTGAAAGCTGATGTAGCCTTTGAATTCTTCTCGCTTCTCGGCGCACCTTTCTATTGCTTCCACGACGCCGACGTGCGCCCGGAAGGCAATAATTTTGCTGAAAACACGAAGAACCTCGAAGCCATTGTGGATATTTTCGAGCGTAAGCAAGCCGAAACCGGCATTAAGCTTTTGTGGGGCACAGCCAATCTTTTCTCACATCGCCGCTATATGTCAGGCGCTGCGACCAATCCCGATCCGGAAGTATTTGCTTTTGCAGCGGCGACCGTGAAAACCTGCCTTGATTCAACCAAGCGTCTTGGCGGCGACAATTATGTGCTTTGGGGTGGCCGTGAGGGTTACGAAACCCTGCTCAACACCGACCTGACGCGTGAACTCGACAATATGGGCCGCTTTCTCAATCTGGTGGTCGAGTACAAGCACAAGATCGGCTTTAAGGGTACAATTCTGATTGAGCCAAAGCCACAGGAACCAACCAAGCATCAGTATGATTACGATGTCGCAACGGTTTATGGCTTCCTCAAGCGCTATGGCCTCGAAAACGAGGTGAAGGTCAATATCGAACAGGGCCATGCAATTCTCGCAGGCCATTCATTTGAGCATGAGCTGGCATTGGCCCGCAGCCTTGGCATCCTCGGTTCCATCGACATGAACCGCAATGACTATCAGTCGGGCTGGGATACAGACCAGTTTCCGAACAATGTGCCGGAAATGGCGCTCGCTTATTATCAGGTGCTGCTCAACGGTGGCTTGAAGAATGGCGGCACCAATTTCGATGCCAAGCTGCGTCGTCAGTCGCTTGATCCGCAAGACTTGCTGATCGGCCATATCGGCGGCATGGATTGCTGCGCGCGCGGACTCAAGGCTGCAGCTGGTATGTTGCAGGACGGCGCACTGAGCAAGCCGCTTGATGAGCGTTATGCTGGCTGGTCTGGCGATTTCGGCAAGACACTTGCAACCGGCATGTCGCTGGAGCAGATTGCATCGGAAGTTGAAGCAAAAGACATCAATCCGCAGCCGCGATCCGGTCGTCAGGAATATCTGGAAAACGTAGTCAACCGCTACGTTTAATCTTACGCAACACAAAAAACCCGCTCATCGAGCGGGGTTTTTGTTTTAGTTCAGCGCCACGTTATGTGGTGTTCGACAGGCGGCAAAACGGTCTAACTTCTGGTCGTAAGCAGATGTCTTGACCGCCATCATGCCGAGCACAGTATGAAACAGATTATCATGCGATGACGGCTCCGCTGTCGTCTTGCGCAAGCAATCGAGATCAAGACCGGTATCGGCCGCGTATTCCGGTGCAAACCATGTGATAAACGGTATGTGTGTCTGTTGCGATGGGGCAATGAAATAGGGAGCTGCGTGAAGGTAAAGACCGTCCTCGCCAAGCGACTCGCCATGATCGGACATATAAATCATCGCAGATGCAAACTTGTCCTCATGCGCTTTGAGAAGATCGACAACCTCTGACAAAATATGGTCTGTATAGAGGATCGAGTTGTCATAGGCGTTGACAATCTCTTCCTGCGAACATTTAGCGAAATCATTTGAACGACAGTCAGGTTTAAATCCCGCAAATTCAGCCGGATATCGGCGATAATAGGCCGGACCATGGCTACCCGTCATGTGCAGAACGATGGTCGTATTGCCGGAAACTTCACTGAGTTCTTTGGACAGGCTATCCACCAATATCTGATCGAGACATTCGCCGCCTTCGCAATAGCGCTTGTCCTGCGCGTCCTGCAAATCGATCAACTTGATGCGCTCGGCTACACCCTTGCTGCCGGTATTATTCTCATACCAACTCGTCTGCACGCCTGCATGTTTGAGCACGTCCATCAGGTTTTCAGAACCGCGGAACTTCGTATTGGAATAGTCTTCACGGGTGAAAGGCGAAAACATGCAAGGCACTGAAACGGAAGTTTCTGTTCCGCAACTCGTTGTATCGGTGAAGGCAACAACATCGCGTTTTTTCAATTCGGGATTGGTTTCACGCGCATAACCATTGAGACTGAAATTCTGCGCACGCGCGGTTTCCCCCACGACAACGACCGTTACCAGCTTTTTGCCTGCCGGCAATTGCGTCAGTGTCTGTTTGGCATCAAGCCCAAGCGGCTCCATAACAATAGCGCGGTTCTTATAAACATGTGAGACATATTGGATTGTACTGGCAATGGGCGTGCTTGGCATCAGCTTCTGCATGATATCGGCACCATGCTCGCGAAACATCGATGAATACGCAGCATAATTCGCACCAAGTATGGCGACTGAAGCAATCAGACAGGTGAAGATAATGCCTGTGTTTACCATCAGCTTGCCGATAATAGGTCGATGTTTGATACGCACCCAGACAATCAATATTGACGGAACAACACCAAAAATTAGCATATGCCAGAGAAAGCTTGGCGTCAGGAGCGCACCGGATTCAGCCTGTGTGGTGGTAAGTGCGGCTTCAACGACATACTTGTCGATGATCGTTCCGAATGTATCTGTGAAATAAGAGCCGCCCGCCGCGATTAGCACAAACAGGATCAGCATCGGCTTGATAATATATTTCGCCGAAAACAGCACAAATAGCGCGACGTACAGAAGCAATAGCGCCACGGCTATGCCAGCCAGCCTTAATGGAGCATCAGCATAATAGGCGCCGATTGCACGCCAGAACGACGTGTTTGTGAATATAAGAACGTAAAGTGCCGTTAAAAGGCACAGTGGCCCGCTGGCAATCACAGGGCGGAACTTCTGCATGGAACACGCTTTCGAAAAGCTTTGAATTCGTACCCGCAGAAACGTTTAATTATGTGATCGTTTTATCAGGCACGTTTCATTCAAACATAAAATCAAGATGGCTTTTCTACGGCGGCACAAAAGAAGCATTATAGATGCCAGATTGCCCAAACAAAAACGCCGCCCAGAATGGCGACGCTTTCCAATTTTATTGCTTCAAAGGCTCACCCATCCGCCATTTTTGTTTGACGATCGGACACAGGCATCGATGAATGCAACGCCTTTGACGCCGTCGTCGACAGTTGGATAGATGATTGCACTGTCAGGGTTGGTGTTGTCCCGTCTGGCCTGAATAGCATTTGCGGCTTCACTGTAGATCGTTGCAAAGGCTTCGAGATAGCCTTCCGGATGGCCGCCCGGCACACGGGTTACGCGGGTTGCCGCATCGCCAACACCTGCACCGCCTCGGGTAATCAGCCGCTTCTGCTCACCAAACGGTGTGAACCAGAGCCTGTTCGGATCTTCCTGCGCCCATTCAATGCCACCCTTGGTGCCATAGACACGCAAACGCAGCGCATTTTCATTGCCCGGTGCCACCTGACTGCACCAGAGCATACCCTTGGCCCCGCCTCCAAAGCGCAGCATCACATGCGCATTGTCATCCAGACGGCGACCCGGAACGAAGCTATCAAGATCAGCTGCCAGACTGTCCAGCGTCAGGCCGGTGACAAAGGATGCCAAGTTAAAGGCGTGAGTGCCGATGTCACCCGTTGCGCCACCAAGACCGGATTGTGCTGGATCGGTACGCCACACAGCACCCTTGGCGCCCGTTTCTTCAACCGCTTCCGTGAGCCAGTCCTGCGCATATTCAACCTGCACCACGCGCAGATCACCCAACGTGCCATTGGCAATCATTTCGCGCGCCTGTCGCACCATTGGGTAGCCGGTATAATTATGCGTCAGCACAAACAGCGCACCGCTTTCGTCGGCTACTTTCTTGAGCTTCTTTGCATCAGCCAAGGTCGAGGTCAGTGGCTTGTCACAGATCACATGAATGCCGCGGCGCAGAAACTCCTTTGCGGCATCATAATGCACATGATTTGGCGTAACGATTGCGACCGCTTCAATACCATTCTTGAGACGCGCTTCACGGATCGCCATGTCCTTGTAGCTCGAATAGATGCGGTCTTCCGCCAACCCCAGCTCGCGCCCCGAGGCTTGCGCTTTTTCTGGCGACGAGGACAAAGCCCCCGCCACCAGTTCAAAGCGATTATCGAGGCGTGAGGCCATACGGTGCACACCACCGATAAAGGCCCCTGCACCACCGCCAACCATGCCAAGTCGAATGCGTGGATTGGCTGTTTCTTTGGTTTTTGCTTCAATGGTCATTGAACTACCTTACAATCCCAGCATACGGCGATTGGCAGCGTCATCGGTGCCGCCAGCAGCGAAGTCATCGAAGGCTTTGTCGGTCACGCGGATAATATGATGCTTGACGAATTCAGCCCCTTCACGCGCGCCGTCTTCAGGATGCTTCAACGCGCATTCCCATTCGACCACAGCCCAACCATCAAAATCATTGGCCGCCATTTTTGCAAACACTGCGCCAAAATCGACCTGACCATCACCTAACGAACGGAAGCGACCAGCGCGGTTCACCCAGCCCTGATAGCCGCCATAAACACCCTGACGACCCGTCGGGTTAAACTCGGCATCCTTGACGTGGAACATCTTGATGCGGTCTTTGTAGATGTCGATATTGTCGAGATAATCGAGGCATTGCAGCACGTAATGCGATGGATCATAAAGCATATTCGCACGCGGATGGTTCTTGACGCGTTCAAGGAACATCTCGAACGTCACGCCGTCATGCAGATCTTCACCCGGATGGATTTCATAGCAGATATCCACGCCATGCTCTTCCGCATGATCGAGGATTGGCAGCCAGCGGCGCGCTAGTTCATCAAATGCCGTTTCGACAAGACCGGCAGGACGCTGCGGCCATGGATAGATAAACGGCCAGGCCAAAGCGCCAGAGAACGTTGCATGAGCGCCGATACCAAGATTGCGCGAGGCACGGATTGCCATCTTCACCTGTTCAACAGCCCATGCCTGACGCGCTTTCGGATTGCCACGCACTTCCGGTGCTGCAAAACCATCAAAGGCTTCATCATAAGCTGGATGCACGGCAACAAGCTGGCCCTGCAAATGGGTTGAAAGCTCGGTCACTTCAACGCCATTTTCGCGCGCAACGCCTGCAAATTCGTCGCAATAATCTTTCGATTCAGAAGCCTTCTTCAGATCGATCAGCTGGCTTGCCCATGTGGGAACCTGCACACCGGCATAGCCTTTTTCTGCAGCCCATTTCGTGATGCCATCCCAGGTATTGAACGGCGCTTCATCTCCTGCAAACTGCCCGAGAAATATCCCTGGCCCCTTGATCGTCTTCATCAAAAGTCCTCCGAATGAAATTCAAAACTGTATTGGGGTAACTCAAATACGCGCCCGACAAAGCGGGCGCGCAGAAGGATATTAAAAAGGAGAATCCGGGAAGTAGAACTGTTCGGCATTATCCTTGGTCACCAAAGTAGCGTCGAGGATGTAGTTGCCGCTCACCGGAATCTGGTCGTAGAAATGACCTGCAGCCAACTGCATAGCGGTGGAAACCATTGCAGGCGGATAAAGCACATCAACCGGCATAAGCTTATCGCCATCCATGACCTTCTTGATCATGTCCTTGGAGCCAGCACCGCCGATGACATACTGGATGTCTTCACGGTTGGCCTGCTTGATCGCTTCAAGCACACCGACAGCCATATCGTCATCCTGACACCAGACAACATCGATCTTAGGGTACTTTGTCAGGAAGTCCTGCATGACACGGAAGGCGTCGTCACGGTTCCAGTTGCCATACTGGCGATCAAGAATCTTGACGTTGGAGCCTTCGATACCCTTGTCAAAACCGTCCTGACGTTGCTGATCAATCGGGATCGGAAGGCCGCGAATAACGACGACCTGTGCATCAGGTGTGGTCTTCTTGATGTATTCGCCAGCGACCTGACCCAAGGCCGGATTGTTGCCCGCCACATAAAGATCACGGATCGAATTGTCATTGCTGCTTGGTGCGCGATCAACGAGCGCTACAAAAGTGCCCTTATCCTTGATTTCCTTGATCGCATTGACCAGCGGATCTGGATCGGTTGGCAACACGACAAGACCATCAAGCCCCTGAACAGCCAGATCCTGCAACGCATTTGCCTGGCTGGCTGCATCTGGTGATGTCTTGACGATCACGTTGAGGCCGGGATGCTCCTGCATCAGAAGCTTGGCGACGCGTTCGGCATGATAAACAACACCAGCTGTCCAACCATGGTCAGCAGCAGGTATCGATACGCCGATCGTCACCTTCTTATCCTGCGCACTTGCTACGCCGGTAAAGGCTAAAGCTCCAGCCGCCAAGGCAGCAAAAGCAACACCTAGAAATTTTCCTCGCATTATTTCCTCCCAAATGTTCAGGGGGCTTTATCCCTGAGTGACCGGACCGCCCCTTCAATCCCGTCAAACTTGTCGTCGGGGCGCGATAACGCTGTGCGTTACGCCCCAGTTTTCATCGTCGCGAGAGCGACCGTTGCACCAGCATAGCAATGATGATGATCGCACCCTGAATCGCCCCGATCAGGTATTCGCTGATGAAATTGGAAAGCAGCATGATATTGCCGACGATTTCGAGAATGAATGCACCGCAGATTGTGCCCCAGACACGGCCCACGCCTCCCCGCAGTGCCGTACCACCGACAACGACCGCTGTGATCGCCTGAAGTTCCCACAACATTCCCGTGGTCGCAGAAGTTGAACCCAAACGCGGAACGTAGAGCAGGACGGCAACAGCGACGCACAACCCCTGCACCACATAGGCAATAGTACGAACGCGCTTGACCGAGATACCCGAATAGCGAGCCACATCTTCGCTGGAGCCCACCGCGATAACATGGCGCCCATAGCGCGTGCGATAAAGTACGAAGGCTGCAATCGCTGCTGTCACAAAAATTGCAATGACTGGAATGGGAACACCGAAAACCGAGCCAAAATAGGCAGGGCGATAAAGTGCCTGAATTTCGGGGTTACGCAGCGTAATTGCACCACCCTGAGATAGCCATGTCGTCAAACCGCGATAAATGCCCATCGTTCCAAGCGTCGCAATAAACGGCTCAATCCCCCCGAGGGTCGTAATCAACCCGTTGGTCAGCCCGCAAAGTGCCCCCACAACCACTGCCAGAAGCACCGCCGCGATCAACATCATAACTGGATCGGCGATAACACCGCTGTTCATGAACATGATCATGATACTGCCCACGAAGGCAGCCATAGCACCAACCGAGAGATCCAATCCTCCTGACGAGATTACATAGGTCGCACCCAATGCGATGATTGCGATGAAGGCACTGCGCGTCGCAACATTCAGCAAATTGTCGATGCTGATAAAATTCGGATTGGCAATCGTACCCAGAACAAGCAGCAGAAGCAGCGCAACAAAAGGTGCTACAGCCCGCAAATCCCAGTCGCGAGACGTCTTCGGCACCCTGCTTTTGTCAGTTACAACGTCAGTCATTTACTCCCCTTTTATTTTATGCCGCTTCTTCTGTGCTGACGCCTGTTGCCAAAACAACGATGTCGTGTTCGGTCATCCGCTCGCCGGATACTTCGCCCGCGACCCTGCCCTCACGCATGACGACGATACGGTCGCATATGCCAATCAGTTCAGGCATTTCGGATGAAACAACGATAATCGATTTGCCTTCGTCCGCCAGATTGGCGATGAATTGATAAATCTGCTCTTTTGTACCCACATCGATGCCGCGCGTTGGCTCATCAATGATCACGATAGACGGATTGAGCATCATCATCTTTGCCAGCAGAAGTTTCTGCTGGTTTCCACCGGACAACTGTCCAGCAAGAATATCTTTACGGCCCGTGCGAATATCGAATTCTTTGATCGCATCATCAAGCGCTGCACGCTCTTTTCGCCGGTCTATCTGCAATCCACGCACAAACTTACTGATCGATGCAAGCGTCAGATTGATGCCAAGATCCTTGGCGAGCAACAAACCCTTGCCCTTACGATCTTCGCTCAAATAGGCGATCCCAGCGGAAAGACTTTCATGTGCGTTGCGAAAGTTTACGGACTGCCCCCGATGACGCACTTGTCCCTTACCTGGACGAAGCCCGACAATGCCTTCCATCAGCTCTGTGCGACCTGCTCCGACCAGACCTGCAAAGCCCAGAATTTCTCCCCTGTTCAACGTAAAGCTTGCAGTCTTTACATAGCCAGGAACGCTAAAATCTTCGACTTCCAGCACACGCTCCTGGCCGCGTTGCGCTACACGATCTGGATAAAGCTTCGCAACATCACGACCAACCATAAGACGAGCCATATCGTTCGGTTGAAGCTCTGACGCCATATGAGCTGCCACCAGCGTTCCATCGCGGAGAACCGTGACGCGATCCGAAATCTCTTTCACTTCCGGAAGACGGTGGGAGATATAAAGAACGGCAACACCCTTGGCTCGAATATCGCAGATAACCTTCAGCAGCGCTTCGGTTTCAACAGGTGTCAGCGATGCAGTTGGCTCGTCAAAAATCACCACGCGATGCGGTACGAGTAGCACACGAGCGATCTGCACAAGCTGGCGCTGTGCTATCGACAGGCTCCCCACGATTGCATCGGGGTTAATGTCCGCACCGAGATCACGAATAGCTTTGCGCGCGCCTTCGCGCATCGATTTATCATCAACGACAAGCCCATTAGAAAGTTCTCGTCCCAGATAAATATTTTGTGCAACGGTCAGATCGGGCGCCAGCAGAATTTCCTGATGCACAAGGACAATACCCTGTGCTTCGGCTTCCACCGGATTAGAAAATGCAATCAGCTCGCCATCAATGCGAATTTCGCCACTCGTGGGACGCTCGTTGCCAGCAAGCAGCTTCATCAATGTCGATTTGCCAGCCCCATTTTCGCCGATAATCGCGTGAACTTCGCCGCCATAAATGCTGAGATTGATGTTTTTGAGAACCTGAACCGGGCCGAAAGACTTCGACAATGACACCGCTTCAAGAAGCGGAATAGCATTCTGTTTCACAGCCAAACTCATGCGAACAGACCAAAGACAACGTTGTCGTAGCCAGACGCATTGCGGCTTTTCAGCGCTAGAATATTAGATTGCATGTGAACTCCTCCCAAAGCGTCACATCACAACCTTAGCGTCCGTCCTGAGGTACGTAAAGCAAAATTCTGCCCAACTCAAAAATCATTAGCAACTTAAACAATCAATCATGCTCTAAGATGCAGTCCAGCTTCACAATTGAACTAAAGAGGAATTCTCAAATCACAATTTAGGCTGATATCCCGACTAGGCGGTGAAATTTGACGCCCGAATCCCGGCTGACACATATGCTATTTCGAACGTCAAATTCGAAAAATCCACAAGATACATATACTTCTAGTGGTCCTTGTGATTCCAACATTTGCTCCACCTACGAACCAAGGAATACAAATGTTTGAATCAGATCACTAGCTGATAAGTTGCATTTAATAAGAGGCCGAATCGATGCTCACTATCAACATTCACTCCTGCGAAGTCACAAATGCGGGTGATTGAAAGAGCCTCAGCTATCAAAAAATAATACAATCTTAAATTAGCACATACAGCAAGACACGCGCTTTTTTATATACTATGAAGCAGTACGTCCAAGGCGTGTTGAATTGCGGATACAGACACATGAACTCCCATTTAGCGCAGTCACAGTGGCGCATGCTCGACATGCTGCCAGCCCTCGCTCTTTTTCTTATCGGCCTTGCAGTGCTGGTCTACGCAATGCTTTCTCCGCGCGGAGAAAATGGACAATTTGCTGTCCTCATGCGCCCGTGGGCAGACCCGTCTCAAGTCGCCACACTGCTCAGTGAAGCCGATGCGCAGATCCTTTCCTTCAACGAACGAATGAACGTTGTGGTTGTCCACGCCGATCGCCCTGATGCGGTTGCTGCACTTTATGATGCGGGTGCGTGGCTCGTCTTTGAACCCGCTCAACTTTCCAGCTGTTTCGACCTTGCGGTCACCGGGGCCTAATACATGATCATTGAACTTGACGATATTCGCAGACGCTTTGCGCGCTTTCTGGTTGTTCTGTTCTGGCTGCATGTGCCACTTTTCGCGGCCATCGCCTATGGGACTGGCGCCTCGGTGATTGGGGGAGCGCTGGCGGGCGCATTCCTCGCAGTGAGTTACAACCTGATGTGGTGGCGTGCAGACATCGCACCGGCCACTCGCTTCCTGTCTGCCGTCGCCCTCGTCGCGGAACCTGCCATCCTTCTCTATCTCCTACGCGGCCATATCTGGCAGATGGACATGCATATGTATTTCTTTGCAATGCTGGCTCTGACCATCGGCTGGTGCGACAGCAGAGCAACCATCATTGCAGCCGTTGCAGTAGCGCTTCACCATCTGACGCTTGACTATCTACTGCCTTCACTCGTTTTCCCGACAGGAAGCGATATTCGTCGCGTGATGATCCACGCTGTAATCGTAGCTCTTGAAGCCGCTGTTCTGGTGTGGTTCTCAGACATGCTCGTCGCCTGCGTCAACAGCATCAGCAAAATGCGCGACGAAATCATGGCCAAGAATGCCGAGATCGAAACACGCTCAGCGCAGGTCGAGCAAGCCTATAAGGCCAAGGGCATGTTTCTGGCGAATATGAGCCACGAAATCCGCACGCCGCTCAATGCGATTCTGGGTTTCTGTCATCTGATGCTTCGCACTGACATGACCGAGCGCCAGCGCGATTACCTAACCAAAATCAACGGGGCCAGCGGTTCGCTGCTTCGCCTGATCAATGACATTCTTGATTTCTCCAAAAATGATGCCGGCAAGCTGACGCTGGAAAACCGCCCTTTCGAGTTACGCGCACTCTTTGATCGCAAGCTGCAAATCACCAGCGCTGACGCCCGCGCCAAAAACGTGACGATGAATCTGCATATTGATCAAGGCGTGCCAGAGCGGCTTGTCGGCGATGAAATGCGTCTGGGCCAAGTCTTGCTCAACCTCATGAGTAATGCCATCAAGTTCAGCGAAAATGGGTCGGTTACACTCCGTATCGGCGGTAAACCGACGGAGAGTGGCGATTACCGTTTGCAGATAGCCGTTGCCGATACCGGTATTGGTATGACAGCGGATCAGCAATCCAAGCTCTTCAGCTCCTTCTCGCAGGCCGACAGTTCGACTACTCGGCGCTTTGGCGGAACAGGCCTTGGGCTGGTCATTAGTAAACAGATTGCCGAACAGATGGGCGGCGACATCACAGTATTGAGCACGCCGGGCAAAGGCAGTGTCTTCACCGTGACAACAACGCTCGGCAATGTGGATCGCGCGCATTCGATCATCGAACGCCCACAGGCACATATTCAAAAACTGCGTGTTCTTGTGGCCGACGATAATCCGGCCTCCCGCGAAATTCTGCAGAGCATTTTCGCTGACTGGTCGATGACAGCAGACCTTGTAGCGTCGGGTAATGAAGTTATCGGTGCTTTGGAAACCGCTTTCCAGCGCGGAAATCCTTATGATGTACTGCTACTGGACTGGAAAATGCCAGGCATGGACGGCATGGAAACCGTCAGCAGCTTGTACGCCAATGCGAAGCTTACAAAGCTACCGGAAATTGTACTTATCACAGCCTATGGCAGCGATGAATTCAAGGCTAAGGCTACACGCGCTGGCATCGCAGCCTATCTGCCGAAACCGATTGAATCGCAGCAGATCCTGCAAACATTGAACGCGCTCTTCCCATTATCCAGAGATGAGAGCGAAGCAGTAAGGGATTCTGAACTCATTGCAGAACCACTGCGCGGCGCTCATGTGCTGCTCGTGGAAGACAATGCGATCAATCGAGAGATTGCTTATCAGCTCCTCAGTGATGCGGGTCTCGATATTGATATTGCCGAAAACGGACGCATTGCCTGTGAAAGTGTTGCGCGATCTGGTGCCCTCTATTCCGCGATACTCATGGACGTGCAGATGCCGGAGATGGACGGTCTTGAAGCAACCCGCCATATTCGTCGCGACTGGACGGTAGAAGCGTTACCGATTATTGCGCTGACCGCTCACGCTTATGAGGAAGAGCGTCGTAGATGTGCCGAAGCGGGCATGAATGATCACGTTGCAAAGCCAATTGATCCAAGTGTTCTGATCGGTACTTTAGAGCGCTGGATGAAGCCGCGGCAGGCTAACACGACATCGGAACAACCAGCGGAAAAGAAAGCTGAAGGCATTTCAACCGACTTGCCGGAACGTCTCCCACCTTTCGATCTCAAGCGCGCGCTCGTGCGTGTGAATGGAAAGCAGGCTCTTCTCCGTCGTCTCATCATCGGCTTCCATGACGACTTTGCAAATGTTATCGAGACGATAATGGATCAGATTGCCAAGGGCGATCTGACAGGCGCTCGGCGTCTTGCCCACACGCTGAAAGGCGTTGCTGCATCGCTGGAGCTTCCTGAAGTATCGCGCATTTCAGCAGAAGTCGAATTGGCGATTGCCAATGAACAGCTGGTGGGACTGGAGCCAACGCTTTCGGCGCTTAACTCGGCCATGAAGCCCGCTTTGAAGGCTGCAGCCAGCCTGAAGGAGCAGAAGGCCGCGCTCGTTCAGCATTCAGACGTGAACGCGCAGGCGGCCGATGTTGCGGCCGCAGTCGCGGCACTACGGGACCACCTGACACGTCGTAGTATGCGTGCTCGCAGCAGTTTCGACGCCTTGTTGCAGCTGCTCGGCACCGTCGCAGACGAAGGACCAAGAGGCGAGGCATTGCGCGATGCGAAAACTGCATTGGACAAGCTCGATTATGAGACGGCGTTACGCAATCTCAATTTAGCCTTCACTGAAGAAACTTCATCTATAGACGGATGAGTGATGCCGCTGGCTCAACCAGCAGCAGATTTAGAACCAGAAGCAAACTTCGGTTTGCCGTGCGCTAAAGACTCCTGGAGTAGAATTAATGCCTAATCGTGCAACCGTACTGATCGTTGATGATGAAGTATCGAACATCGAGATCATGAATGCGGTGCTGGAAGATCACTACGAAATCTGCTTCGCCACGTCAGGTGAGCAGGCGCTCGAGGTAGCACGCACGGTGCTGCCGGACATCATCTTGCTGGATGTCATGATGCCGGGCGTCGATGGTTATGAGGTCTGCGTGCGCCTGAAGAATGATCGTCTGCTAGCGGACGTGCCGGTTATCTTCACAACCGGCCTCGATGATCAGGAAGCAGAGGTTCGTGGCCTTTCGCTGGGTGCTATCGATTATGTGACAAAGCCGATCAATCCAGTGGTTCTGCGTGCGCGCGTTTCCAACCATATTGAGCTGAAGCGTTTGCGCGACCAACTCGCACAGATGGCTGTCACGGATGCCCTGACCGGGCTTAGCAACCGCCGTCAGCTTGAAGTAATCCTGACCGCTGAAATCTCGCGGCTCGCACCTGCAGGTGCCTGGCTTTCGGTGATTATGCTGGACATCGACTTCTTCAAACTCTTCAACGATACTTACGGCCATCCCGAAGGCGACCGCTGTATAGCTATGGTTGCGGCTGCTCTTACCCGTGCAGTGCACAAGGTTTCGGGGATGACTGCACGTTACGGTGGGGAAGAGTTTGCTTGTGTGCTCCCAGGTGCTGATCCTGAAATGGCCTTGGCAACAGCCCACGAAATCCAGTTTCAGATCCAGTCACTCAACATTCCGCATCCTGGCTCAGCTGTCAGCACAAAGGTCACAGTCAGCATGGGGGTCGCCTCAGCTCGCACTCATCCCGATATGGGTGGCGCGCTTTGGCTGCAACATGCTGATCATCAGCTCTATACGAGCAAGAAGAGCGGTAGAAACCAGATTGCCAAAACTGAATTTTCGGCGGCTTAGAGTGCATCCCGAAAAGTGTGAAACGGTTTTCGGATAAAGATGCGCGTCCTAGTGTAAATCGAGATGCGCTTTGAGCGGCATGTCATCGTGGATGGATACAGTCTGCCGCTCAATCATACGGTGCACTAACGGGGGCGTTGCCCCTTTATGCAGCGCCAGAAGTCTTTCTGACACTTCGGCATCTGACTGCGTGCGTCGCTGATTGTGGCGCACATATTCCACCCATGTCGGAACGTGATAACTCTCCGTCCAGGTTTCAGGGTTTTCGAGATCGCGCAGCAAAGCCCATTGTCGCGCGCCGTCGCGAATGCGAATGCGTCGTCTCAATGCCATTGCAGCCAGAAAAGCCGGCACGTCTTCCTGAGCGATCTTATAGTCGACCATGATCATGATCGGGCCGCTGCGTGATCGAAGATCAAGCCGCAGCTTGGGTTCGCTGAAACGATTAAGCGGATCGAGATTGAGCGATTCAAATTCCGGCTGTGGTAATAAAAACCCGACAAGCGCTCCGAACAGCAAAACTCCCGCTGCAGCCATCAAGGCACCGGGCACACCAAACTCGTCAGCCACCGCCCCCCAAAGCCAGCTGCCTGCTGCCATGCCACCAAACGTAGCAGTCTGATAAAGAGCCAGTGCGCGACCAACTACCCAGCGAGGGGTCGATAGCTGAACCGTCACATTGAAAAGCGAAAGAGCTAAAACCCAGGACAGACCAGCCGGAAGTAAGAAAATACAGCTCATCCATATGCTGCGACTGACCGAAAGCAAAAGACAGCTGACCGCGAAGGCAGCAAAGGCGCTGCGGACCAGCCATTCATTACCGAGCAATTCGCGCAGACGAGCACTTGAAAGCGCGCCACCAATGGCACCAATGCCGAAAAAGCCGAGCATGATGCCATAGGTAAGTGCGGTCCCCTGAACGAGATCACGCGCCACAAGCGGCAAAAGCGCAAGAATCACAATCGCAGACAAACCGAATAGAAAGCCGCGAAACATGACTTTCAAAAGATTGGGCGACATGGAGACGTAACGCAGCCCTGCTACCATCGCCGGGCCGAGTGCTTCACGCGGCAAGGTGGATTTTGCTATCTGTGGCTGCCAGCGCCAGAGCGCGAGGATGAGCGCGCAATAGCTGAATGCATTGAAGATAAAGGCAAAAGCAGCACCGGCGACTGCAACGATCGCACCGCCAATGGCCGGTCCGATGCTGCGCATCAAATTGAAGCTCATGGAATTGAGCGCAACGGCGGCAGGCAGATCGGTTCGCGGGACAATATCGCCCATCGAAGCTTGCCATGACGGATTGTGCAAAGCGCCACCGCAGCCGATGAGGAAGGTAAACCCAAGCAGCATCCATGGCGTAAGGATGCCAAGATAGGCGGACACCGCAAGCACGACAGAAACCAGAAGAAGCAAAACCTGCGCGGTCAACATGATGCGGCGGCGGTCGAAATTATCGGCAAGCGCGCCAGCCGCAACCGAGAAAATCATCACAGGCAGCGTTGTAGAGGCCTGAACCAGCGCGACCATATCATCGGAGCGCGCAATGGTAGCCATCATCCAGCCCGCGCCGACTGTTTGCACGAGACCGCCAAGATTTGAAAATAGTGTCGCAGACCAGAGCGCGCGAAAAGTTCCGTATTGGAACGGCGCCAGGGGGGAATTTCTTTGCGGCATTCGGACGAACCTCCATCCTCATCCGTTACTCTAGGCGATACGCGAATCGCACCCAGGTAACAAGCGCGTTCCGCCGAGCGCGACGGGACGACACACTCAAGCGATTGAAACGGCTTGAAGATAATGAATGCGGACACTCCCACTTTCTGGTGGAATAAGGTAAACAGGCTTATTCCTTCATAAAAAACGCGTTCAAGATGACACAGTTTTCCCGCTCTTCACTGTTTGGACTTGCCTTTGTTTGCCTCTCGGTTGGCTTCACCGGCACTTCGCTTGCGCAAAGCACACTGCTGCAACTCACACCCGATACGGATGTCGAAGCGCATGTCGCAAAGACAGATAGAGGCTATGTGATCGTGCAACCTGATGGTTCAGAGCTTGTGATGATCGATGCCGAGTGGGCTAAAAATTTTGAAGGTGAACCCAGCTTCACTGTCGCTGACTATAATTTTGACGGCTTTCCCGATGTCGCAATTGGCGCAACAACCAGCGACAGTCCGGATACTGGCTTCGGCATCTTTCTCTATGACGCTGACAGAAAATCCTACGCATCGCTTAATCTCCCGGAAGAATTCAACGATCGACTCAACTGCAGTGGATTGTGGAATGTCGAGCTGATTGAAAGCCAGAACGCCATCAAAAGCAGCTGCTATTTTGAGGGCGACGACGATAGGCGTGTCGATATCGTTCAGATTGATCCGGATGGTTCGCCTCATTTGCTGGAACAATCGCGCGCGAAAGAAGAAGCCTGGCACTGGCCTTACATCGACAAACCGGCCCGCATGATAACCTATGATCGGGAAGGCAACGTCACGCTGGAAACAATCGCAGCCCAGGATGACACCGAGAATAGCTGGACTGTTCCGGTCACCAAGCTGGAAATATATAGCAAACCCGATCCACAGACCCGCACGCCTGCTTATCTTCTGGAAGGCGAAACCGTCCGCATTTTGGCATTCAGTGGCGATTTCATGAAATTTGCTCGTGAGGGCAGCACCGGCATGTCTCAAGGCTGGATCTCGCTCACGCAAGCCTATGATCTTGTTGCCCGCTACGACACCGATGGCACCAAGCCACAAATGGCCTCTCTTGCCCTTTCCGACTATAAAGACACCGCGGAAAACCCTGACTACTATCGCAACCTATTCACGCTGACCGTGAAAAACACCGGCGATACGGATATGGAACTCACCAACGCAGAACTGTTTCTTTTGTTCAATGGCGACAACGGCACGCGCGTCGCGCACAAGCTCTATGACATTTCAGGCCCGACGCTTAAACCCGGCGAAAGCCACATGATCGACGATAATCCGATTGAGCAACGAGACGGAAAATATGTGATTTACCACAGTGAAGACGGTCAGGATTCCTATCCGCTGTTTTTCCCGGCAAATCTGCCCGATGGCAAATACCGCGTCATCCCAATCATAACAGATCCGGCCCTCAGCGGTTTCATCTATGCTGAGAACGAAATCGAACTCGAATATCCGCCAAAGCTCGATGCAAGTCTGATCAAGAATTAAGCGACCTGCCCAGCACTCCAGCCGGACGACCATGCCCATTGGAAGTTGTAGCCACCAAGCCAGCCGGTGACATCGACCACTTCGCCTATGAAATAGAGGCCGGGAACGTTCTTTGCTTCCATCGTTTTAGAATCAAGATCGCGCGTATCGACACCGCCCAAAGTGACCTCAGCCGTGCGATAGCCTTCTGATCCTGCCGGTTTCACACGCCAGTCATTGACCGCAGCAGCGGCGCGGCGCAACACGGCATCTGACAGGTCAGCGAGATTGCTCGCTGGAAAATCTGCGGCAATAAGCTGGGCCAACTTTTTGGGTATGACATAGGAAAGTGCGGTTTGTAGAGCCTGCTTACCATTTTTGGACCGCTGTTCGCGCAGCGCTTCAAACAGATCGGTCTGCGGCAGCATGGAAATGACAATTTCATCCCCTTCACGCCAATAAGAGGAGATCTGCAGAATAGACGGGCCACTGATGCCGCGATGCGTGAACAGCATTGCCTCTGCAAAATTCGTCTTTTTGCACGAAACAACTGCATCAACGGCAACACCTGCAAGCGGCTTTAGCCGTTCGAGGAGATGCGGTTCAAATGTCAGAGGCACCAGACCGGGACGTGTCTCGACCATACGAAGACCAAAGCGCGTGGCAATCTCGTAGCCAAAGCCGGTCGCTCCCATCTTCGGGATCGACTTGCCACCGCTAGCAATAACCAGCGATTTCGCTGAAACTGTGCCGCCCGAATGGCGAATAACAAAACCGCGCTCGGTCTTCTCGACATTCTCAATTGCTGTTTCAAGCTGCAAACGCGCGCCGTAGCGATGCATCTCATCAAGCAACATATCGATGATCTGTGTTGCCGAACCATCGCAGAAAAGCTGCCCAAGCGTCTTTTCGTGATAGGCAATCCGATAACGCTCAACGAGTTTGATGAAGTCGCGCTGGGTATAGCGGCTCAGTGCGGAAATGCAGAAGTGTTTGTTCTGCGACAGAAAGTTCTTCGGGCTTGCATGGATATTGGTGAAGTTGCAGCGGCCACCGCCCGAGATACGGATTTTGTCACCCGGCTTTTTCGCATGATCCAGCACCAGCACAGAACGCCCGCGCTTCGCGGCTTCAATCGCGCACATCATGCCAGCAGCGCCAGCGCCTATCACCAAAACATCGACGCTCTGCAACATTCAACTCCGGGTCAATTCTTCGCGGCACCATATTGTTGTATATCGCAAGCGCAAGACGTGTTTTGGAGTTTTTAAACGTCTGGGAGTTAGAAAGAGTATAAAGTTGGACCATTTTCAAGGAAGCGGGGGCAGAATTTGAAAGCTTCGGTCTCTTCAATGCCGGATAACCAATCTGGAAGATCCCGTTTTATAAGCGGCCCGATCTTCTGGATGGTGCTCATTCTTGCCTTGCTTGTCGTCCTTTTGGTCCTGCCGCTAGTTGTGCCAATCGGCCCAATGTATTGGGACACCTATATCTATCTCGATGCAGCGCGGCGGATAGACACCGGGCAAATTCCGTCGGTTGATTTCTTCACCCCTGCAGGGCCACTCGGGTACTATCTGT
The DNA here is from genome assembly GCF_032066345.1 of Brucella sp. Classification (NCBI taxonomy): domain Bacteria; kingdom Pseudomonadati; phylum Pseudomonadota; class Alphaproteobacteria; order Hyphomicrobiales; family Brucellaceae; genus Brucella; species Brucella sp. The sequence goes on from NZ_DAMBKZ010000015.1 coordinate 71,625, forward strand.
TCGCCTGGGGACTGAACGTGTTTTCCTACGCACAGCCAATGCTGCTCGCGCAATGGTCGACACTCATAGTCGCAGCACCATTGATGGCTGTCGTTCTTGCCGATGTCGATCGTCAAAGCCGATCCACCGCTTTCGCATTGCTGATCCCGTTTCTGATTTTCGCCATCTCTCCGGCAAACGCTCAGTTTGAAACATCTTTTCCGGGTCTCGACGGCTTCGGCATTTATAACCGGCAAGTGTGTCTGCTGCTTTATGTGCTGGCCGCCGGGCTTATTTTCATGCCCAACGGTAGAAAGCTTGCACTGTTATGTGCCGCGACGATGCTTTGCCTGTTCCTGACAAAGATCACTGGTTTTCTCGTTGGAGGGCTTTTCGGATTTACAGCCCTTCTTGCCGGGCGGATCTCAATAAGTAACGTGCTGATCGCCATTATCGCAGCCCTTCTGGTGCTCGCCGGACTGGAACTCAATGGCCATATGATATCCGCCTATCTCGCAGATATCGGCCAATTGCTCGTGCTAAACGAAGCAGCGTTGCTGCCACGTTTTCTCACCGTCATATCCGGCAAGCTCGATGTTATTCTGCCAGCAGGCGTTCTGGTTCTTGTGCTGTTCTGGCTCGAAACACGCCACAACATTACGCCAACCCGCTTTTTCGATCGCGGCTCAGTTTGGCTCGCAATCACCGTTGTCGGCGGGGTTTTTGTCGAAACACAAAACACGGGCAGTCAGGAATTCATTTTTCTGTGGCCAGTTCTGCTGATGATCTGGCAACGCATCAAGCCGTTGAGCGACAATAAAATCAAGATGACTGTGCTGATCCTTACAGCTTTCATCGCGGTTCCCACGGTCAGCAAGGTTGAGCATAAGGTGTTGCGCGCAATTGCTGTCGCCCCAACCTATGTTCAGCTGCCCGTTACCGAGCTGAAAAACATGGCTCAGGTTTCAACCAGAGCCGATATGATGGAGCGGGCGAAACTCCTGCCGCAGCATTATGCGGATTATTCTGCACCTTATGAGGCACTGGCACAGCAAGGACAACTGCCAAGCTGGCGGCTTTATTCCGAGCTCGACTATCAGATTTACTGGCTTATCTCGGTTGATGAAGCGGTCAAGGCGCTCAAAAAATTCGAGAAAGAAAACAGCATCCAGTTAAAAACGCTGATGACACTCGACTTCACCGATCCGTTTCCGTGGCTCCTCAACCGAGAAGCCACCCGGAAAATCCAGATCGGTGCTGACCCTTTCCGCACCGTCGGAGCAATGACACCGGAGACAAAGGCCGCAGTTGAAGCAACTGATGGGATATTGCGGCCTAAGTGCCCGATGACGACATCTCGCCTTGCCTTACAGGAAATCTATGCCGATGCACTCAAAGATCGCGATGTGGTTGCGCTCGACCCTTGCTGGGATTTATTGCTACGCCCCGGCATACTTAAACAATAAAAAAGCCGGGATTTACCCGGCTTTTCTCTTTACTTGATCTGCGCTTTTACGAAGTCCTTGACGATGCCGACAATGCCGCGTCCAAGAATTTCATCAAGCGCTGTGATGAACTCATCAACATGCGCGCGTCCACAAATCAGTGGTGGCTCAAGGCGGATCACGTTGCGATTATATTCGGTGAAAGCCACCAGTACGCCGTGATCACGCAGCAGATGACTGCCGATAAAGCCCGGCAACGAGCCTTTCAGCTTGTCATCAAGCATCGCCAACACAGGACGAAGTACCATTGGCATTGCGTTGGAGAAGTCATGGAACTCCAGCCCAACCATCATGCCCTTGCCGCGCACTTCCTTGATGAGTTTAGGATAACGTGCGTGCAGCTCATTCAGGCGCTCCAGCAGATAATCGCCGGTTTCCGCCGAGTTATCGATGAGATGCTCGTCGTAAAGCACGTTGATCGTCTCGATCGAGGTGATGCAGGCTTCACCAATGCCGCCAAAAGTTGCCATTGCATGGATCATCGCCGTCTTCGGCGTACCATAGGCTTTCATATAGACGTCGCGCTTGGCAATCATCGCGGCCATAGCCGTCTTGCCGCCACCCAGCGACTTGGCAAGGGCAGTAACATCCGGAATGACGCCGTAATGTTCAAAGGCATAGAACTTTCCGGTACGGCCAAAGCCGCACTGCACTTCATCGGCAACCCAGATCACACCATACTGGTCACAGAGCTGGCGCAGCTTCTGCCAGAATGCGGTATCGGCCTGAATAATGCCGCCGCCGCCTTGAACGGTTTCAAGCACGATGACGCCAATTTCAGGGTCTGAGCGTAACGCATTCTCGATTGACTCAATATCGCCGAACGGTACGCGCACCGTATTGTCGACCAGCTTGAACTCACCACGATAAAGCCCGCCATCGGTGATCGACAGCACACCCTTGGTTTTGCCGTGGAAAGAATTTTCGGCATAGACGATCTTCGGCTTCTTCGGCCCTGCAGCACGTTCTGCAACCTTGATCGCAGCTTCCATAGCTTCCGAGCCGGACGAGCCCAAGAACACCATATCAAGATCGCCCGGCGAGCAGGCTGCAATGTCATAGGCAAGGGCCGCCGCATATTGCGACATGAAAGCGATGGCGATTTCATGCCGCATTTCTTCCTGAAACTTGCGGCGGGCTTCCAGAATACGCGGATGATTGTGCCCTAGTGCCAGAGACCCGAAGCCACCGAAGAAATCGAGAATCTTGCGACCATTCTGGTCATAATAATACATGCCTTCGGCACGCTCGATTTTCACCTTGTGAAAGCCAAGCAGCTTCATGAAATGAAGCTGTCCCGGATTAAGGTGTCCAGTGAAAAGCTCTGTCATGCGTGGCAGGTCAAGCGCCTTGGCGTCTTCAACCGTCAAAAGCTTCGGCTTGGGCGTGGTATTTGTTATTACTTGATTGGTCATGGCCTGTCCTCACGCTGCCTTCGATGCAAGTTTTTTGTGATATTCGCTATAGGCTGCGATCAGCATGTCTTCATCGCGATATTGCGGCACCCAGCCGAGTTCCCGCTCGCCTTTCGACACATCGAGAACGCACATTTCGTCAGCAATCAGATATTGCTCTGGGTCCATCAAAGGCTTGTTAAGCCAGTCAAGGAAATCCAGCGTGCGCTTAACCGCCCAGGCTGGTGTCGGCACCAGAATGGACTTCGAGCCTGCGTGTTTGACCAGATCGCCGAGCAATTTGCGTACTGGCGGCGGATTGAGCGAGCCTAAATTATAAACCTCGTTCGGCACGCCTGCCTTGAAAGCAGCATAGCAAGCAGACGCACAGTCGAACACGGAAATGAACTGATAGGGATTTTTGCCAGAACCGATCATCGGCACCGGCAGGTTGTTATCGATCAGCTTGAACAGCTTTTCCAGAATGCCAAGGCGTCCGGGTCCGATAATCAGGCGCGGACGGAACAGCGAAATGTTCATCCCTTTCTTGCGCCATTCTGCAGCCAATTCCTCGGTCTTTAGCTTCGACAGGCCATACTCGCCCAGCGGATTGCATGGGTGGTCTTCCTTCTGCGGCCAGACATAAGTGTGGCCATAAACCATGTCAGTGGTGAAATGCACGAGGCGCTTTGCACCAGCCTCGTCCATTGCCTTGATGATATTTTCCGTACCGTAATAGTTGACCGGAAAGAAGAAATCGTGACGCTTGGCCCGCACTTGAAGCGGCGAAAGCATTTTGGCCGAGAGATTATAGATCATATCGTCGGCGCGAAGCCCAAGCTTGCGGATTGCTTCCGGGTCGGTCACATCCGTATGCACGAAAGTTGCTTGCGCATAATGCGCGAGATCGCTTTTCACGATGTCTGCGACGATCACTTCATGCCCGTCAGCGAGAAGCATGGGAGCCAGATAACGCCCCACAAAGCCATCGCCACCGAAAATAATATGTCTCATAATCCTGCCCCAACCTTAAATTTATGATGCTGAACGGTCTTGAACCGCCACGTTCTGTTCGGCATTCGGCGTCTTGCCGCTCTGCGCGATCAGCACTGTTCCAATGCAAATGAAGGCGATGCCCGCAATCTTATACGCGCCCAGTTCTTCCTTGAACAAAAGCCATGCGAAAACTGCCACAGCGACATAGGCAAGACTCAAAAAAGGATAGGCAAAAGACAAATCGACTTTTGAGAGCACGTACATATGTGATGCCATGGAAATCACGAACATGGTCAAACCAGCGAAAACCCACGGATTAAAGACAATCTGAAAGATCCGGTAAATCAACGTATCCGCTGTATAGCTGGCATTACTGAACGTCATCATGCCGTATTTGAGCAGTAACTGTGCTGCCGCATTGGTCATGACCGTGAAGAGAATGAATGGGATATATTTCATCGTCTGTCCCGTGGTTAATTTTTTAATGCGGTACGCCGCCAGAAATCGGAGCAGAACCGCGCATCGCGCATGTCTTCAAGCTGCTGCCACTCTGGAAAGCCTGCCTTGAATGTTTCAGCACTCATGCGCTGATCCTTGTATGGATTAACGCGCCCGCCTGCCTCAACGGTCATTTTGTCAAGCTGGTCCAGCAGATCAAGAGTCTTGCGACCGCGATTGGGAAAATCCATCGTAAGCGTATAACCGGGCTTTGGAAATGACAGCAGCCCCGGAGAATGCAGATCGCCGAAACGCTTGAGAACTGTCAGAAAAGAGGACTGTCCGGCATCACGACTTGCTGTCAGCATTGCCGGGATGGCCTTCTCAGCCGCCTCAAAAGGTAGGACGCTCTGATGCTGATATAACCCGGCTGGGCCATAAAAGCGGTTCCAATTGCGCAAACCATCCAGCGGATAGAAGAAGCTCGCAAAGCCTGTCAGATGCGGCTCCTGCTTGCGGCGTTTTGCATGAAAATAGAGAGTGTTGAATGCCGTCAGGCTCAGCTTATTGAGCATCGAAAATGGCAGATCGAACGGGACACCGAACCGCGCCCCACCACTGTTCACGCTACGGTTGCCATTGATCGCGTGATGCCCGGTCATCAAAACACCGCGCCCTTCCGAGCGACCAGTTGCCAGTTGATCCACCCAGGCCACTGCATATTCATTGTCGCGGTCGGCTTCTTCCGCAATTGCGAAATACTCAGACAGGCTTTTAAACGGTGTGATGCGTTCTTCTACATCCAGCGACCCAACCGGCATCAGACGGATACGAGCATTGAGGATAAGCCCTGTCAGACCCATACCACCAATCGTTGCCGCGAAGAGCTCGGCGTTTTCAGCGCTTGAGCAAATGTAATGCACACCATCAGAACGAAGCAGCTCCAGGCTCTCGACGTGGCTTCCGAATGTTCCGCGCAAATGGTGGTTCTTGCCGTGTACGTCATTGGCGATTGCGCCGCCAAGCGTCACAAAGCGCGTACCGGGCGTTACCGGCAGAAAATAGCCGTATTTGGCAACTGCCTGGATAATTTCGCTCAACAGCGCGCCGGATTCCGCTTCCAGAATTCCGGTATGCGGGTCAAAACTGACAATCCGATTGTGCGCCCCCATCGGCACAAGCAAACCCGCATCATTATGGCAGCTGTCGCCATAAGACCTTCCATTGCCGAAAGCCAGCAGCGTTTCTGGGCCTTCCAGTTTGGAAAATACATCGTCGAACGCAATCGCGTTGCGCTTGCCGCGATCAATGCGTCCAAAGCTGTCGAAAGACTGTTCCATTACCGCATTCCGGCTACGAACAGAAGGACTGCACCAATGGCGATCACCACCTGACTGCGCCAGTCATTGGCGAGAAACACAACAGGATCGTCGTCCATTTCCTTGCGATGCGCCAAAATCCACACGCGGATGATGATATAGAGCACGATCGGAACAAGCGGCCAGATAAGCCATGGATAAGTGTATAGCTGCTGGACTGCGGAACTGTTGATATAAAGCGCCAAAACCACGACGGCCGTAAAGCCGGAGGCCACGCCACTTTGCCCGACAATATCAATATCCTCAGGGCGATAACCGCGGCCAGCAATGCGGTCTTTTTCCGTCGCCGTCGAGTTTTGTAGCTCGACATAGCGTTTGACCAGCGCAAGTGACAGAAAGAAGAACATGGCAAATGCCATCAGCCAGAATGACTGCGGAATATCTGTCGCCGTTGTCCCCCCCAATAGTCGCAGTGTATAAAGCGCCGCAAGGCAGATTACGTCGACCAGCAACATCCGCTTGAGCGCTAATGAGTAAGCAGTCGTTGCGATCAGGTAAAGGCCTATGACCAGTGCAAACTCAGGCGGCAAGAAGAAGCATGTCGCAGCTGCTATCAACAGCAGCAAAGCCGAAACCTTAAGCCCAAACGGGATACTGAGCGTCCCGCTAGCAAAGGGGCGTAATTTCTTACGAGCGTGCTGACGGTCTAGCGGCAGATCAATGATATCATTGAGAATATAGATCGCAGAGGCCGCAGCGGAAAATGCGGTGAAAGCCAGAATCGAAGACAGCAATACATCAGGGTAAAAGATTGTATGGGCAAGGATTGCGGGCACAAACACCAGCAGGTTCTTTAGCCACTGATGGACACGCAACATTTTCAGATAGGGTTTGATACCCTTGGAATTATTTTCAAACAGTCGGCTGCCATTGGCTTTCTGAAAGCGCGAGGCTGAGCGGTCGGGAGCCACGACAACCGCCTCACGTGCTGCCGCAAAGACCGCGAGATCCGCGCGGTCGTTGCCGGCGTAGTCAAAGCCTTTCGGACCATAGTTCTCGTTCAGCGCCTTTGCCTTACGATGCGATGACAGGTTGGTCTTCCCGCTCGTCGCAAGCACTGCTTCGAAAATGCCGAGTTCCGCCGCCACCGCTTGGGCAAGAGGTTCTGCTGCAGCTGTCGCCAGCACGAGCCTGCGGCCACGCATATGCTCCTGACGTAGATAATCCAGAAAATCCCGACGATAAGGTAACAAACCCGCATCCATTGAAATGCGGCTCGCAATCTGCTGCTTCAAGTTGGCCTTGCCAGACAGCAACCAGATTGGAAACAAAAACAGAAACAAAGGGTTCCGCTTCAAAAGAATGAAAGCGCTTTCCCATAGAAGATCTGTCGCGACCAGTGTTCCGTCGAGGTCTACGGCCAAAGGCACTTCCTGGCTTTTTAGCCGCTCATCCATTTTTAGTCATTATCCTCAAACCCGCCCCGGCAACTCTCGTCAGCCAAGCCCCCTTGGCAACGAATAAAACGAGAGCACAAATGAACAATGATTAGTCTTCGCTACAATCGATAATTGTTATTCATGGGCTTGTCTCTACCAAACTGCCCTTTAAGCAATCGCTACGAGTTTTGGTTAATAAACACGTCATCCTACATAATTGCTGGTCTAACTTGTCATCGCGTAATATAAGGCATCGATTATTTTCCGTTATGATCTGCGCTCATTGCACGGACGCCTCAGGTTTAGAGCCGACTATGAATATTGAATCTGCCTTGAATGACGGTGCCAGTGTCTTTGAGTTGGCGCCAATTTCCCTGTGGCTTGAGGACTATAGCGGATTGCGAGCGCAGTTCGAGCAATGGCGCAAACTCGGCGTTACGGATTTCAGAGCGTTTCTTTACGAAGACACGACCCGCTTGCGCATCTGCACAAGTCTCATCCGTGTTCTAAAGGTCAATCGAAAAACCCTATCGCTTTACGAAGCACGCGATGTCAATCACTTGATCGAAAATCTGGAGCGTGTTTTCCGTGACGATATGCTCGATCCGCATATCGAAGAAATGGTTCAGCTCTGGAATGGCGACAATGCCTTCACCAGCGATACAGTGAATTATTCACTCAGTGGTAAACGTCTCGACATTCAGCTGAAAGGCGTGGTTCTGCCGGGCCATGAGGATAGCTGGGACCGGGTTCTGCTTTCGATTGAAGATGTGACGGCACGCGAAGAAGCACGACGCGAGCAATATAAGCATAAGCAACACGCCGAAGGCTTGTTCGAACATTCACCCGTCTCGCTTTGGGTTGAGGATTTCAGCCGCATAAAGCAATTGATGAATGACATTCGAGAGCGTGGCATTGTCGATTTCCGCGTTTTCACCGACGTCCATCCGGAGTTTGTGCGTCAATGCATGAGTGAAATCCGGGTTCTGGATATTAATCGGGAAACACTGGATCTGTTTCTCGCACCCGACAAACAAACCCTGCTCAAAAATCTGCCTAACGTCTTCAAAGACGATATGGAGACAAATTTCCGCGAGCAACTGATCGATCTCTGGAATGGTGTATATTTTCAGCGCCGCGAAGTGGTCAATTATGCGCTTGATGGCACCGAGCGCCACCTCTTGCTGCAGTTCTCGGTGCTACCCGGCCACGAAGACGATTGGTCGCTGGTTCAGGTTGCGCTTGCTGACATTACGGCGCGCAAAAAGGCCGAAGCCTATCTCGAATATCTCGGCAAGCATGATGTGCTGACCAAGCTGCATAACCGTGCATTCTATGTTGATGAATTGAACCGACTTGAGCGCAAGGGCCATACGCCCGTTTCCATCATCATTATCGATCTCAACGGTTTGAAAGCAGCCAATGACCAGCTCGGTCACGCCAGCGGCGACGGCTTGCTGCGGCGCATCGGCGAAGTGCTTAATGAAGCGGTGAATCTGCCCGGCCATGCTGCCCGTATCGGCGGCGACGAATTCGCAGTCGTGCTGCCTTATGTGGATGAGCGCGGTGCAGATGCTGTCATGGAAGACATCCGCCGGTTGGTCGACATCAACAATCAGTATTATTCGCAGCTCAAAATTGAGCTCTCGATGGGCGCCGCTACCAGTATGCAAGGCGAAAAACTGGAAACTGTTGCGAAGCGGGCTGACCTGCTGATGTATGAAGACAAGCGCAAGCACTATTCGGCAGAAGCACTTCGGAAGTCACAGCTCTCTTAGAGCGCATCGCGCTCTAATTTTTACTTTACGCGCATCTTTGCCCGAAAACCGTTTCACACTTTTCGGGATGCGCCCTGATCAATCGTCAAATTTGATGATCGTCTTGCCGCGCGTAAGATCGGTGGCAAGCTGCGCCAGCTCACTTTGAACTGCGAGCGGCATCGCGCCGGTGATTTCGACACCGGTTGCCGTGAAATTTTCATTCGCAATCGTCACATGCTCGACAGCTGTAAGTCGCGCTTTCAAAAGCGCATGGTCGGAAAAATCGCAGGCAAGCGAAAAGCCGATTAACGGGATCACTTCGGTCTTGTCCGCCTGACGCAGACACATGGCAGCCGTGCCGCCATATGCACGCATCAATCCGCCACTGCCCAGCAAAATGCCTCCGAACCAGCGCGTGACCACAACCACGATATTATCGAGCTGCTGCCCGTCTATTGCCTGCAGAATGGGCTTGCCTGCCGTGCCGCTCGGTTCGCCATCGTCGCTGAAGCGATAGTTCTGCCCGATACGCCATGCCCAGCAATTGTGATTGGCAGCGGGATCGGAATGCTCAGCCAGAAAATCTTTTGCTGCCTGTTCATTGGCCACAGGAGCGGCCACACCCAAAAAGCGGCTCTTTTTTATCTCCTGCGTGAGGATTTCAATGCGGCTGATGGTGAACATGGCTACCCTGTAAGCAATATTCTGGGGGCCTAGCATTTTACGTTGCGGATGACGACCCCTTATGGCTCCGTTAGCATTGCGCCCGATTAACGTTGGGTATAAGGCAATGAAAAATGAGCCTGCGTCCCGCCCGCCGCTCACCCTGCCAAAATATGAAAGGTCCGCCGATGTTCGATTTGATTGTGAGAAACGCCAATCTTCCCGACGGACGTGAAAAGCAGGACATTCTGGTCAAGGACGGCAAGATTGCCGATATTGTGCCATCCAAGGGTGAACATCAGGCCGCCAAGGAAATCGACGCTTCTGATCGTCTCGTCACACCGCCTTTCGTCGACCCTCATTTCCATATGGATGCGACCCTGTCGCTCGGCCTGCCACGCTTAAACCGCTCGGGCACGCTACTGGAAGGCATTGCGCTTTGGGGCGAATTAAAGCCAATGCTGACGGTGAAAGCCATGGTCGAGCGTGCCTTGCGTTATTGCGATCTGGCCGTAAGCCAAGGCCTGCTTGCCATTCGCAGCCATGTCGATGTCAGCGATCCGCGCCTTCTCACGGCTGAGGCTATGATCGAAGTCCGCGAAAAGGTGAAACCTTATATCGACCTCCAGCTCGTGGCGTTTCCGCAGGATGGCTATTATCGTTCGCCCGGCGCTGTCGATCTCGTCAACCGTTCGCTCGATATGGGCCTTGATGTCGTAGGCGGCATTCCGCATTTCGAACGCACCATGTCGGATGGTGCGGCCTCGCTTGAAGAGCTCTGCCGCATTGCAGCGGAGCGTGGACTGCCCGTTGACATCCACTGCGACGAGACCGACGATCCAATGTCGCGCCATGTTGAGACACTGGCTGCACAAACGATGCGTTTTGGTTTGCAGGGCCGTGTATCTGGCTCGCATCTCACCTCCATGCACTCAATGGACAATTATTACGTTTCCAAGCTCATTCCGCTCATTGCGGAAGCTCAGATGAACGCAATTCCAAACCCGCTGATCAACATCACCCTGCAGGGCCGTGCCGACACCTACCCGAAGCGTCGCGGCATGACCCGCGTGCCTGAACTGATGGCAGCTGGCGTCAACGTGGCCTTTGGCCATGACTGTGTGATGGACCCTTGGTATTCGATGGGTTCAGGTGACATGCTCGAAGTAGGCCACATGGCCGTTCATGTCGCACAGATGACGTCGATTGAAGGGAAGAAGCAGGTCTTCAACTCTCTCACTGTTAATTCGGCAAAGGCACTTGGCCTTGAAGGCTATGGCCTTGAAAAAGGTTGCAATGCAGATTTCGTGGTCCTTCAGGCACGCGACCCGCTGGAAGCTCTGCGTCTCAAGGCAAACCGTCTGACAGTTGTGAAACACGGCAAGATCATCGCTGAAACTCCGCAGCGTGTCAGCGCACTCAACCTTGAAGGTCGTCCTTCATCAGTCGACGGTTCCGACTATGCACCACAAGGATGATATACCCACAAAGATACGACGAAAAACCAGTGCCTCTTTTTCAATCGCCTGATAAAAGCGCTTGAATTAACGGCAGATTCGTCTGAAATACGTGACGTTGTTCATAAGTCTCGAGAAAAGAGGCAGAGCAATCAGTCGCGCATAATTGCACGTCTACACATCACCCAAGAGGGGTTCCCATGACTACAACGTCCAAACTCACACGCCGCAGCGTTCTTGCAATGTCTGCGGCATTCGGCGTAACAGCAATTTCAACCCGCGTTTTTGCAGCAGATGAGAAACTGAAAGTCGCAGGCATTCACGCGTCACCAGTTGAAAACGCATGGAATTCGCGCCTTCATGAAGCACTCAAGCAGGCACATGACGAAGGCGTCATCGAATATGTCTTCTCAGAAGGCGTTTCTGCCAGCGATTATCCACGCGCCATGCGCGAATATGCCGAACAAGGCATCAAGCTGATCGTCGGCGAATCCTATGCTGTCGAACGTGAAGCACGCCAGGTTGCAGGCGACTATCCGCAGACGACATTCATCATGGGCTCTTCCGGCAAGCCACAGGGCGACAATTTCGGCGTCTTCGGCACCTGGAATTTTGAAGCCGCATATCTTGCAGGTATGCTCGCAGGCGGCATGAGCAAGTCGGGCACTTTTGGCTCGGTTGGCGCTGTGCCAATTCCGGAAGTCAACATGCTCATCAATGCTTTCCAGGATGGCGTTAAAGAAACCCGCCCGGATGCAAAGTTCAATGCTTCATTCATCGGCACATTCTTTGATCCACCAAAGGCCCGTGAAGCTGGTCTTGCCCAGATCGACGCCGGTGCAGATATCCTGTTTGGCGAGCGTATCGGTACGGCAGACGCGGCCAAGGAACGCGGCATCAAGGCAATCGGTTCGCTGATCGATTACACGCCACGCTACCCGGACACCGTCTTCGCCAATGCGATGTGGTATTTCCGCCCGATCCTCAATGCAGCCATTGCTGACGTTAAGGCAGGAACGCCGACCGGCAAGGATTACACGCCATTCAGCCTGATGAAGGAAGGCGGCAACGACATCGTTTATGTCAAGGGCTCAGCACCAGCAGAAGTCGAAGCCAAAATGGAAGCACGTCGCGCCGAGATCAAGGCTGGCACTTTCAAGATCGAGCCAAATCCGGCTGAACCTAAGTAATCGATTTCAGGACAGCAGACGTGGCACTCGATATCAAGCAACAGGATGCAACAGCGCTCGCAGAAGCGATTGCGAAAGGCGTTTTGACCGCACGAGAGGCTATGGATGCCGCGATTGAAACCGCAGAAAAATGGCGCCCTCTGGGCGCCATTGCATATCTCGACGAAGAGTTGGGGCGCAGAAATGCGATCGCTTTTGATCACAATGCTCCATTTGCCGGTGTGCCGTCGCTTTTCAAAGATCTTGGCGGCCCCTGCGCTGGCCTGCCGATCCGGCTTGGCTCACGTGCCTGCGCAGATGCACCGCGCGAACTTGATTCAGAACTCGCTGCCCGTTTACGCAAAGCCGGGCTTAATTTCTTCGGGACGACAACCGTTCCCGAATTCGGTATGGCGCTTGCAAGCGAACCAGTGGATGGCCCTCTCGCTCGCCACCCTTTGGATGAAAAACTTTCGCCTGCCGGCTCATCCGGCGGCGCTGCCGCAGCCGTGGCAGCAGGCATCGTGTCAATAGCCCATGCAACCGATGCTGGAGGCTCGATCCGCGTTCCAGCGGCAACCTGCGGGCTAATCGGCCTCAAGCCAAGCCGCGGTGCTATGCCAGCTGGTCCACATTTCGGTAATTACCTCGCAGGTATCGCAAGCGAATTTGCGCTGTGTCGTTCAATCCGCGATGCAAAAGCCCTCTTCCCACTGGTCGCTGGAAACACCGAAAGCTTCCTTCCCGATGTCGCCTTCGCATCGGGCACGAACCTTTCGAAGTTGCGCATCGGCGTTGTTTCGGGCGATTTGACCAAATACCCCGTGACAGAAGAACGCCAGCAAGTTGTTGCCGATGCGGCTCGTTTTCTGGAAACGCAGGGCCACACAATCCGCACGATCGATGCAGACGCGCTTTCATCACCTGTCGATGCCAGCGCGACGGCTTTTGACCGGATTATTTCGGCCAATCTGGCATCTGCGATTGATGCATTTTCCATTGATGAAGCAAAGCTCGAAAGACTAACACAGGCCGTGGCATCACGCGGGCGCAAGATGAGCGCAGTCGAACTCTACGACGCGATGAATGGTGGCGTCACGACCGCCTATCAGCTTTGGCAGATTTTCCATGATATAGATGTGCTGATTACGCCGATGCTGGCGCGAGGTCCGCAGCCCATCGGCTCATACGCGATGGATCACGACGATGTGGACGCACATTGGCATAAGATGAATGCATTTGCCCCTTATGCGGCATTGGCCAATATTTCAGGCTTCCCGGCGCTTTCCATGCCTTTTGGCGAGGACGCAAACGGTATGCCGCTTGCAATTCAGTTGATTGCACCGATGGGAGCGGACAATCTTCTCTTGAACCTTGGCGAGCTGATGGAAGAGGACCATCGCTGGCAGCACAAATTTCCCGTTGCGGGGTTGAACACATGACCACCACAGTTCTTGAACTGCAAAACATCACCAAGCGGTTCGGCTCACTGACCGCCAATGACGATATTTCGTTAAAGCTTGAGCGTGGTGAGATCCTCGCTTTCCTGGGTGAAAACGGCGCTGGCAAAACCACACTGATGAATATCCTCTTCGGCCATTATGTTCCCGATGAAGGCCGCGTTTTCGTCAAGGGCGCCGAAATCCCGCAAGGTAAGCCACGCGCCGCAATCGATGCGGGCGTTGGCATGGTGCATCAGCATTTTACGCTGGCTCCCAATCTCACGGTTCTGGAAAACATCATCACCGGCACCGAAAGCCTCTGGAAGCTGAAGTCAGCGCATGGCGCTGCTCATGCCAAGATCGCAGAAATCGCCAAGCGCTTTGGCCTGCAGGTCGATCCCGATGCGCGGCTTGGTGATCTTTCGGTCGGCGAGCAGCAGCGCGTGGAAATTCTCAAAGCGCTATATAATGACGCGGACATTCTCATCCTCGACGAGCCGACTGCCGTTCTGACCACCCAGGAAGCCGAAAGCCTTTTTGCGACTTTGAAAGAAATGGCGCGTCAGGGCCTGTCGCTCATTTTCATTTCGCATAAGCTGCATGAAGTCATGTCTGCCGCTGACCGCGTTGTGGTCTTGCGTGGCGGCAAGCTTGTGGCTGAGCGCAAAGCGTCCGAAACATCCAAGGAAGAATTGGCTGAACTTATGGTCGGTAGCCGTGTTTCGCGCCCTTCGCGCGCAGCCGCTACTCCCGGTGAGACTTTGCTCGAGGCAAAGAACGTGACCGTGGTAGAGGATGGCGCCACACGCTTGACCGATCTCGATTTTCATCTGCGTGCAGGCGAGACACTGGGCATCATCGGCGTTTCCGGAAATGGTCAGGCAGCGCTGGGTCGTCTTGTTTCGGGACTTAGCCAGCCTGCCAACGGTTCACTCGCTCTATTCGAACAAGCGGTGACAAAATTTGACCCCCGTCAATTTGTGACAGACGGTGTTGGCCGCATCCCTGAAGATCGCAATGCAGAAGGTGCAATCGGTGACCTGACGCTTTGGGAAAATGCCGTGCTTGAACGCGTGCGTGATCCGCAGTTTTCCAATGGCATTCTGGTCAATCGAGCGGCAGCGCGTGAATTTACGGATCGCATCATCAAGGACTTCGACGTGCGTGGCGGCACGCCTGATAGTCGTATTCGCCTGCTCTCGGGCGGCAACATGCAGAAGCTTATCCTGGGTCGCAATCTTGAAACAGCTCCGCGCATTCTGATTGCAGCGCAGCCGACACGCGGTCTTGATGAAGGTGCCGTAGCTGCCATTCATGCCCGCATTCTGGAAGCGCGTGACAAGGGGGCTGCCGTGTTGCTTATCTCGGAAGACCTTGACGAAATCATCGGCCTTGCCGACCGCGTGCAGGCCATCGTCAAGGGCAAGCTGTCACCACCGATTGATGCAGCCGAGGCCAATGCGCAAAGACTGGGCCTGATGATGGCTGGGGAGTGGCAGACACATACCTCGAAGGGGCTGAACTGATGCGTATTGAACGACGCGAAACACGGCCCATGGCTTTGGTGGCAACCGCGCCGGTTATCGCTGTTCTCGCTGCCTTTGTGCTCGCTGGCCTGCTGATTGCAGCTGCCGGTGCGCCGGTGCTTGAATCTTTCCGCCAGATCGCAATTGGTGCATTTGGCACAAAGCTTTCGATCACCGAAACACTGACGCGCGCGGCCCCTCTGATGCTGACGGGTCTTGCTGCCGCTGTCGCCTTCCGTTCCAAGCTCTGGAATATCGGCGCTGAAGGTCAGTTCTATATGGGCGCCCTTGCAGTTGTTGCCTGCGGTACGCAATTAGCGCTCCCTGCGCCCTTGCTTATTCCGCTGCTGCTGATTGTTGGCGCGATCGCAGGCATGATATTTCTGCTTATCCCACTCGGTCTGCGCCTGCGCTTTGGCGTCGATGAAGTGGTGACAACCCTGCTTCTAAACTTTGTCGCAGTGCTCTTTGTGTCGATGATGATCGAAGGGCCAATGAAAGACCCTCTGGCTTTCGGCTGGCCGCAGTCAGAACCTGTACCGGACGCAGCCGTGCTGCCAAAAATCATGTCAGGTATGCGGCTCCATATCGGCATTCTGATTGCCATCGCCCTTGCTCTCGTCATCGCCTATGTGCAGAAGCGCACTGTCTTTGGCCTTGAAACCAAAGCAGCTGGACTTAATCCACAGGCCGCTCGTTTCGCTGGTGTACCGCTCGGCAAAACGCTGGTCAAAGTTGCTTGCATTTCCGGTGGTCTGGCTGGTCTTGCCGGTGCAATACAGGTCATGGGTGTTAAAGGCTATGTCACGACCGACCTGTCGCCGGGCTTTGGTTATTCCGGCATCATTGTTGCCATGCTGGCCAATTTGAACCCCATCGGAGCTATTTTCTCAGCACTCTTTGCTGCCGCAATGTTCGTAGGAGCAGATGGAATGAGCCGCGCCATTGGCATTCCAAGCTTCATCGCCGATGTCACCGTCGCACTTTCGCTGCTCGCCATGCTCGTAGCACTTTTCTTCACCCAATACAGGATCGCCCGATGAACGAGTTGATGGATATCCTGCTTTCTGCCGGCCTTTGGGTCTCGGTCCTGCGCATCGCAACACCCCTGATTTTCGGCACGCTCGGCGCGCTTTATTGCGAACGCGCGGGCGTTCTTAATCTGGGCATCGAAGGTATCATGACCTTTGGCGCGATGATCGGCTGGCTGACGGTCTTTAACGGGGCTGACCTCTGGGTAGGCGTACTTGCAGCCGCAGCATCGGGTGCGGTGTTCGGTCTGCTGCACGCAGCCCTCACCGTGCCGCTCGGCCTGTCGCAGCATGTGGTGGGCCTGGGCATCACGCTGTTTGCTTCGAGCCTCAGCTACTTCCTGTTCCGTCTTCTGGTGCCATTGTCTTCGACCCCGCCTACGATCATGCCATTTCAGCCGGTCAATCCGTCATGGCTTGCGGATATTCCATTTATCGGACAGGTTTTCGGAACCCAGACTGCACTCACATGGATCGCTATTCCACTGGCGCTCCTGCTTGGTTACGTGCTTTTCCACACACCGCTTGGCCTCGCCATTCGCATGACTGGCGAAAATCCACATGCCGCCGAAGCGCAAGGCATTAACCCGATCCGCGTTCGTATATTCACGATCATGTTCGGCAGCGCATTGATGGCCGTTGGCGGTGCGTTCCTCACGCTCTCCGCATTCAACTCGTTCTTCCCAACCATGATGCAGGGACGCGGCTGGGTGTGTATTGCACTCGTCGTATTTGCCTCGTGGAAGCCCGCACGCGCGCTTTTAGGCGCTCTGCTCTTCGCGCTGTTTGACGCGTTCCAGCTGCGCTTACAGACGGTTTACGGCAAGGTCGTTCCTTATCAGCTTTTCCTGATGATCCCCTATATCATGTCGATTGTAGCGTTAATCGTCATGGCGCGCCGCGCACGCGTTCCACAGGCCCTGATGCAGCCCTATCGCCGCGGCGAGCGTTAAACAAAAGGCGTCAAGCTCAGGCGCTGTAGCGCTTCTGACCATCCATCCAGGTTTCACTAACCTTGATCTTGCTGATCTTGGTCGGCTCAACTTTTGTTGGATCTTCCTCCAGAATTGCAAAATCCGCGCATTTACCTTCATCCAGGCTACCGACGATATCATCCATCTTGCAGTGATAGGCAGCATCGATGGTAACGGCACGAAGTGCCGCCTCGGCCGGAATACGCTCATCTGGGAAAAACACGTCGCCGCCATCATTCATGACACGAGCAACAGCATCTTCGACATAGCGCAGCGGCTCAATCGGCGTGACGTTCCAATCGGAATGGAAGGAAATACGCAGACCTTGTGCCAGTGCCGTCGCGCATGGATCGTAGAACTTTGCGCGGTCCGGTCCGAGAATCTCATCACGGAATGCCTTGCCCCACCAGCGCACATGCCCGATAAGGAATGACGGCTGCAGCCCCAGCGTTTTAGCTTTCTGCATCTGCTCCTCATGGAAAATGCTGCAATGCTCAATACGATGGCGATGATCGTCGCGCGGGGTTTCCTTCAACACAGTTTCGTAGGCTTCAATGGTCGCGTCGATTGCAGCATCGCCATTGGCGTGAACACCAACCTGCCAGCCACCCTGATGCGCACGACGGATCGCAGCCGTCAGCTGCTCCGGCGTATAGTTCATCGCACCACGATCATTCGTGCCAAGATAGTTTTCGCGCTGATAACCAGTGCGGGCCTGATTGGAACCGTCGGCCCAGGCTTTTATGCCATCATAGCGATAGAGATCCGTGCCGCGACCCGGCTTAATGTTCATTTTTTCCCACTGATCCATGGCCGTCGAAACCAGCATGCCGCGATAGCGGATCGGTGGGTTCTGCGACATGACCTGATCGAGCAAGGCCAGATGTTCTGCTGGTGCCATCATGCCAACGCCACAATCATGCAATGACGTGCAGCCAACAGAGGCCGCCTTATCCAGCATACGGCGAATACTGGTTGAAACTTCTGCTGCTGTCGGCAGAGGCATCTTTTCGAGAAATGCGTTGAATGCCGGCGGCTCTTCTAAACGTCCGCTCAGTTTACCATCGGGTGTTTTGGCATAGCGCGCTTCAGCCGGGTTAGGAGTCGTATCTGTGATACCGACCAGCGCAAAGGCTTTGCTATTGGCATAAGCAATATGGCCGTTGCTCTCCATCATGAAAAACGGATTGTTCGGCGCCAGTTCATCCAGTTCCGCAAGGGTCGGGATGTGCGACCCCTTGGTGATGCTCGGATCGAACTGCTTTGCCCGAACCCATTCCCCTTCCCGAGCCTTGCTAATGCCGTTGCGCAGCATGCTCCAGACTTGTTCGAAAGTCGGTGTCGTGATCGGACTCACATCGATCCAGTCGTCCATCACAACGAAGACCGAATGCATATGCGGATCGATCAAGCCCGGCATCAATGTTCTGCCGTCTAAGTCGATCGTACGCGTGGTGCTACCGCGAAACTTATCGACATGCTCTGCGGTGCCGACGGCCAGAATACGGTTGCCACGAATAGCAATTGCCTCAGCTCGCGGAGTTTCAGCATTCATTGTCAGAACGGTTCCACGACGGAAAATGACATCGGCCGGTGCATTGGCAGACGCGCGGTTGCCCATCGCTGCAGCTGGTTCGACCGCCGTTGCCGCAAAAGCGGATACCGCCGCACCGCCCATATACTTGAGGAAATCACGCCTTGACGTTGCGTGTTTGAATACAGCTATCAGTCCGGGATTGCAGGCTAAACACATTGTTCGCAGTTCCTATAAACCGGGAATACTTTGCCTTACTCACAGAAGGAAACAGCAAAAACTGATAACAATCAATTAAAAATAGAAAATCCTTATTATATTACACTTTACTAATTAAAAGCCTTTATGAAGCTACCAACTTTTACTTGAATGATAAAACAAAAACGGCGCCGAATGGCGCCGTTTCTCTTATCAGATCGTCAGAAGCAATCAGGCAGCGCCCTTGCCGCTCTTTTCAAAACGCTTGCGCTCGTTTGGATCGAGGTAGAGCTTGCGCAGACGGATCGACTTAGGCGTCACTTCAACCAGCTCATCGTCCTGAATCCAGGACAGAGCGCGCTCAAGCGTCATACGGATCGGAGGCGTCAACTTCACGGCTTCATCCTTACCAGCGGCGCGGATGTTGGTGAGCTTCTTGCCCTTGAGCACGTTGACTTCAAGATCGTTGTCGCGGCTGTGAATGCCGATCAACATGCCCTGATAAACTTTGACGCCAGCGTCGATAATCATCGGACCACGATCTTCGAGGTTGAAGAGAGCGTAAGCAACAGCTTCACCCTGATCGTTGGAAATCAGAACGCCGTTGTTACGGCCCGAGATTTCGCCCTTGTATGGCTGATAATCATGGAACAGACGGTTCATGATCGCCGTACCGCGTGTATCGGTCAGAAGTTCCGACTGATAGCCGATCAGACCACGAGTCGGTGCGTAGAACACCATACGAACGCGGTTACCGCCCGAAGGACGCAGCTCGACCATTTCGGCCTTACGTTCAGACATCTTCTGAACAACAGTGCCCGAATATTCTTCATCGACGTCGATGACGACTTCTTCAACTGGCTCAAGCTTCTCGCCGTTTTCGCCGTCTTTCATGACGACGCGTGGACGAGAAACGCCAAGCTCAAAACCTTCACGGCGCATGTTTTCAATGAGAACTGCGAGCTGCAATTCGCCACGACCGGAAACGAAGAACGAATCCTTTTCGTTGGATTCTTCGATCTTGAGCGCAACGTTTCCTTCCGCTTCTTTCAGCAGACGGTCACGAATAACGCGGCTCGTAACCTTGTCGCCTTCAGTGCCAGCATAAGGGCTGTCATTGACGATGAAGGACATGGTCACGGTTGGTGGATCGATTGGCTGAGCTGCGAGAGGTTCGCTGACCGAAGGATCGCAGAACGTGTCTGCAACGGTACCCTTGGAGAGACCAGCGATAGCAACGATGTCGCCTGCCTGTGCTTCTTCAATTGGCTGACGCTCGATGCCGCGGAATGCAAGGATCTTCGAGATACGACCATTTTCGAGCAGCGAACCATCCTGACCAAGAACCTTGACGGCCTGGTTGGATTTGATCGAACCCGAATGAATGCGACCGGTGATGATGCGGCCAAGGAACGGATCAGCTTCAAGGATCGTACCGATCATGCGGAACGGGCCTTCGGCAACCTTTGGCGCTGGAACGTGCTTGAGTACCAGATCGAACAGTGGTGCCAGACCTTCGTCCTGCGGGCCTTCTGGGTTCAGCGCCATCCAGCCGTTACGGCCTGAACCGTAAAGAACCGGGAAGTCGAGCTGTTCGTCAGTTGCGTCGAGATTGGCGAAGAGGTCGAAAACTTCGTTGATGACTTCTTCATGACGGCCATCCGGACGGTCGATCTTGTTGATCGCAACGATCGGACGCAGGCCAACCTTCAGTGCCTTGCCAACAACGAACTTCGTCTGTGGCATTGGGCCTTCAGCAGCATCGACGAGAACGATAGCGCCGTCCACCATCGAAAGAATACGCTCAACTTCGCCGCCGAAGTCGGCGTGGCCTGGCGTGTCGACGATGTTGATGCGTGTATTCTTCCAGACAACCGAAGTGGCTTTCGCGAGAATGGTGATCCCACGTTCCTTTTCGATGTCGTTCGAATCCATCATGCGTTCTGCAACGCGCTGATTGTCGCGGAACGAGCCCGACTGCTTCAGCAGTTCATCGACCAATGTGGTTTTGCCATGATCGACGTGTGCGATAATAGCGATATTACGCAATTCCATATGGAGATCACTTCTATATGAGTTGGGAGCCGCGCCAAGATGGATGCACGGAAAATCAATGGGGCGCTCTTACAGGTTTTTTTGCGTTTTAGAAAGGGGCAGCGCGAAACTGCCCCTTAATTAACCCGAAAAGCCCGGATTTAATTGCGTTTTTACACTGTATTTCTAACAGTTTTTTGTCGCCAGAGCCTATAAAAGCGTTCCCGACAAAATAACCAGCGCCACGCTGAAATAGATCACAAGCCCCGTCACATCGACTAATGTGGCAACAAAAGGCGCCGATGCACTGGCCGGATCAAAGCCCAGCCGTTTGAGAATAAACGGCAGCATTGATCCCGTTACCGAGCCAAAAGTCACGATACAGACGAGCGCCATACCGACGGTAGCACCGACCAGAATCCAATGCTCGCCATAGTCGTAAATGCCGAGCTTCTGCCACAGGGCGATACGAACCATGCCGATGAGGCCAAGGAAACTGCCTAGCGCTAGCCCGGTTGGCACTTCGCGGATGGCAACGCGCCACCAATCTTTCAGTTTGACTTCCTGCAGCGCAAGCGCACGAATAATCAAAGATGTTGCCTGCGAGCCGGAATTGCCACCGGAAGACATGATGAGCGGAATAAACAGCGTCAGAACGAGTGCTTTTTCAAGTTCCAACTCGAAATGCTGCATCGCACTTGCAGTCAGCATTTCGCCCAGAAACAGAATGCCCAGCCAGCCAGCGCGCTTCTTCAGCATCTCGCCAAAACCGATACGCATGTAAGGCTTGTCGAGTGCCTCCATACCACCGAAACGATAGGCGTCTTCGCTCGCCTCTTCTGTCATGGCATCCAGCACATCATCGACAGTTACAATGCCGATGATGTGGCGGCTGTCATCAACGACAGGAACGGCCAGAAGATCATGCTTACGAAACAGACGGGCTACGTCTTCACGATCTTCATGCGGCGAAATCGTAATTGGATCATCGTCGCGTGCAAGCGAGAGAATCGGCTCATCAAGTTCACGAATAATAAGGCGACGCAGGCTGACCACGCCAAGAAGAACGCGGGTCTGCGGATCAACCACATAGATTGCGTAAACCGTTTCGCGCGTGCGCTCAACCTTACGAATATGGTCAAGTGTTTGCCCGACATTCCAATCGGAAGGCACCGCGATGAACTCAATGGTCATCAGACTACCAGCCGTGTTTGGCGGATAGCCCATCAGCTTCTTCAGCGCGGCCTTTGTTTCTGGTGCCAGAATTGGGAATAAGCGCGCACGATCGGCGTCTTCCAGTTCCTGAAAGACGTCGGTTGCACGGTCAGCAGACATGCCATCCAACAATTGGCTGGCAATGTTTGGCGGAAGAATAGCCAAAATTTCTGTGGCACGTTCCAGCTCCGGCTGATCAAGCAGGCGGATGGCATCTTCGTGCGAAAGCTGGGCGACAACGGCGACTGCGTCATCTGCATCAAGTTCATTGACGATCTCTACCGCGTCGCCCGTACGAATATCGGCGATGCGGCTGGCAATTGCTGCAGCAGGGAGGTCGGCAACATTGAGTACTTCTGGGGCGAAGTTGTTGTCGGTCATAGGCTTGCCTTTCTGTCGATCCGCCGTCGAAGACAGACCGTGCAAGCTGACCCCAAACGATCAGATCACGAACTGCCTTGACGGCTGAAACAATCGACTGTGACTGTCGCTTGGCATAAGAGAATAAGACTCCGGTTGAAATGCAGCCAAAGAAAATGCGGCTGCGTGGGTCATGTGCGCCCGGCGGCAATCAAAGTCAAGCCCCGGCGGATAATCATGAAAGCTTTTTCATACGAGTTTGAAATTGTGATTTTCAGGCCGTCTGCGGCAGACGCAGCCAGAGTAGAAAAGCAATCGCAGCGATGAAGCCGAGCGCCGGGATAAGCGTTGCAAGGGCGATGACCGGATCACCCATCAGCGCCGCAATTGCGCCGCCAATCAGCCCGCCACCCATCTGAAAGAAACCCATCATGGCCGAAGCCGCACCGGCCATCTTGGGAAAGGGTGCCATGCCAGCGGATGTCATCACCGGCATGACCAGCGCAACTCCAAATGCAAAGAGCCCCATGGGCAGCATCACCAGCAGATACACCGGCTCGAACACCCGGAGCAGCGTCGCAATCAGTATGCTTGCCGCAACCATTGCAACATAACCGGCAGCGGCCAGCTGTCGCGGGCGATAGATCGTCATCAGCCGCCTGAACAACAGGCTCCCGACGAAATAGCAACTCGTCTGCAAAAGCAGGCCAATACCGAATTGCGTTGCCGTCATACCCACCCGCCCCATCAGCACAAACGGCAAAATGGTAGCTGCCGTATAAAGGCCTCCGGTCGTACCGCCGACGCCCAGACTTGCGTAGACAAACTGGCGACTTGTCAGCAACGTGCAGTAGGAACGCAGCAATTCCTTTGGTCGAATACGGCTGAGATCGCGACTGACGGTTTCCCTGATAATGAAGATTGCCATCAGGACAACCAAAATTCCCAGACAGACCATGACGACAAAAATCGCCTGCCAGCCAAACAGCTCCATCGTCATCCCGCCAAGTGTGGGCGCGACAGCAGGGCCGACCGCAATAACGATGCCGATAAGGTTCATCACCCGCGCGGATGCGTCATGGGTGAAAAGATCGCGAACGATTGCGCGTGAAATCGTGACGCCGACAGCAGCACCAACGCCTTGCAGGAACCGCGCAACCAAAAGCGTGTCGATGGTCGTTGCGAACAACGCGAGGATGCTGGCAGCGAGATAAATCACCATGAAGGCGATTGTGATGGGTCTTCGCCCGAAGCCGTCCGACAACGGCCCGCAGATAAGCTGTGAGACGCAGAAGCCAGCGAGATAGACTGATATGGTGAGCTTCACCATCGCTTCGGTCGTGCCAAAGGCATGCACGATCTCGGTCATAGCCGGCGTATAAAGCGCCATCGACATGAGACCCAGCGCTGCGAGAAGACCGCCGATAACGCCGACCCGCAATTCGCTCATTACGGGTTGCGCATTCTGGGCACTACGATGGTCGGGCGCGACATTCATGAATTGCAACAATCGCTCTCGGCGTGACCACGAAAAAGAAAACCCGTAATCAGAAAGCCTAAATTGGAGGAACCTGTAAGCACTCCCATTTGTATGGGAGCAAGACCGTCTTTCATCCCTATTATCTGTGGGAGACAGGGTCAAGCCACGCTATCCGGCAATGCGAAACAACAGCAAATGCCCTTGCCCGAAAGGAGATGAACTCCTAAATCTGGTGCATATGGAATTCAATTGATGTGGAGTTTTCTGATGTCCGAAAAGCCAGCTTACAATCACGCGCTTACCGAATGGAACGGACCGCTTGGCCTGCCGGATTTCAACGCATTCAAGGATAACGATTTCGCCGCCACGTTTGATGCAGCTCTGGCTGATGACCTTGCGGAGGTGGAAGCAATCTCTCTTGAGACCACTGAAGCGACGATTGAAAATACGCTGAAAGCTTTACAGCTGACGGGTAAGTCCCTTGATCGCGTTTCCTCCATTTTCTGGCTGCGTGCCGGTGCTCACACCAACGAGACCATTCAAACGCTGGAGCGCGAAATCGCACCCAAAATGTCGCGCCACTATTCGCGCATCATGATGGACCCGAAGCTGTTTGCACGCATCGATGCACTTTATGAGAATCGCGACCATCTTGATCTGGATTTCGAAACCAAACGCGTTTTGGAAAAGACCTGGAAAGGCTTTGTTCGCTCCGGTGCCAAGCTTGATGAAGTCGGCAAAAAAGAACTTGCAGGCATCAATGAAAAGCTGGCGGGCCTCGGCGCGCGCTTCGGTCAGAATGTTCTGAAGGATGAATCAAGCTGGGCTTTGTTCATCACCCATGAGGCCGATCTCGCGGGGCTTCCTGATTTCCTCAAAAACGCCATGCAAAGTGCTGCAGCCGAGCGTGGTCAGCCGGACGCATGGGCAGTCACGCTATCACGCTCGATTGTCGAACCATTCCTGACCTTCTCGGAAAACCGTGAACTGCGCGAACAGGCTTTCAACGCCTGGGGCAAGCGCGGCGAAAATGGCGGCGAGACCGACAACCGCGAGATCGTGCGCGAAATGGTGGAACTGCGCGAACGCAAGGCCCACCTGCTCGGCTATGCCAACTTTGCCGCATACAAGCTCGATGACACCATGGCCAAGACGCCAAAGGCCGTCATGGACCTGCTAGAGCCAGTCTGGGACAAGGCGCGTGCCAAGGCGCATGAAGAAGAAAACGAACTTGAACGTCTGATCGCGGCCGACGGCCATAACCACAAAGTAGCGCCGTGGGACTGGCGTTTTTACGCCGAAAAGCTCCGTGCCGAACGCTTTGCCTTTGATGAGGCGGAACTCAAGCCATATCTGCAACTCGAAAAAATCATCGAAGCAAGCTTTGATGTTGCAACCCGCTTGTTCGGTATCCGTTTCGAGGAAAAGAAGGGCATCACCGTCTGGCATCCGGATGTAAGGGTGTTCCAGGTATTGAACGCTGACGGCAGCGAACGCGGCCTGTTTTTAGGCGACTATTTTGCCCGCACCTCCAAGCGCTCTGGCGCATGGATGAGTTCGCTGCAATCGAGCCACAAGCTTAATGCCGGGCAGAAGCCTTTCATCTACAACGTGATGAATTTTGCAAAGCCGAAGGCAGGTGAGCCCGCGCTTCTTTCGCTCGACGATGCCCGCACACTGTTCCACGAATTTGGTCATGCGTTGCATGGGCTTTTGTCGGATGTGACATGGCCTGCCGTTTCCGGCACCGCTGTTTCGCGTGACTTTGTCGAACTGCCATCCCAACTCTACGAGCATTGGCTGACAGTCCCTGCCGTGCTTGAAAAATATGCCGTGCATTATCGCACTGGAGAAGCAATGCCAAAGGCACTGCTCGACAAGGTGCTTGCAGCGCGCTCTTTCAATGCAGGCTTCAATACGGTGGAATTCACCTCATCCGCGCTTGTTGATATGGCTTTCCATACGGGTACTGAAAAGATAAGCGATCCGCTGGCCTTTGAGGCGGCAACGCTGAAAAAGCTGTCGATGCCGGATGCGATTATCATGCGCCACCGCACGCCACATTTCACCCATGTTTTCTCCGGCGACGGCTACTCCGCAGGGTACTATTCCTACATGTGGTCAGAAGTGCTGGATGCCGATGCATTCTCGGCATTTGAGGAAACGGGCGATGCGTTTAACCCGGAACTGGCCGCAAAGCTCAAGCAATATATCTATTCAGCCGGTGGCAGCCGTGATCCGGAGGAGCTTTACAAAGCCTTCCGCGGCAAGATGCCAACGCCAGATGCGATGATTGAAAAGCGTGGGTTGAACTAAAAAATGAAAAGGCCGGGAATCCGGCCTTTTTTCATTGCTTATGACTGAGAATATTCACAAGCCGTCCGTAGGGATCACGCACAAAGAAGCGCCGCACACCCCATTCCTCGTCGCTCGGCCCATATTCAACTTTAAAGCCAGCGGCAATCATCCGCCCATGGACGGCATCGATATCATCGACTTCTATTGAGAGTTCGGGCACCGGGGTGCCCGAACCTCCTTCGGTGGCAAAACTGATCTGCACCCTTGCGTCCGCATCTGCGGCATAGGTGACAATCCAGCCATGGTCCATCACCACATCAAGTTCCAATACGTCTCCGTAGAAGCGTTTCGCGGCCGCGAGATCATCGGCCGCTATGTTGGATACGATGCGGCGGACAGCCATCAATATTCGCCGAGCTTGATGTCTGGTGTGTAATCGACGCCGTCGACTTCCTTCACCACAGGCTGACCACAATGCAGAACGCCGGTTGCTGCGTTGAACGCATAGGTCGGCGAACCATAAAGCTGCCAACCCTTGTTAAGCGCTGCGGTTACGCGGTGACAGAACGCGGAATCGTCTGGGCCGGTGATGAAACGATAGAGCTTCATAGTCATTCTTCCTTGGTTATGATGACGAATTTGATTTTGCGAGAATGCGCTCGGCCATTTCGAGATGCAGACGCTCAACCATCTGCCCATCGAGCGACACGACGCCCTTCTCAGCATTTTCGGGCTGCGCAAACACTGAAATCACCGCGCGGGCATGGGCAACATCTTCATCCGACGGGGAGAAGGCGCGATTGGCCACCTCAATTTGTGAGGGGTGAATGAGCGTCTTGCCATCAAAGCCCATCAGAGCCGCCTGCAAGCATTCCGCTTCAAAGCACACACTATCCCGAAAGTCATTGAAAACGCCGTCCAGCACATCAATGCCGCCAGCGCGCGCAGTCAGAATGATTTGCATCAGCCATGGGATCAGATAAGGCCGTCCCGCTTGCGGACGAACGCCGGTGGCGCGCGCAATATCATTTGGACCCACCACAAAACAGCCAAGCCTTGCCGCCGAACGACGGCCAAGTACCGCAATTTCATCCGCGTTGAGGATGCCGCGTGGCGTTTCGATCATCGCCCAGACACGCATATCAGGGTCCGCATCGTTGCGGTCAAGCCGATTGGCGGCGTCAATCACATCCTGCGGCCGCTCGACCTTGGGCAGCAACACAGCGTCTGCACCCATATTGGCTGCAGCAGCAACATCGCCTTTGCCCCATTGCGTATCGGCAGTATTCACCCGCACGACCCGCTCAAATCCAACCTTTGGATGCTCGGAAAAATGTACGGACAGCGCGTCTCGCGCCGCAATTTTGGTTTCGGGCGCTACGGAATCTTCCAGATCGTAGATCACACAATCCGCTGCAAGCGTCAGCGACTTTTCGAGCGCACGACTATTGGATCCAGGTACGAACAAGACGGAACGACGTGGGCGAGCAATTGTTTTCATGCGTAATTTGTGCACTGATCTGCATCAGCAGACAAGCGCTCGCCCGACAAAGTTTTTTAAATTCCGCTCGCTTCGTGTTCGAGCGTTCCGGTGAATTCACATGATGCGCCATGGTAATAGGTGCATCCACCGACCTCTTCGATCTCAAGCTTATATTCACCAACGAAATTCATCTTGATCTCGCAATAGCGCGGGTTCCGGACGGACTCTGCTTCTTTCGGATCAAAACCTTCGCTCTCGATTTTGAATATCGCCTTTTTGTCTTTAATGGTGACATCACCGGCCACCCCGCCACCGCAGCCTGGCTGATTGTCGACCATTGGGACGTTTGTAGACAGAGATACGGCATATTGATCGCCACTTTTGTGCGTCACATCAGCCTTAAGTTCCATGCCTTCATTGCTTGTAAAAAGTCCTTCATGCGGATTGAAGCCAGGCTTGTTTTCCGCAGAAGCTGGCAAACTCATCACTGCAACCGTCAATCCCAAGAGAAAAATTCGAAGCATATTCCACCCATCGCTGCTAATCATAAGACATCAAAACGTAGATAAGACTTTGATTATTTAAGCCATCCGGTCAAGCACATATAATATTTCCGTGCTGTCAGCATAATTGATCTTTTGAAAGTGGATATTGCTAGGAGTGAACTGTTGCAACACCTCCCATTCATAAGACTTGAAATCCGCCTTAGGCCTGCTTATTTTCCAGCCTACGGTTGGAATGCACCCGCCGCTCGCAGCCTCACGGCCTTGGTAAAGCATTCTGAATTCACGTTCCTGTTCCGGTGACGGCAGAAACGGCAATGCGAGTACCCGTTTACGAAAATGCTGCTCACATTCAGGAGCGAAACCATGACCACAGCTATCCTTGCTGGGCACAATACAACTGATTTCAAACATCAGGCTCGCCGTTTGCGGCAGGCTCTGGGTGAAGAAGGCATTCATATCAGCCACGGAAAGGCACTGGACCTCGTTGCTCGCCAGTCCGGCACGCGCGATTGGAACACCCTTGCAGCCCATGGTGTGAAAGCCGAAGCAGCTCTCATCGAAGACAGTGCTGCCCCTTATCGTGTCAGCCAACGCGTTTCAGGCATGTTCCATTCAACCGCCTTTGAAGCCCGCATTATCGGTGTTGAAGAAACGATCAAGCCTGATCTATGGCGGATAACCCTGCAGTTTGATCCAGCGATTGATGTCGCAGTTTCACCAAACCTCTCGATGCTGCGCAGACGCTTTACGGTCGTTGTTGGTGCAGACGGGAAATCTCGCAGGTTGACCGGCAGCGAGACCGGCGGCATTGCACTTAACGTGCAATAATTTCGCCTGACTTCGCCTCGGCGCATGATTCTGATTATTTAATTCGATTTTCAGACATATTCTTGCGCCGAACACGCTAACTGTTTCCGGCTTGCCTCAAAACAGGCCGGAAGCGCTGCTAATCTGCCCCAGGGTTGCGACCTATTAGGCAGTTATGGCCTGAAACATTGACTCTGTGCGGTGCTGATGTAAATCAGACTGCAAATTTAAAATACCCAACCGACAGGTCAGGAACATGGATAAGTTCACCAAGCTCACGGGCGTCGCGGCCCCCCTGCCGATCGTCAATATCGATACGGACATGATTATCCCAAAGGATTATCTGAAGACGATCAAGCGCACGGGTCTGAGCAAGGGGCTTTTTGCCGAAATGCGCTTTAACGAAGACGGAACCGAAAATGCGGATTTCATGCTCAACAAGCCCGGCTATCGCAACGCCCAGATTCTGGTTGCTGGCGACAATTTTGGTTGCGGCTCCTCGCGTGAACATGCGCCTTGGGCTCTGCTCGATTTCGGCATTCGTTGCGTAATCTCGACCTCGTTCGCCGACATCTTCTACAATAACTGCTTCAAGAACGGCATTCTGCCGATCAAGGTTAGCCAGGAAGAACTCGACAAGCTGATGGACGATGCATCGCGCGGTGCGAATGCTACGCTCACCATTGATCTGGAAGCCAAGGAAATCCATGGCCCGGATGGCGGTTCAATTTCCTTTGACCTCGATGATTTCAAGCGTCACTGCCTGCTCAATGGTCTCGATGACATCGGCCTGACCATGGAAAAAGTAACGAACATTGATACATTTGAAGCAAAGAACGCCCAACAGCGTCCTTGGGCATAATGGTCATTGCATTAAACGCCTCTGGTCGATGCGTGGTGGCCTGAACAAGTGAATAGGACACGATTGGCTGAAATGGCCCGAGAAGATCAAAGCGGTGACTGGGCGGCACGTTTGTCGCCCTCGCTAGACGAAATCGAATCCATCGCGATTGAAGCTCTTGCGCATCTGCCGCAAGAGTTCAGGACGCTGTGCGGCGATGTCATTATCCAAATCTCTGACTTTCCTGAAGAACAGATTGTCGAAGACATGGGATTGGAAACGCCTTTCGACCTGTTAGGTCTGTTCGAAGGCACCGGTATTGGTGAACGCTTCAGCCTGCAAACCGGCGAAGGCCCCAATCGCATCACGCTCTTCCGCCGTGCAATTTTGGATTACTGGTCCGAACACGAAGAAACGCTTGGCGATATCATCACTCATGTTCTCATCCATGAAATCGGCCATCATTTTGGCCTGTCGGATGACGATATGGAAGCGCTGGAAGCTCAGGCTGAATAGAATTACGGATTTGCGATGAACGGCACAGTTTTGCCATTTTCGACCAAAACCGTGACAATTTCGGCATTTTTCCGGTAGATTTCGATACAATCGCATACAGATATTGCATGCAGAGAATGCTATTGATTGCCTCAGTTCAAACTGAGTGACGATCATGAGCCTTTCTCCGGCGGCCTATCAGCTTCTCCTCGTTTACACGACCTATGTTATTGCTGCCGGAAGTCCCGGCCCCAGCAATATGCGCATCATGGGCGTTGCCATGAACCAAGGCCGAAAAGCAGGACTGATGTTTGCCGCAGGCGTCGTGACAGGCTCCATCTTCTGGGGGCTGATGGCTGCGACCGGTGTTTCAGCGATCCTTACACGTTTTGCCGAGGCACTGATTGTTCTCAAGATTTTCGGCGGGCTTTACCTCCTGTATCTGGCCTTCAAAGCGGCACGCGCTGCCATGACATCGGATGAGAAAATCGCTGCCCGCGCAACGAGCGGTGATGCTTTCCTATCAGGCGGTGAGCTTTATCGACGGGGCTTGCTGCTGCATCTTTCCAATCCCAAGTCTATCCTGTCATGGATCGCGTTGGTAACGCTTGGCCTTGGCACAAACTCGTCTTGGCCGCAGCTGACGGCATTCCTCGGCGGCTGTATAACGCTGAGCATTACCATTTTCTGCGGCTACGCCATTGTATTCTCTACCGCGCCCATGGTGCGCATGTATCGACGCGCTCGCCGCTGGATCGAAGGCGTTCTTGCAGCCGTCTTTGCTGTCGCTGGTATTCGCCTGCTTCTGTCACGCTGAACCTGTCTGAGAAATGAGTATCGCAATGAAGATTTTCAAAGGCCTCTCCGCTTTCCCCCTCACCCCAATCGATGCAGCAGGCAATCTTATCGAGGACGCGCTCAACGCATTTCTCACACGCATCCATGAGGCAGGCGCGGACTCGATTGGTCTGCTGGGAAGCACTGGCGGCTATGCCTTCCTCACACGAGAACAACGTCGTCATACGGTCAGGACTGCGGTGCAATACATCGGCGGCAAGACACCGCTGATCGTGGGCATCGGCGCATTGCGTACCGATGAAGCGCAAGCGCTTGCCCGCGATGCGGCAGATGCCGGGGCTGATGCGCTTTTGCTCGCGCCCGTGTCCTATACGCCGCTCACACAGGAAGAAGGCTTTCAGCATTTCAAAGCTGTTGCCGAGACGACGGATCTACCTTTGTGTATCTACAACAATCCCGGCACCACCCGTTTCATTTTCACCGATGAACTGATTGCTCGCTTGGCAGATTTCAAAAACATCAAGGCAATCAAAATGCCACTGCCTGCCGATAATGACTACGCGGCAGAGGTTGCGAAGTTGCGCGCTACAACGCCAGATGATTTTGCCATCGGTTATAGCGGCGATTGGGGTGCAAAAGACGCTCTGCTTGCAGGCGCTGATACTTTCTACAGCGTGGCTGCGGGCCTTCTACCGAAGCAGTTTGCAGCACTGGTGCGTGTTGCACAATGTGGCAAACAGCAAGAAGCCGAGCGTATCAACGTTGCATTTGAACCGCTCTGGAACCTGTTCAAAGCCCATGGCAGTTTCCGCGTCATGTATCTGATCGCCGATCTGCTTGGTCTTGCAAAGATCGAACCACCGCGACCCATTCTGCCATTGGGCGGAGAAACGCGTGCACAGGTTGAGGCGGCATTGAAAGCGTTGGATGACCTGCCTCAATAAATGAAACTAAGGCGCCCGTTTGGGCGCCTTTTGCTTAACTCGTTTGACCGCGCATCTTATTCTGAAAACCGGTACCCACTTTTCGGGATGCGCTTTATGCCACGCTCAAGCGGACATCGATATTACCGCGTGTTGCATGTGAATAAGGGCAGACGATGTGCGCGGCATTGACCAGCTCTTCTGCCTTGGCTTTTTCAACACCCGGCAGAGCAACTGCCAGAGCCACATCCAGACCAAACCCTGTGCCATCTTCACGCGGACCGATACCAACGGTGGCAGTCACTGTGCTGTCAGCGGAAATCGAAATCTTTTCTTTCGCTGCGACAAATTTCAATGCGCCGAGGAAACAAGCAGCATAGCCGGATGCAAACAGCTGCTCAGGATTGGTACCTTCGCCACCCGAACCGCCGAGTTCCTTTGGGGTGTCGAGAACAACACTTAAACGACCATCAGCGGTCTTGGCGCTGCCCGTACGGCCGCCAGTTGCTGTTGACTGGGTCGTGTAAAGAATAGCCATTTGAAAATCTCCATTGGTGAGTGTTCGTTTATCTCCGCAACCAAAATTACAGAATATTAAATTGTGCACAACCTAATTTTGCAAAATGTATTGTCACAAATATGTGACGCGCAATTCAATTGCACCTCATGTAAAGTTCTGCCATGGAGCTTGCGCTATGAAAGAAGACCCAAAAGAATCCCATCTCAATCTGTCGGATATGGTCTGTTTCGCGATCTATTCGACCGCGAATGCGCTAACCCGCGCTTATCAACCGATCCTCAGCAAACTGGAACTGACCTATCCGCAGTTTCTGGTCATGATTGTTTTGTGGGAACAGGATAACCGCACGGTTTCTGAAATCGGCGCGAAACTCGGTCTCGATTCCGGCACCCTCACCCCGCTTTTGAAGCGGCTGGAAGCAGCAGGGCATATCGCGCGTCGCAGAGACAGCCAGGATGAGCGGCAGGTCCGCATTACGCTGAGCGATGGAGGCAGAGCTTTGCGCCTAGAGGCCGAAAGCATTCCTGGGCAGGTCTTCTGCGCACTCGGTCAGCCCATCAGCGACTTGCAGGATCTTCGAGCACAGCTGCTTGATGTCCGCAACAATCTCAAAGACAGTATCTCGGGTTAGATCCCGAGCGCACATCCCGAAAACAGTTCCACACTTTTCAGGATGCACTATCAAAAAAGCGCCGGTTTCCCGGCGCTTTTGTTTTTTCAAACTGCAATCTAGATTAAGCAGCAAGTGCCTTTGGCGTGATCAGGCCGCGAGCAACAAGCAGTTCTGCGATCTGGATCGTGTTAAGAGCAGCACCCTTGCGCAGATTGTCGGAAACAACCCAAAGTGCCAGACCGTTTTCAACCGTGATGTCTTCACGGATACGGCTGATGTAGGTTGCATCTTCGCCAGCCGATTCATACGGCGTGATATAGCCGCCGTCTTCGTGCTTATCGACAACCTGACAGCCAGGCGCTTCGCGCAGAATTTCGCGCGCTTCTTCAGCCGAAATCGGATTTTCAAACTCGATGTTAACTGCTTCCGAGTGACCGATGAATACAGGTACACGAACAGCGGTTGCCGTAAGCTTGATCTTTGGATCGAGCATCTTCTTGGTTTCGGCCACCATCTTCCATTCTTCCTTGGTGTAGC
>NZ_DAMBKZ010000016.1:0-99271 GCF_032066345.1 Brucella sp.
TTCGACAACCCGCAGCATGAACGCACCAAGCTGTTCCTGAGCCAGATCCTGCACTAATCATTTGGTTGGTCGAAATATAAAACACCCGCCAGAGCGATCCGGCGGGTGCTTTTCTTTGCAGCGGTTTCAGTGAAGACTGAATCGTTGGAATCGCTGTAACTGTTTGGTTTTACGCCTTATTCGACACATCGCAGCAGGAAAAGAAATCAGTCTGGCGACTGATTTTCCTACGGAGGCACTTCGCAGGCTTGCTGGAAATGCTATTCGTCATTCGGCCCCTGGCAGAACTGAATGCGATTGCCGAATGGATCAATCACCGCCATGACGCGGCCCCATGGTGCGTCCTCGATGCCGGGCCGCATATAGCGATAGCCACGCGCATTAACTTCCCTGTGGAATTCTTCGACACCCTGCATACGGACGAAAATATTTGCGCCCGGACTGCCATCACCGTGATGTTCGCTCAGATGCAAGGTCAGACCAGCACGGGAAACCTGCATATAAAGCGGCATTCCGTCGGCAAAGCGATGTTCCCAATCAAGTGTGAAACCCAGAAAACCGATATAAAAATCTTTGGCTTTCTCTATATCGAAAATTCGGAAGATTGGGCAGGTCTGTTCAAACTGGATTGTCATTCTGGCTTGCCTTTGCGACTGGTGTATTGTTCACCATTAGAGCGCATTCCGAAAAGTGTGAAACGGTTTTCGGACCAAGATTCGCGTCAAAACAAATATTTTGGGCGCCGATCCAATTCAATCAAATCCAAACGCGCTCTAAAACCATTCCGAATCCTGCGATCGGCGACTTTGATCAGTCTTCGACGAAACGACGCAAGCGCTGCAGTGCATCATCCCATTGTGCAGAGACAGTGCTGAGATAGGCCCTCGCATCAACAAGCGGGGTCGGGCAAAGCCTGAAACGGCTTTCACGCCCAACCTTATCGCGCTCAACCAATCCCGCTTGCTCAAGCACAGAAAGATGCTTGGTCATTCCCTGCCTGCTAATGCTGCCATTTTGTGAAAGCGTGACAATTGAGCGGCTTTCACCGTCGCTCAATGTTTCGATCAGGGCCAGCCGGGTTGGGTCGGCCAGTGCTGCAAAAATGGCAGACATGTTTGCTGATTGCGTGAGCGAGGCTTCGGTCATTTGCTTTCGAGGTATTCCTTGATATTTCGCATCTGCTCTTCCCAACCACCCGTGTTCATTCGAAGGGCGATTGGTTGACGCTCCGCAGGCAGGGCATCAAAGCCTGTTTCGATAACCGTGAGTTTTGTGCCCGACTCGATTTCTTCAAGTTTGAATTCTACCAGTGTCTGCGGCTCTTTCGCATAATCTCTTTCAGCTTCAACAGCATAAGGATGCCAGGTGAAGGAAAAATAGTGCGGCGCTTTCATATCCTTGATGAAGGACGTCCATTTGGTGTCGCCACATCCATCAAATGTAAAGCGGCCAGTCGATGCGCTGCCGACAATAAATGGTCCATCAATTTTGACCCGGAACCATTCGCCGAATTCCTCATGATCCGTGAGTGCGCGCCATACCCGATCAATGCCAGCGCGAAGGTTCACGGTTTTCTCAATGCGATCAGTCGATGATGTCGTTGTCATGATATGCATTCTCCTTGATTGGCAACTGTATGGTTGCCAATCTACACGAGTTTTACATATGCGCAACCATATGGTTGCTTAATTCATTTTTTTAGTGGTGCTTTTGCAGGAAGTGGAAACAGTGTGATGAATTTTTCTGCCAGAGCCTGGTCCCCATTCATTGTGAGCAGGTTTGCCTCTTCAAGGGCGATTAAGGGCTGTCCTCCATAGATTGTTGCAGCCATCATGCGGGGAGAACTTTCAAAAGCGATATCATATTGCTCCGCTTTACCGCGCCTTATTTCCAATCCGCCGTTGTGCAGGTGCGCGGTGAAATCTTCATCATCGAGTTTAAGCCCAATCACAGCATTTATGTCTTGCGAGCGTTCCGGACTGATCATCGTTCGTAGTGATAGCAGGAACGACGTGGTCGAAATCGGCAAATTGGGGGCATGGCTCGGCGAACGTGCAGCCCAGCGACCAAGTGTTTGCAGGATCGGTTCTGCTTCATAGCCCCATTCAGTCAATTCATAGACCTGCACGGATGCGGGGGGCGGCAATTTCGACTTCCGTAAAATGCCCGCTTCTTCCAGTCCTTCAAGCCGCTGTGTGAGAACATTGGCGCTTATTCCTGGCAAGTCTGATCGTAAATCGCTGAAACGCTTCGGTCCGAACATCAGTTCGCGAATGACAAGCAAGGCCCAGCGTTCCCCAATCAAATCAAGGGCATGTGCCGCCGCGCAAGCATCGTCATAGCTGCGTCTTGCTGTTGGCGTTTCGCGATTGGTTATTTTTTCTAACTTCATAGTTGCTAATTATAACTTATCTGTCATTATGTTCAAGCAATCTTATGATAGTCGGTTTCAAACAACACATAAAATGCCGACTTTATCGCCCGGGGGATCGGGCAGGCGATAGAAAAGCTGCCGTAAAGACAAGCCAAATGAAAATGGGCAGTTCATGCCCGCAATTGGAGGAATTGCCATGCCTAAAATGATTTTCGTAAACCTTCCTGTAAAAGACGTCGCTCGCTCAACCAGTTTCTATGAAGCAATCGGAGCAACGAAGAACCCGATGTTTTCGGACGAAACGGCGTCCTGCATGGTCTTTTCCGACACGATCCATGCGATGATTCTCAGCCATGAGAAATTCAGCCAGTTCACGCCTAAAAAGATTTCCGACGCCAATGCCACAAGTGAAGTTTTGATCTGTCTTTCGGCGGACAGCAAAGCGGATGTGGATGCAACGGTTGAAAATGCAGCTAAGGCTGGTGGTCGCGCTGATCCTGCTCCCAAGCAGGATTACGGTTTCATGTATGGTCGCAGCTTTGAAGATCTCGACGGTCACATCTGGGAGTTGATGTGGATGGATATGGAAGCAGCCGCAAAAGCGATGGGCTAAATCCAAGCATATCCCGAAAAATATGAAACGGTTTTCGGGCGAGAAACGTTTGAAACTAATAGATCGAGCATTTCCAGCCATACAACCAAACTGGAAATGCTCAACAAGTCGGGGGCTGAGACATATGGGAGGAACAATCCATGTCTGGCTTAACAGTATGCCTCTGGTTCGATAACAAGGCTGAAGAGGCGGCCAATTATTACGTATCGCTCTTCAAAGAATTGGGAAAACCAGCCTCTCTGGATGGCTTCATTCGCTTCCAGCACGGTCATCAATCCGGCGGCACCGATGTCGTCACTGCAAACTTTACACTGGACGGACAGGCGATGACTGCCTTGAACGGTGGTCCACAATTCAAGTTCAACCCGGCAACATCGCTTATTCTGAAATGCAAGGATCAGGCAGAGCTTGATGCGTTCTGGAACCGGTTGCTGGAAGGCGGTTCTGCGATGGAATGCAGCTGGCTGACCGACAAATATGGGTTTGCTTGGCAGATCGTGCCGGAGTTCCTGCTCGATATTCTACAGAACGGCGAGCCAGAGGTCAGGCAGCGCGTGGCAAATGCCATGATGACGATGGTCAAGATTGATATTGCCGCTCTGGAAGCTGCGCGCGACGCGCGTTAAATTTGTACCGTCGCAACGGCATCATAGCCATAAAGCCAGTCCAGATCTTTCAGGAAAGTATCTGGGCTGCGCATGGCAAAGAGCATGTTGCGTCCAAGCGCAAACACACCTGTCGCGTGATAGGCAAAGCGGTTCAGCTGGCCGCGTTTGGCAACTGCTGCAATCCGTTCTTTGCGAACAGAATCAAATCGCTTCAGCGCTGATTGTGGCTCTTGGTTATCCAATGCTTCGGCAAGTGCTGCCGCATCTTCAATTGCCATGGCGGCACCCTGCGCTGCAAAGGGTGTGACCGCGTGAGAGGCGTCACCGAGAAATACCGTTCTGTCCGGGCCAACAAACTGAGCATCAGCCATTTCAAAAAGCGGCCAGTAGGTCCACTCGCTCGCTAGGGTCAGCACTTCACGTACCGGGTCGCTCCAACCAGCATAGATTGATTGCAGCCGCGCATTGTCACCCGTCTTAGACCAGACCTCACCGGGGTTGTCGCCCGTCGTAATGGCGACGAAATTGAAGAAGTCGCCACCCTTTACCGGATAGGCGATAAAATGCGCCTTCTTGCCAAGCCATGCAGAAACGGATTTCTGTTCTGGGATTGCTGCCTTGAAGCTTGCGGGCAGGGCATCCGCTGCAAGTGTCGTACGCCACGCGATATGGCCGCTGAAACGCGCCTTTTCATATCCCGCCTTGGTGCGTTGTGCAGACCAGACGCCATCGCAGGCAATGAGATAGCTGGCAGCAATATCTTGATCTGCTCCGCCACGTCTAACCGTTGCGGTGATGCCGTTTTGATCTGCCTTATGGCCAATAATCTCAGCACTGAGATTAATCTCGATATTTGGATTGTCGTGGCAGGCATCTAACAGTGCTGTTTGCAAATCAGCGCGATGGCAAACGACATAGGGATCGTGCCAACGTTTGAATGCCTTGTCGCCAAGTTGCATGGCGAGCAGGGGGCGAGCCTTGCGCCCATCCATGAGATAAAGCGCTTCTGGCGTAACGGCTTGTGAGGAAAGGCGGTCGGCCACGCCAAGGCGCTGGAGATGGCGCATCGCATTGGGAGCCAGCTGCAAGCCCGCGCCGACTTCCGACAGGGCTTGCGCTTTTTCAAACAGCTGGACAGTCCATCCGCGTGCCGCACATTCAAGTGCTGCACTGAGACCGGCAACACCGGCCCCTGCAATCAATATGCGTCCCTTGACCAAGCTGCTCATAATATCAGCGGCACGAATACCGCCATTTATGTTCAGGCAGCTTTGTCAGCAGGTGCTTCGTAAACGCAGCCTGCCGGAACAGTCTCGTCAGCGTGAAGCTGTGGATTGTAACGATAGAGCGTCGAGCAATATGGGCAAACCACTTCGCTTTCGTCACCCATGTCGAGGAAGACATGTGGATGATCGAAAGGCGGGTTTGCGCCGACGCACATGAATTCCTTCACGCCGATTTCAATGGAATTGTGTCCAGCGTCATTCTGGAAGTGTGGGATGATGTGATCGGACATAATAGGCTCCGGAGCTTTTGGATCGCGGCATTCAAATTGGGATGGCTATTTTTCAAGCGTTTACCGCGAACGGCTTGTTTCTGGAAGCGTTTTCATCAATTCTGGGGACATTTCAAGCGGTTTGCTATCAAACTGTCATATGACAGCCATAGGCTTATCGTCGCGCCGGGATTTGCCGGTAGTAACCGGGACAGGAAAAATGAACGAAAACAGCGTTGTGGCAACCCAGGCCGCCGATTTGACCGCACATGTGGCAGATCAGGCGGCAAATGACCATTCTGCAACCCAGAATGCCAGCAAAGTTCAAAACGCTCACGAAGCTTTGAACACTGACAAGACAGCAGAGCTGATGCAAAGCCCTGAACGCTTCGTCAATCGCGAGTTTTCCTGGCTTCAGTTTAACCGTCGTGTTCTCGAAGAAGCAGGCAATACGCGTCAGCCACTGCTGGAGCGTCTGCGCTTCCTGTCGATTTCGGCAGCCAACCTCGATGAATTTTTCATGGTGCGTATTGCAGGGCTTGCTGCACAGGTGCGTGCAGGTGTTGCCATGCGCAGCGCCGATGGTCGCACGCCGCAGGAGCAGCTTGATTTCGTTCTGGAAGAAGTGGGCCGCCTGCAGGAAGGCCAGCAGGAACGTCTGCGTACGCTGCGTGAAGAGCTTGAAAAAGAGAACATCGAGATCGTGCGCGCATCGGCCTTGTCGAAGACCGAAAAAGATTGGCTGGAAGGTCACTTCCTGGAAACAATTTTCCCGGTTCTGACGCCGCTTTCCATCGATCCTGCGCACCCGTTCCCGTTCATTCCAAATCTGGGCTTCTCGATTGCATTGCAGCTTGCGCGTCGTCTTGATGGCCATCCGATGACGGCGCTGTTGCGCATTCCGGTTGCCCTGAAGCGCTTCATCCAGTTGCCGACCGAGCAGCAGAACGCGTTCCGTTTTATCACCATTGAAGATGCAGTCAGCCTGTTTATCGGTCGTCTGTTCCCGGGCTATGAGGTGCGCGGTGCCGGTACATTCCGCATCATTCGCGACAGCGATATCGAAGTCGAAGAAGAAGCGGAAGATCTGGTCCGCCTTTTTGAAACAGCTCTGAAGCGACGTCGCCGCGGTCAGGTGATCCGCATCGAATTCGATGCTGAAATCCCGGAAGCGCTGCGTGTATTCGTTGCCACCGAACTGGGTGTCTCGGAAAACCGCATAAGCGTTCTGGAAGGTCTTCTGGCGCTAAACATGATTTCGGAAGTCGTTTCGATCCCGCGCGATGACCTGAAATTTGTGTCTTACAATCCGCGTTTCCCTGAGCGCATTCGCGAGCACGGCGGCGATTGTTTCGCCGCGATTCGTGAAAAGGACATTGTGGTTCACCATCCATATGAATCATTTGACGTGGTGGTGCAGTTTCTGCGTCAGGCCGCAGCTGATCCTGATGTGTTGGCAATCAAGCAGACGCTTTACCGTACCTCCAATGACAGCCCGATCGTGCGTGCGCTGGTCGATGCGGCAGAAGCTGGCAAGTCGGTCACAGCCCTTGTTGAGCTGAAGGCTCGCTTCGATGAAGAAGCCAATATTCGCTGGGCCCGCGATCTGGAGCGCGCAGGCGTTCAGGTGGTCTTCGGCTTTATCGAATTGAAGACGCACGCAAAGATGTCGCTGGTTGTTCGCCGTGAAGACCAGAAGCTGCGTTCCTATGTTCACCTTGGAACGGGCAACTACCACCCGATCACCGCGCGTATTTACACCGACCTTTCATTCTTCACTTCCGATGCCGATATCGCACGCGATGTGGCGCACATCTTCAACTTCATCACCGGCTATGCGCAGCCTGCCGAAGAAATGAAGATCGGGATTTCACCACTTACCTTGCGCACGCGAATCTTGAAGCATATCGATGACGAGATCACCAATGCGAAGGCTCATAAGCCTGCAGCCATCTGGATGAAGATGAACTCGCTCGTTGATCCACAGATTATTGACGCGCTCTACAAGGCCAGTCAGGCGGGCGTGCATGTGGACCTCGTCGTGCGTGGCATCTGCTGTCTGAGACCGGGTGTTCCTGGCCTCTCAGACAACATTCGCGCAAAGTCTATTGTCGGGCGTTTTCTCGAGCATAGCCGCATTTTCTGCTTCGGAAACGGGCATGATCTGCCTTCAGACAAGGCAATCGTCTATATCGGTTCAGCCGATATGATGCCGCGCAATCTCGACCGTCGCGTAGAGACACTGGTGCCCATTACCAATGCCACCGTGCATCAGCAAATCCTGTCGCAAATCATGTTTGCCAACATAATTGATAACCAGCAGAGCTATCAGCTACTTGCGGACGGCACCTCTCGCCGGATAGAAAAAGAAGATGGAGAGGAAGCTTTCAACGCGCAGGAATATTTCATGACAAATCCAAGCTTGTCGGGTCGCGGAAAGTCGCTGAAGTCATCTGCCCCCCGTCTGATTGCGCATCGTAAACGTGCGCAGGCGGAAAGAAATACGACTTCATGAGTCCAGCAGTAGCACAAGGCCGGTTGAAAGGCCTCAAGCCCGTCGCGGTAATCGATATTGGTTCCAACTCGATCCGTGTCGTTGTTTACGAAGGCATTGTCCGGTCTCCGACAGTGCTTTTCAATGAAAAGCTTCTCTGCGGTCTTGGCAAAGGATTGGCCAAGACCGGAAAGCTCAATGAGAAATCCGTCGATATCGCCCTGCGCGCATTGAAGCGTTTTCGCGTTCTGGCCGAACAGGCGGGTGCGATTTCCATTCATGCGCTGGCAACAGCCGCAGCTCGCGAGGCGAAAAACGGTCCTGATTTCATTTCTCAGGCCGAGGCTATTCTTGGACGGCACATTGAAGTGTTGTCGGGCAAGGAAGAAGCCTATTACTCCGCTTTGGGTATCATTTCCGGTTTCTACAAACCGCAGGGCGTAACTGGCGACCTTGGCGGCGGCAGTTTGGAGCTGGTTGGCGTCAATGACCATGAGGTCGGTGAGGGGATTACCCTCCCGCTCGGTGGCCTGCGTTTGCAGGACATGTCGAACGAACAACTGCCTGAAGCCGCCAAAATCACCCGCACCGAGCTTGCACGCGCGACTCTTCTTGAAGAGCATCAGGGAGAAGTCTTCTACGCTGTGGGCGGTACGTGGCGAAATCTCGCCAAGCTGCATATGACGGCCAAGCATTATCCGCTGCACGTCATGCATGGCTATGAGAT
The DNA here is from genome assembly GCF_032066345.1 of Brucella sp. Classification (NCBI taxonomy): domain Bacteria; kingdom Pseudomonadati; phylum Pseudomonadota; class Alphaproteobacteria; order Hyphomicrobiales; family Brucellaceae; genus Brucella; species Brucella sp. Next base: position 8,312 of record NZ_DAMBKZ010000016.1, read on the forward strand.
GGACCCGGTGGAAGCAAAAAGCTTCCTCACGCGGGTTGCCAGAGGCAATATCGACACGATGCGCGGCATCGAAGCAGTATCCAAAAATCGTCGCCAGCTTCTTGCTTATGGCGCGACAGTTCTGCTCGAAACCATTCGGCGCATGAAACCCTCCAAGATCGTATTCTCGGCGCTGGGAGTTCGTGAAGGTTACTTGTATTCGCTGCTGCCCAAGAACGAACAGCGGCTTGATCCGCTTTTGTCTTCGGCAGAAGAGCTGGCAATTCTGCGTTCGCGTTCGCCGCGTCATGCACGCGAACTCGCAACATGGACGACGCTTTCACTTCCCGTTCTCGGTTTCGATGAAACTGAAGATGAGAGCCGCTATCGTCAGGCGGCGTGTCTGGTGGCTGATATCAGCTGGCGCGCGCATCCCGACTATCGGGGCTCGCAGGCGTTGAACATCATTGCGCATGGTTCGTTCGGCGGCATCGATCATCCTGGCCGTTCTTTCATGGCTCTTGCGAATTACTACCGCCATGAAGGATTGGTCGAAGACGAGATTGCGCCGGAAATCCTGCAGCTTGCCTCACCGCGCCTGCGTGAGCGGGCAAAGCTTCTGGGTGCGCTGCTTCGCGTCATCTATCTGCTATCGGCATCTATGCCGGGCGTAATCCCGCGTCTTTACTGGCGTGAGGAAGACAACGGCATTGCACTGGTCGTACCGGGAGATATCGCCGATCTGATTTCTGACCGCCCTGAAGGGCGTTTACAGCAGCTTTCAAAGCTGACGGGAAAGAACCTCTTCTTTGCCATCGGCGACAGTGCGATTGACGCGAACGAGCATCATTGAAAAGAGTATGACTGATAAATCGAAAGGCCGGCGAGAGTTTTCTCCGCCGGCCTTTTTACTTAGTTTACAGCGGTTCCAGTTAAGAATGAATCGTTGGAACCGCTGTAACTGTTTGTTTTTACGCATTATCCGACGCAAAACTGCTTCGCACTTTTGCTGGAAATGCTATAATTCGACAGCTTGAATACGCCGGTTCTCAAATTTAATGCCGATTTTGCCTTCAATGAGATCGAGTGCTTTCTGGCCGAACACTTCGCGACGCCAGCCCTGAAGTGCGGGCACATTGGCATTCTCGCCTTCGGCTGCAATCTTGTCGATATCATCGGAGCTTGCGACGATCTTGGCTGCAACGCCGTGTTCTTCGGTCACAAGCTTGAGCAGCACTTTAAGAATATCTGCAGCTGCAGCACTGCCTTCTGGCGAATGAGACTGCTTTGGCAACTTTGGCAGATCTTCTTTTGGAATAGCCAGTGCCGCCTGAATGGCATTCACCAAGCCTGCCGCCTGAGCCGAACGTTCCCAGCCCTTCGGGATCGAACGAAGACGTCCGAGCGCTTCCGCATCTTTTGGCTGCTGCTGGGCGATTTCAGCGATCGTGTCATCCTTGATGACGCGGCCACGCGGAACATTACGTTCGCGCGCTTCACGTTCGCGCCATGCCGCAACGGACTGAACGATAGCAAGCTCGATTGGCTTGCGCATACGCGTCTTCACACGCTTCCAGGCATCATCTGGATGAAGGTCATAGGTCTCACGCGCGCTGAGAACAGCCATTTCCTCGTTGACCCACTCGCTACGGCCTTCTTTCTGAAGCTCATCTTTCAGATAAAGGTAGATGTCGCGCAGATAGGTGACATCGGCCAGCGCATAATCGAGCTGCTTTTCAGACAGCGGGCGGCGGCGCCAGTCGGTGAAGCGCGATGACTTGTCGATATGTTTTCCAGTGACCTTCTGAACCAGAGCGTCATAGGAAATGGCATCGCCAAAACCGCAGACCATGGCAGCAACCTGGCTGTCAAAAATCGGGGCAGGGATCAGGTTGCCCAAGTGGAAAACGATTTCAATGTCTTGACGTGCGGCGTGGAACACCTTGACCACTTTTTCATCGGCCATCAGGCGGAAGAAAGGCGCAAGATCGAGACCGGGCGCCAGTGCATCGACCAGAGCGGTATGATCGGGCGAAGCCATCTGAATAAGACAGAGTTCCGGCCAGAAGGTCGTTTCCCGAATGAATTCGGTATCGACCGTTACGAAGTCGGATTTAGCTAGGGCGGATACGGCCTCTTCAAGGGCCTCTGTGGTCGTGATGAGCTGCATATTTTTCTTTTAGAGCGCATCCCGAAAACTGTGAAGCGATTTTCGGACAAGATGCACGTTTAACAGAGGATTAGCTCGCGCTTCGATATGATTCAGTCAGATTGAAACGAGCACTGGACAATGGTGGGCTGCTTTGGGCTGCGTGCCGCGCCACAAGAAGCATATAGCGATGGAATAACACGTAAATAGTGATTTTTGTCGACATAATCCGTCAAGCTGGTTTAACAAGGCCGGATACGTGCCCGGATACAGGCAGTATCGGCTTGACAAAGCGTGATCAAAATGCGCTTTTCCGCCGGAATTGCAGCGCTTTGCCTGCACAAGATTTATAAAGTTCCAAAAGGCAGAAATCATGCACCGTTATCGCAGCCATACCTGCGCAGCCCTTCGCAAATCGGATGTTGGTTCAAAAGTTCGTCTGTCTGGCTGGGTTCATCGCGTCCGTGACCATGGTGGCATCCTCTTCATCGACATTCGCGATCATTATGGCCTCACTCAGGTTGTTGCAGATCCTGATTCGCCAGCGTTCAAGATTGCCGAAACCGTTCGTGGCGAATGGGTCATCCGTGTTGACGGTGAAGTGAAGGCCCGCGCAGATGAAGCTGTGAATGCCAATTTGCCGACCGGCGATGTTGAAATCTTCGCAACCGAGATCGAAGTTCTGGCTGCCGCCAAGGAACTGCCGCTGCCAGTGTTTGGCGAGCCGGACTATCCGGAAGACATTCGCCTTAAGTACCGCTTCCTCGATCTGCGCCGCGAAACGCTGCACAAGAACATCATGAGCCGCACGAAGATCATTGCAGCGATGCGTCGCCGCATGACCGAAATCGGCTTCAATGAGTTTTCGACGCCAATCCTGACAGCTTCCTCGCCGGAAGGCGCGCGCGACTTCCTCGTTCCAAGCCGTATTCATGAAGGCAAGTTCTACGCGCTGCCGCAGGCTCCGCAGCAGTATAAGCAGCTTCTGATGGTTGCCGGTTTCGACCGCTACTTCCAGATTGCACCTTGCTTCCGCGATGAAGATCCGCGTGCAGACCGTCTGCCGGGCGAATTCTATCAGCTCGATCTCGAAATGAGCTTCGTAACCCAGGAAGAAATCTGGGAAACGATGGAACCAGTCATGCGCGGCATCTTTGAAGAGTTTGCCGAAGGCAAGCCTGTAACGCAGCAGTTCCGCCGCATCGCTTATGACGACGCGATCCGCACCTATGGTTCGGACAAGCCAGATCTGCGCAACCCGATTGAAATGCAGGCTGTGACTGAGCATTTCGCAGGTTCCGGTTTCAAGGTCTTCGCGAACATGATCGCCAACGATCCAAAGGTCGAAGTCTGGGCAATCCCGGCAAAGACCGGCGGTAGCCGCGCATTCTGTGATCGCATGAACTCGTGGGCACAGGGCGAAGGCCAGCCGGGTCTCGGCTACATCTTCTGGCGCAAGGAAGGCGATAAGCTTGAAGGCGCTGGCCCGATTGCCAAGAACATTGGTGAAGAACGCACAGAAGCGCTCCGCAACCAGCTGGGCCTCGGCGACGGCGATGCCTGCTTCTTCGTAGCCGGTCAGCCATCGAAGTTCTACAAATTCGCAGGCGATGCCCGTACGCGCGCTGGTGAAGAACTGAACCTCGTTGACCGTGATCGCTTTGAACTGGCCTGGATCATCGACTTCCCGTTCTATGAATGGGACGAAGACAACAAGAAGCTCGACTTCGCGCACAACCCGTTCTCGATGCCGCAGGGTGGCATGGAAGCACTGGAAACGCAGGACCCGCTGACGCTCAAGGCTTACCAGTACGATCTGGTCTGCAACGGCTTTGAAATCGCTTCCGGTTCGATCCGTAACCAGCTGCCGGATGTCATGGTCAAGGCGTTTGAAAAGGTCGGTCTCAGCCAGCAGGACGTGGAAGAGCGCTTCGGCGGCCTTTATCGTGCATTCCAGTATGGCGCGCCTCCACATGGCGGCATGGCGGCCGGTGTTGATCGCGTTATCATGCTGCTCGTTGGTGCAAAGAACCTGCGCGAAATCTCGCTGTTCCCGATGAACCAGCAGGCGCTCGATCTTCTGATGAATGCACCTTCGGAAGTGTCGCCAGCGCAGCTGCGCGATCTTCATATTCGCTTAGCGCCAACCCAGAAGAGCTGATCTTCTCCGGTTTGAAAATCAAAAGCCCGGTCTCGCGACCGGGCTTTTTCTTTGACCTTATCAGTACGGCAAAACAAAACCCGGTGAGCAGAACTCACCGGGTTTTGTTTGATGAACCTAAGTTCGATCAGTTGTTGGCTTCAACGCCAACTTTCAGAAGCTGGATCAGCTTTGTCGGGTCGAGCGAAGCGGTCGCAACGATGGATGCGAAGCTTACCGACTGGTCAGGCGAAGCCGAAACGGTCAGCGACTTTGGATCGTCGAAGTACTTTTCAGCTGCGGCCTTGAGCTGCTGGGCAAATTCAGGGTTCTTGAGCTGTGTTGCCATCAGCGGAACCATCATCTTCAGCTGTTCGCCGAGCTGCTTGCCATCGGCACCCTGCTGCTTGCCATAATATTCGAGCAGCTTCTGTGTGAGTTCTTCGTTGTCAAAGCGGATAGACAGGTTCTTGAGGCTCAGCTGTTCAGCAAGACCGAGAAGAGCGAGGCCAGCTGCATCTTTTTCGGCATCAGCCTTGGCCATGTTTTCCTGTGTCTTCTGCAGAGCTTCTACGAAAGACAGATCATAGCCGTCGATAGCAGCGGTCAGATTGATCTTGCCGAGTTCTTCAGCATTGATTTCAAACTGATCCAGCGTCGCATTGCCCGAAGTCGGCAGCCATGTACCCTTCGAGTTGATCGAACCCTTAAGAGCGCTCATATCGAGTGGAGCGAGCGGGTTCTTGCCGTTCTTGTCGAAAGTCGCATCAATATCGGCAATGGTGAGATTGTAGTCGATTTTTTCGGCTTTGTTGGCCGAATTCAGAGTCACTTCCATGCCCTTGATCAGAGCGCCATCTTTGCCTGGAGTGCCAACCGAGAATTCGTCGATCTTCATCTTGTCGTAGAAGACCATCTTGGCGAGCGGGCCTTCGGCTTTCTCGGATGGGAGAATAACGTTCTCCATCGAGATGCCTTTGATTGTGGCTTTATCGTTCTTGTCCGCACCTTCAGGAGCGAAGTCCAAATCTGCAACCGAAACTTTTTCGATGCTATAACCGCCTTCTGGCGTGTCCTGCACGTTTTCGAGCGTTATATCACCGACAGGCGTCGCGCGGTCAGAAATGGTAGGCAGCTTGATTGTTGTGCCTTTGAGCAAAATGTTGTCGCCGTCAGCCTTAACTTCGGCGAAGTTCAGTTCTCCGCCCTGCTTTGTATAGAGGGCTTTAACGCGCTCTGCGACTGCATTTGCATCTGCAGCCATTGCCGCACTGCCAAGAACAAGCGAGAGCGCGGTGCTTGCTGCGAAGACGCGCACGGCCTGCTTGCTAACAACGAAAACCTTCATTTATTGGCTCCTGATCATTTGGTAAATTTTAGATAGCCTTCATAAGCCTTTACGCAAGGAAAAACAGCCTGTTTCATTCGTTACGTATAAGTTGTGGAGAAAACCTCTACAATTCCCGTATAGAAGCTAAATGACGGCAACATTGCGACGAATGTACTGGATTGGTTCTCATCCCCACTTGCTGACGAATCGCGCAATTGGTACTGAGAACTATGGGTAAAAGTCTGATTCCGCCGGACGACGGCGACGAACACATCGAACGGGTTGATCTTAAATCGGCCCTCGAGGAACGCTACCTCGCTTATGCGCTGTCCACGATCATGCATCGTGCGCTGCCGGATGTGCGCGACGGTTTGAAGCCGGTTCATCGCCGCATCATGCATGCAATGCGCCTGTTGCGACTCAATCCCGATCAGGCCTATGCAAAATGCGCGCGTATCGTCGGTGACGTTATGGGTAAATTCCACCCACACGGCGACGCCTCGATTTACGACGCGCTTGTGCGTCTGGCGCAGGATTTTGCCGTGCGTTATCCGCTCGTGGACGGGCAGGGCAACTTCGGCAACATCGACGGCGATAATGCGGCTGCGATGCGTTATACCGAAGCGCGTATGACCGAGGTCGCGACGCTGCTTCTTGAAGGCATTACCGAAAACGCCATCGACTTCCGCCCGACCTATAATGAAGAGGACGAGGAACCCATCGTCCTTCCGGGTGCATTCCCGAATCTGCTTGCCAATGGCTCGGCTGGCATCGCGGTCGGCATGGCCACCAATATTCCGCCGCATAATGTGGCGGAGCTGTGCTCGTCGGCGCTCTATCTCATCAATCATCCCGAAGCGACTGTTGAAGAACTCGTCACTTCGCCGGAAAAATGGGAAGAGCTGAAGAAGGAAGCGGAAACCGATCCGGCAGCACTATTGAAGTGCAAGGTGCGTGGTCCCGATTTCCCGACCGGCGGCATTCTGGTGGAAGAGCATGCCAACATTCTCGAAGCCTATCGCACCGGGCGTGGTTCTTTCCGCGCACGCGCGCGCTGGGAAAAGGAAGAGGGCAATCGCGGAACCTGGGTGATTGTTGTCACCGAGATCCCATATCAGGTTCAGAAGTCGCGCCTGATCGAGAAGATTGCAGAGCTGCTTCTGGCCAAGAAGCTGCCACTGCTCGACGATATTCGCGACGAGTCTGCTGAAGACATCCGCATCGTTCTGGAGCCGAAGAACCGCACGGTCGATCCTGAACTGCTGATGGAATCGCTTTTCAAGCTGACCGAGCTTGAGAACCGCGTTTCGCTCAACATGAACGTGCTCTCGCACGGTAAAGTGCCGAATGTTCTGTCACTGGGCGGCGTGCTCAAAGAATGGCTTGAACATCGCAAGGAAGTGCTCGTTCGCCGTTCCGAATACCGTCTGGCAGAAATCGAAAAGCGGCTGGAAATCCTTGGCGGTTTCCTCAAGGCATATCTCAATCTTGATGAAGTCATCCGCATTATTCGTGAAGAGGATGAACCGAAACAGGAGCTGATGCGGTTCTTTGATCTGACGGATAATCAGGCCGAAGCAATCCTCAACATGCGCTTGCGTTCCTTGCGCAAGCTTGAAGAATTTGAAATTCGCAAAGAATTCGATGGTCTGACTGCTGAAAAGACCGATCTGGAAGGCTTGCTTGCTTCGGGCACGCGCCAGTGGAAGAAGATCAGCACGGAAATCAAAGCTGTCCGTGAGAAGTTTGGCCCTGAAACCAAACTTGGCAAGCGCCGCAGCACCTTTGCCGATGCGCCAAGCCATGATCTCGAAGACATTCATCAGGCGATGATCGAGCGTGAACCGGTTACGATTGTTGTGTCTGAAAAGGGCTGGCTGCGCGCGATGAAGGGCCATATGGCTGACTTCTCGACGCTGGCATTCAAGGAAGGCGATAAGCTCAAGCTGGCTTTCCATGCTGAGACGACTGACAAGCTGCTGTTCTTCACGACGGGTGGCAAGTTCTTCACCATTGGTGCGAACACGCTTCCGGGCGGGCGCGGCCATGGCGAACCGATCCGTATCCTCGTTGATATGGAGAATGATCAGGATATCCTGACGGCCTTCGTTCACGATCCACAGGCCAAGCTTCTGCTTGTATCGCATGAAGGCAATGGCTTCATAGTGTCCGAGAATGAAGCGGTCGCCAATACCCGCAAGGGTAAGCAGGTGATGAATGTGAAGGCGCCAGATGAGGCCAAGCTTTGCCAGCGCATTTCGGGCGATCACATTGCGGTCGTGGGCGAGAACCGGAAGATGGTCGTCTTCCCGCTTTCGGACATTCCTGAAATGACACGCGGCAAGGGCGTTCGCTTGCAGAAGTATAAGGACGGCGGCGTGTCCGATGTTCGTACTTTCGCGATCAGCGACGGCCTGTCGTGGCAGGATTCAGCAGATCGTACCTTCAATCGCAGCAAAGAAGAACTTGTCGAGTGGATTGCGGCCCGTGCCTCTGCTGGGCGTCTGGTACCCAAGGGGTTTCCGCGTTCGGGTAAATTCTAAATAGCTATATTCTGTAATCGATTTCCGCTGATATGGAGCTTGGCCTAAGGCAAGAAGAGCAATTTACTTTCTTCATGCCTTAGGAGATTACATTGAAAATCAGGCAAGCCACACCAAAAGACTCTTTCGCGGTTTGTGAGGTTTTGCGTCGCTCGATAACAGAGCTTTGCGTGGGTGATCACGGTGGGCGCAATGATATTCTCTCACCTTGGCTGGCCAATAAGACTCCCGAAAACGTTCTTCAATGGATTACTGCACCGAGCCAGCTGACGGTTATTGCAGAGGCCGATCATGATATTGCGGGTGTCGGTCAGGCTTCGTTAGAGGGCAAGATATTGCTGAACTATGTCTCGCCTGAATTCAGGTTTCGTGGCGTAAGCAAGTCTATAATGCTCGCTCTCGAAGAGGGCATACGGAGCAATGGATGTGCAGTTGTCGAGCTGGTCAGCACGGGCACGGCACTCAGCTTCTATGAGGCGCTCGGATATATTGCTATAGGCTCACCGCAGGTGGCGTGTAGCGGGCGTTTATCGTACCCGATGGAAAAGCGCCTCGGAGCTTGATCCTAGCCCTCAAATTTCTGCCAGCCGCGTGGGCCGAGATGCTCCTGCGGCCTGAAGCGCGTCTTATATTGCATCTTGCGCGACCCCTCGACCCAATAGCCGAGATAGACATGGGGAAGGCCGGCAGCGCGCGCGCGCTGGATATGATCGAGGATCATGAAAGTTCCGAGCGAACGCTCGTGCATATGCGGCGTGAAGAATGAATAGACCATAGACAGGCCGTCTGCCATCACGTCGGTAAGGGCTACTGCGATTAGCTCTCCATCGCCTTTCGCGCTGATAAAACTGTCCGGGCCGCGTCTGCGATATTCGATAATCTGCGTGTTGACGTGGGTATCTTCGACCATCATCGCATAATCGAGCACTGTCATATCGGACATGCCACCCGAATGGTGACGGGCATCCAGATAATCGCGGAAAAGGGCATATTGTTCGGTGCTTGGCTGTGCTTTGTGCTGGCGGCCGATCAGATCGCGATTATGGTTCCATACCCGGCGCATACTCCGGTTCATCTCAAATTCGCCGGTCAGGATACGCACAGAAACGCAGGCGCGACAAAGCTCGCAAGCCGGACGATAAGCAATATTCTGAGAACGACGAAAACCGCCCTGCGTAAGCAGGTCATTGATTTCGCTGGCCTTGTCACCCACAAGATGAGTGAAGACCTTCCGTTCCATCTGCCCGTCAAGATACGGGCAGGGCGACGGAGCCGTTAAGAAAAACTGCGGAGACTGTTGCGGTTGATGGGTCATTCAATATCCACGAAACGGCAATACCGAACCATCTCTTTATGCCCTAAAGATTGAGCCGGCTGCACAAAACGTCAATAGACATTTTGTGCAGCCGGCCCTGAATTTTTTTGATGCTTGCTTTAGCGGTCTGAACGAATGACTGCTGTACCAAGCAAGAGGTCGTGCACGGTACGCTTACGGTCTATCACCAGAGTCGCCAAAAGGATGAACGGTGTAAGCACCACATTCAGGCCCCAGAACAGGACAGTGTGGACCAGTGCCAGCATCGGATCGACTGTGCCGCCTTCAAGGCGCACCAGCTTGATGTTCATCATCTGCATACCCTTTGTGGCCTGTTGAGGCCCGCCAAGAGTGCGAGATATGTAAAACAATGCGACTACCGGGAACATGATGGCGTAGAGCGCCCATCCCAGCGAAAGCGTGAGAATTCCAAGGATGAAAATTACGATTGCTGCCGGGATGCAAAGAAAGAAGACAATCATATAGTCGATAAGAAAAGCCATAATACGGCGTGTGCGCACGCCTTCAAAAAATGCGCGGCTTTCAAAACGCGGGCCCATGACTTCGCCGTGCAGAATATGGTCGGACATTTTTCCTTCCAGTCCTTCAAAAGAAGCGTCCGGGAACAACCGTCCGCTGTCCCGCACTGCGCGGAACAGTCTCAAGGTGGTGTATGAAACTGGCTATTTCAAGGAAACAGCGTCTCGGAATTTAGCCCTGGCTTTTCAGCTTCTCAGCAACGTCGAGCGCAAAATAGGTCAGGATGCCGTCACAGCCTGCGCGTTTGAAAGCCAGCAGGCTTTCCATCATGACTTTTTCTTCGTCGATCCAGCCATTCATGCCTGCAGCTTTGATCATCGAATATTCGCCCGATACCTGATAGGCATAAGTCGGCAGGCGGAATGTGTTTTTCAGGCGATGGATGATGTCGAGATAAGGCATACCAGGCTTAACCATCAGCATGTCAGCGCCTTCAGCCACGTCCTGTTCGGCCTCGCGCACCGCTTCGTCCGGGTTTGCTGGATCAATGTAATAAGTCTTCTTGTCGCCCTTCAGCAGACCAGCTGTACCGATTGCATCGCGATAGGGGCCATAGAAGGCGGATGCGAATTTGGTCGCATAGGACATGATCGGTACATGGTTGAAGCCATGCGCATCCAGTGCCTGACGAATAGCGCCGATACGGCCATCCATCATGTCGGACGGTGCGATAACGTCTGCACCAGCTTCAGCCTGTGCGAGCGCACCGCGCACGACCATCGCAACCGATTCGTCGTTGATGATTTCGCCATTGCGCAAAATGCCGTCATGACCATGCGTTGTGAACGGATCGAGTGCTGCATCGGTAATGATACCGATTTCCGGCACTTCCTTCTTGATCGCACGCACGGCGCGGTTGATCAGATTGTCCGGGCTTGCAACGAAAGCGCCGTCCTCTGTCTTTACTTCTGCCTTTTCGCGCGGGAAAGGCGCAATCGCAGGGATACCAAGCTTCGCGGCTTTTTCTGCCATGCGCACAGCCATATCGACCGAATAGCGCTCAACGCCCGGCATTGCGTCCACAGGCTCGCTGACATTGGTTCCGTAAGTCAGGAAGAATGGCAGGATCAGATCGTCCACCGTGAGATGTGTTTCCTGAACCAGTCTGCGTGACCAGTCGGCCTTGCGCATTCGGCGCAGACGACGTCCACCGGTCACGTCATCGACGTGCCCTGAAATGTTGGCAGAAGAAATGTTGGACAAACGATCAGTCATATCAATGTTCCCGAGAGAAGAAAGCTTGGGAATCTAACGGTTCGGAAGCTTGTTATCAGATGAGCACGGTTTATCACGGGAAAAGTGGCTAATCCAAGCACAATGGCCTGCGCAGGATTGACGCGGGGCGTTTCACTTTCTACGCATTGAAAGCATTTCCAGCAAAAGTGCAAAGCGGTTTTGCGTAGGACAATGCGTAGATTAAAAGGGCATTTCCAGCAAAAGTGCGAAGCGGTTTTGCGTGGGATAATGCGCAAGAGGGAATGATTATAGTGGTTCCAACGTTCAGTCTTATCTGGAGCCGCTTTAATCGCACGGGAGAGACATGATGCAGATCGATTTCGGTGGTGGCGGTGAAATCAGCTTTGAACGCAAGGGAAAAGCGGGCCTCGTGAAGCTGACGCGCTCATCGGCGCTCAATGCTTTGACGCATAAAATGATTCTCGCTCTCGACCGTGCTCTGCAGGCCTGGGAAACCGATCCGGATGTCGCCTGTGTTATTCTGGAAGGCGAAGGCCGGGCGTTCTGCGCCGGTGGCGACGTGGTTGCTGCCTATAAGGCCGGACGCGAAGGCACACCCGCTTTTGATTTTTTCCGCGATGAATATCGACTGAATGCCCGCATCGGGAGATTCCCAAAGCCATATATCTCGCTGCTTAACGGCATTGTCATGGGTGGCGGCGCTGGCATTTCCGTACATGGTTCGCACCGGATCGTGACCGAAAACACGCTTTTTGCGATGCCCGAAACCGGCATCGGCTTCTTCCCAGATGTCGGTGGAAGCGCCTTCCTGCCGCATCTCCATGATAATTTCGGCTATTATCTTGCGCTCACCGGCAACCGAATTCGCTGGGGCGATTGCCTGCAGAGCGGCATCGCGACCCATGCAGTGGCGGCCAGCGATCTCGACGACCTTCGCGATGACCTCGTTGCAAAAGCTGACCTTGATGGTGCTTTGGCCAGTGCTCAGTATCCCGATTTTGAGACGGCCCCCGAAACCCGCAAAGTCATTGCGGAAAGTTTCGCACATGCGACGCTTGCCGAATGCCTCGACGCTTTGGAAAAAGCAGCAGCCACGGGCAATAAACCGGCAACGGATATTCTGAATGTTATCGCCACGCGTTCGCCAACCAGTGTCGCTGTCACATTCCGCCAGATTGCCGATGGTCGCGCACTGGATCTCGACGATTGTATGCGGATGGAATATCGCATCGCGTCGCGTATGCTTGCTGGGCATGATTTCTATGAAGGCGTACGCGCGGTTTTGATTGACAAGGATGGAGCACCTGTCTGGAAGCCAGCTTCGACTGATGAAGTGAAGCCGGAAATGGTCAATGCGTATTTTGCTAATCTTGGCGAGAGGGAACTGAGTTTTTGATGCGTCAGGATGAACTGCACCAGCATATACAACCCAGCGGCACTGAATGGTCCTTTGTCTGGTTTATACGGCTGATCGCTTTAGCTGCTCTTGCGAGCGGCGTTTATTACTGGATTAAGCTGATCGGCGTTTATCCAGGCTTGCTGTGGCGTTTCGACCTCATGCCGTGGCAATGGCAGACGGCCTGCGTGGCCCTTGCTCTGCTTATGCCGGTTGCGGCAACCGGGCTGTGGATGCGTGCGCAATGGGGACCGGTGTTGTGGTTCGTGGCGGCTGTCGGTGAGATTGCCATCTATTCTGTCTTTGCGCGCCACTTTGAATACAGGCCCCTTATCGTGGGGTTTAACGCCGTTTGTCTCCTCATTTATGTTGTGTTCCGCGTCCTGCTTTACCTCGAGAAAAGACGACTTTCTCGCGTTCGTATAACGGCCTGAAATCGCGCACCGGTAACAAAACATTAAGTCTGAATCTGCATTTCGCTTGGTAAACTACTGTTAAGGCTGACTTTTAAGTCGAATTTTATGGATCGCGTCTAAAGTCCTCTCAAGACACGGTGAGAAAATACACCGGACCAACAGGAAAGAGAGTGGCCTCATGTAAGGCTGCTCCGACAGAGAGGCAAAAGAAATGATCAATGCACAGCACAGAATGGATGCATCTGCTCCGCTTTTGAATCCCGAAGCAGCTCTCCGCACACTTTATCTCGAAGCATTGCAGCTGGTTGAACGCCTGCATCGTCGCCTCCTTGATGTCATCAAGGACGAATTCGACCGCGCCGGCCGTAGCGATATCAACGCGACGCAGGCACTGCTTCTGTTCAACATTGGCAATTCAGAATTGACCGCTGGTGAGCTGCGCTCGCGCGGTTATTATCTCGGCTCGAATGTTTCCTATAATCTCAAGAAGCTGGTCGAGATGGGTTTTATCCATCACGAACGCTCGAATACGGACCGTCGTTCGGTTCGCGTCAGCCTGACAGACAAGGGCAACGAGATTGCTGATCAGGTACAGGCACTTTACCAGCGCCATATTGCTTCTATCGAGCAGGTTGGTGGTATTCAGGTTGAAGAATTCACCGCGATGAACAAGTCGCTGCAGCGTCTGGACCGCTTCTGGAACGACAGCATTGCTTACAGGCTTTGATATTGCGGATGCCGAAAGGCAGCCGACAACTTAGAAGTTTGTTGCAGAACGGTCACAATTGACCCGGTTTGTATGTTAAAGTTCATTATTGCGAGCTAATTCAGCGAGGCCTGGCTTGAAATCCGGGCTTTGCGACATGAATAAGCCATAAAAACCGACATAAGCGGTTTAATACAGCGCATAAATTAGAGCTATCTGCAGATGCGACGCATCTGGGCGAAACCGGTTAGCCTTTGGGACCAAAACTATGACCAAAACCGACAAGAATGCCGAAGCTTTCAATGTAGGCCGTCGCAGCTTCCTGCGTGGCGCAGCAACGGCCGGTTTGGCTGCTGCTGCAACTGCTATCGCTCCTGCGGCTTTTGCCCAGCAACAGGCTTTGAATGATATTCTTTCGGCGCCACGCCGCGGCAACTGGGATGACCAGTTCGATGCCCGCGCGACCGGCGGTCAGAAAGTGGCAACCAATCAGCCAGTGCTCAGCCAACAGACTGTGGGCAATCTTCAGTCCGCTATCGCACAATACGCCGATCTGGCAGGTCGCGGCGGCTGGCCACAGGTTCCGGGCAATGCGAAGCTGCAGCTTGGCGTTAATGATCCTTCGGTACAGGCTCTGCGCCAGCGTTTGATCGTTTCGGGCGATCTTCCGCGTGAAGCCGGTGTGTCCGGTGCGTTCGATACCTATGTCGATGCAGCGGTCAAGCGCTTCCAGTCGCGTCATGGCCTTCCGGCTGATGGTGTGATGGGCCAGTTTACCTATGCGGCAATGAATGTGGATGCCAATACGCGTCTTGGCCAGCTGCAGACCAACCTCCAGCGCCTGTCCGGCATGACATCTGCAACACAGTCTGAACAGCGCTTTGTGATGGTCAACATCCCGGCTGCTCGTATTGAAGCAGTGGAAGGCGGCAGCGTTTCGCAGCGCCATACAGCTGTTGTTGGCAAGATCGACCGCCAGACGCCGATCCTTGACTCCAAGATTCACGAAGTCATTCTTAATCCTTACTGGACCGCGCCAAAGTCGATCATCCAGAAGGATATTATTCCGCTGATGCGGAAGAACCCGCAATATCTCGCGAATAACAAGATCCGTCTCTACAACGCTCAGGGACAGGAAGTTCCGCCGGAAAGCGTAGACTGGAATACCGACGATGCTGTGAAGCTGATGTTCCGTCAGGATCCGGGCAAGATCAACGCCATGTCCTCGACAAAGATCAACTTCCACAATCAACATGCCGTTTACATGCACGATACGCCGCAGAAGAGCTATTTCAATAAGCTCATGCGCTTCGATTCGTCGGGCTGTGTCCGCGTGCAGAATGTCCGCGATCTTGATGTCTGGCTTTTGAAGAATACCGCTGGCTGGGATCGCCAAAACATTGAAGGCACAATTGCATCGGGTGTGAATACACCTATTCAGGTTTCCGATCCTGTGCCGCTGCATTTCGTTTACATCACCGCCTGGTCAACAGGCGATGGCGTGGTGCAGTTCCGCGACGATATCTACAAGATGGATGGTGCAACTGCTTTGGCGCTCGGCACCGATACTTGATCCCAATTGACTTACAAAAAAGCCGTCCGAACTCGTTTCGGACGGCTTTTTTGTTTTGGGTGCTGATCCAAGCTACGTCATGCCGCATTTTGGAACATGCTTTTCGCTTAGCGGCCATTGGCCTTGCTAATCGAAGTGTGATACTGCGCCTCATACCATATAGCTATCACCGGCTAACCGGAGGGTGTGAAACATGTCGCAAGCCAATAACGCTTTTTTCAACGCAACTCTTGAAGAAATCGATGCCGATATTTTCGGTGCGATCCGTAATGAACTCGGTCGTCAGCGTCATGAAATCGAGCTGATCGCCTCGGAAAACATCGTTTCTCGTGCGGTTCTTGAAGCTCAGGGTTCCATCCTCACCAACAAATATGCCGAAGGTTATCCGGGCAAGCGCTACTACGGCGGCTGCCAGTATGTTGACGTTGTTGAAGAATTGGCAATTGAACGCGCCAAGAAGCTGTTTGGCGCAGAGTTCGCAAACGTACAGCCAAACTCCGGCAGCCAGATGAATCAGGCCGTGTTTCTTGCGCTTCTGCAGCCAGGCGACACCTTCATGGGCCTCGACCTCAATTCCGGTGGCCACCTGACACACGGTTCACCAGTCAATATGTCGGGCAAGTGGTTCAACGTTGTTTCCTATGGCGTTCGTGAAGACGATCACCTTCTGGATATGGAAGAAATTGCTCGCCTCGCACGCGAACACAAGCCAAAGCTGATTCTCGCTGGCGGTACCGCTTATTCCCGCATCTGGGATTGGAAGCGCTTCCGTGAGATCGCTGACGAAGTTGGCGCATATCTGATGGTCGATATGGCTCACATTGCTGGTCTGGTCGCCGGTGGCGTACACCCATCGCCAGTTCCACACGCCCATGTCTGCACCACGACGACTCACAAGTCGCTGCGCGGTCCACGCGGCGGTATGATCCTCACCAACGATCCTGATCTGGCGAAGAAGTTCAATTCGGCTGTCTTCCCTGGCCTGCAGGGCGGCCCGCTGATGCATGTGATTGCTGGTAAGGCAGTTGCTTTCGCGGAAGCTCTGAAGCCAGAATTCAAGGTCTATGCTCAGAACGTCGTCGACAATGCGCGTGCGCTTTCGGACGAACTGAAGTCGCAGGGTCTCGATATCGTTTCCGGCGGCACAGACAACCACCTGATGCTGGTCGATCTGCGTCCGAAGAATGCAACAGGCAAGCGCGCTGAAGCAGCTCTCGGTCGTGCGAACGTGACCTGTAACAAGAACGGCATTCCTTTTGACCCAGAAAAGCCATTCGTAACTTCTGGTGTTCGCCTTGGAACGCCTGCTGGCACGACCCGTGGTTTCGGCAAGGCTGAATTCAAGGAAATCGGCTCGCTGATCGCAGAAGTGCTCGATGGTCTCAAGGTTGCAAATTCCGATGAAGGCAATGCATCGGTTGAAGCAGCGGTTAAGGCAAAGGTCATTGCACTGACCGACCGCTTCCCAATGTACGGCTATCAGGGCTAAAATTGCTCACAATTTGATGAAGCCCCGCTCAACCCTGTTGAGCGGGGCTTTTTCAATTATGCCCTAATTATGCATCAACTTAACGATGGGGTATGATTGTCAGGAATCAGTCAATCTAAGGCGTGCCTTTCAAATCGGCGCGCTTGGAAACAAAGAGTGAAGTGCGTCGCGTAAGCTATATGCAGATGCGCTTTCGTAAGTGAAAGAGTGCCATGCGTTGTCCCTATTGCCAGTCTGAAGATACGCAAGTTAAGGATTCCCGCCCGGCGGAGGATGGTGCCGTTATTCGCAGGCGCCGTGTTTGCTCGGTCTGTGGCGGACGTTTTACCACTTTTGAACGCGTACAGCTTCGCGACCTCATGGTCGTCAAGAAGAGCGGTCGCCGTGTACCTTTCGATCGCGAAAAGCTTGCCCGCTCCATCGATGTGGCATTGCGCAAGCGCGACGTGGACGAGGAGCGCGTAGAGCGTGCAATCTCCGGCATCGTGCGCCAGCTCGAGAGTTCGGGTGAGGCGGAAGTCACATCAGACGAAATTGGTCGTCTCGCCATGGATGCTCTCAAGGGCGTCGATGATATTGCCTATATCCGTTTTGCTTCCGTTTACCGCAATTTCAGCAAGGCCGTTGATTTCCACAACGTCATTGATGAACTGACGGTAACTGAAACTGATCGTGATCCGGACGCATAAAATGAGCCGAATGGAATTCCCGCACGCAAATGTGACGTCGGATGACGTTCGCTTCATGGAAGCGACCATTCGGCTTGCCCGTCGTAACAAAGGCCTCACAGGCACAAACCCGTCAGTTGGTACTATTCTCGTTAAGGACGGTATCATCGTCGGACGTGGCGTCACCGCAATCGGTGGGCGCCCTCATGCGGAGCCTCAAGCGCTCGCAGATGCAGGTGAAGCGGCCCGCGGCGCTACGGCCTATGTCTCGCTGGAGCCCTGCGCTCATCATGGTCGCACCCCGCCATGTGCCGAAGCGCTGGTGCGGGCTGGTGTCGCGCGGGTGGTGGTTGCCGCAACCGATCCGGATGACCGGGTGAGCGGAAAAGGCTTCGCCATATTGCGGGACGCGGGCATTGAAGTGGTGCCGGGTGTTCTGTCGGACAAGGCGGCTGATGACCTTGCAGGCTATCTGAATCGATCTTCTAAAAAACGTCCGGAAGTGATTCTGAAACTTGCACTTTCTGCCGATGGCTATATCGGGAAAAAGGGCGAGGGACAGGTTCCTATTACCGGTCCGATTGCGCGCGCCCAGTCGCATATTCTGCGCTCGCAGACTGATGTGATCCTCATCGGAGTTGATACTGCAATCGCCGATGATCCTATCCTGAATTGCCGTCTTCCGGGGTTGGAACAACGTTCGCCAATTCGCCTCATATTGGACAGCGGATTGAAATTACCGCTCGATTCAAGGCTTATTCGCACTTCGGAAGCCCTTCCTTTGTGGCTTTCCTGTTGTGAAAATGTGGCGCCGGAGAGGCGATACGAGATGCAGGCTGCAGGATGCCGCATCATTGCAGCGGAAAGCGATGAGGGCCGTATCGCTTTGCCGGAGCTGATGGATGATCTTGCAGCACAGGGTATTTCGTCTGTTCTGGTCGAAGGTGGAGCCAGTGTTGCCACAAACTTCCTGAAAGAAAAGCTGGTTGACCGGCTTGTTCTGTTCCGTTCGCCTGTTGAAATCGGCGCGACGAATGGGGTTGCCGTCACAGATCTGCAATCCCATATCGATAATGAATTTACAATTTTGCGCAATGCGCAGTACGGCGACGATGCCTGTATCGAGTATGTAAGGAAAGCGTGATGTTTACTGGGATTGTCACCGATATCGGTAAAGTGGATCGTATCAAGCCTTTGAATGAAGGCGTTTTGCTGCGTATTGAAACAACCTATGATCCTGAAACGATTGAGCTTGGTGCTTCGATTGCCTGTTCCGGTGTATGCCTGACAGTCGTGGCGCTGCCGGAAAAAGGCACAAATGCCCGCTGGTTTGAAGTTGAAGCCTGGGAAGAAGCACTGCGTCTGACCACGATTTCAAAATGGGAAAACGGCACCCGCATCAATCTTGAGCGCTCGCTCAAGCTTGGCGATGAAATGGGTGGTCATCTCGTTTCCGGTCACATTGACGGGCAAGCTGAAATCGTCGGGCGCAAGGAAGAGGGCGACGCTGTACGCTTTACCCTGCGCGCACCGGAAGAACTTGCACCCTTTATTGCGCAGAAGGGTTCCGTTGCGCTTGATGGCACTTCGCTGACGGTCAATGGCGTTAATGGCAACGAATTTGACGTTCTGCTCATTCGTCATTCGCTGGAAGTGACAACCTGGGGCGATCGCAAGGCTGGTGACAGGATCAATATTGAGATCGATCAGCTCGCGCGGTATGCAGCAAGGCTTGCGCAATATCAGAAATAAGCTTAGAGCCTACACTCTAAAGCTATAACAGCATTTTCCGAATTTAGCGTTGACCGCAGGTTTTGCGGTCCGCGATTTCTGCCATGGAGTCTCTCATGTCGAAGCACGAGGCGCACGCGCCGCATTTGCTCATTGTTGAAGCGCGTTTCTATGAAGAACTGTCCGACGCGCTTCTTGACGGCGCGAAGGCTGCTCTCGATGCCGCTGGCGCAACATATGATGTTGTGACGGTACCCGGCGCGCTTGAAGTGCCAGCGACGATTTCTTTCGCACTGGATGGCGCGGAAAATGGTGGCACTTATTACGATGGTTATGTTGCCCTCGGCACAGTTATTCGCGGCGAAACCTATCATTTCGATATCGTTGCCAATGAATCCTGCCGTGCGCTGACTGATCTTTCGGTTGAAGAAGGTCTTGCTATCGGCAACGGCATTCTGACAGTTGAGAATGACGAGCAGGCCTGGGTCCGTGCGCGTCGTGAAGACAAGGACAAGGGCGGCTTCGCTGCCCGCGCTGCGCTCACCATGATTGATCTGCGTAAGAAATTCGGAGCCTGATACGATGACTTCTTCTTCTGAAGGCCGTTCTGCACCGAACGCGCCACGATCTGCAAACAAGCGTGGCGTTGCACGTCTTGCAGCCGTACAGGCGCTCTACCAGATGGATGTCGCCGGTACGGGCGTCATGGAAGTCGTGGCTGAATATGAGGCCCATCGTCTTGGCAAGGAAGTCGATGGCACACAGTATCTTGACGCCGATCCGCAGTGGTTCCGCGCCATTGTCGCGGGCGTTGTCGATAGCCAGCTCAAGCTCGACCCGATGATTCATCAGGCGCTCACAGAAGACTGGCCGCTGTCGCGTCTCGACTCGACGCTGCGTGCCATCCTGCGTGCGGGTGCCTGGGAATTGCAGACCCGCAAGGACGTGCCTACAGCTGTCATCGTTTCGGAATATGTGGATATCGCAAAGGCGTTCTACACTGAAGATGAGCCAAAGCT
Organism: Brucella sp.; assembly: GCF_032066345.1. Taxonomy (NCBI): domain Bacteria; kingdom Pseudomonadati; phylum Pseudomonadota; class Alphaproteobacteria; order Hyphomicrobiales; family Brucellaceae; genus Brucella; species Brucella sp. The sequence goes on from NZ_DAMBKZ010000016.1 coordinate 28,503, forward strand.
TGTTAACGCCGTGCTCGATCGTCTGGCTTTTGAACTACGCGGCGAAAGCCGTGGTGCAAAGCCGCGTGGCCGATAAACCTTAGCCACTCTGTAAATACTCAAAAAGGCTGCGAAAAATCGCGGCCTTTTTTGCATTCTGGCACAATAAACTACGGCTTGACCTTTGCAGATAGCTTCCGCATGTTGGACATGCGGCATTGAGAATGCTGAAATGCAGAAACATCAGCCAATTATTTGATTTCTGGTCGATGTTTTCAGAATAACAACAAGCCGAAGAAGCCCGGTGAATGGTCGGTTTCAGGCACTTCCATGCCGCTATTCTTAGGCCCGGGGAGGGGTTTTCGGGCCTTTCATGCGCTGATGTGTGCAGGCAATCGCCACCCTTGTGAGCGGTCTGCTTGTGACTGGCGCGAGCTCATGGGAGTTGGCCTAAATGGGAATTGGAGTTCTTCTTCTCGTCATTGCCTGTGGTGTGCTTTCCGTTCTTTTTGCCGTATGGGCGATCCGCTCTGTACTTGCGGCCGATCAGGGCACACCGCGTATGCAGGAAATCGCTGGTGCCATCCGTGAAGGTGCTGCAGCCTATCTCACCCGACAATATACGACCATTGCCATCGTTGGCGTCGTGGTCTTTCTGGCAGTCTGGTATCTGCTGTCTATTTCTGCCGCCGTGGGCTTCCTCATCGGGGCTGTGCTTTCCGGGCTGACCGGCTTCATCGGTATGCATGTTTCCGTTCGTGCAAATGTGCGAACCGCACAGGCGGCATCCTTGAGCCTCGCGGGTGGTTTGGAAATTGCTTTCAAGTCCGGCGCTATCACCGGTATGTTGGTGGCGGGTCTCGCTCTGCTGGGCGTCTCAGTCTATTATTTTATCCTGACTTTCTGGCTGGGTTATTCACCTTCCGACCGCACGGTCATCGATGCCCTTGTGGCACTTGGCTTCGGCGCTTCGCTCATTTCAATCTTTGCGCGCCTTGGTGGCGGCATCTTCACAAAAGGTGCTGATGTCGGTGGCGATCTGGTGGGTAAGGTTGAAGCAGGTATTCCGGAGGATGATCCTCGCAATCCTGCAACCATTGCCGATAATGTTGGCGACAATGTCGGTGACTGCGCAGGCATGGCGGCGGACTTGTTCGAAACCTACGCAGTGACGGTCGTTGCAACCATGGTTCTGGGCGCGATTTTCTTCACTGGCTCAGATGTTCTCTCAAGCGTGATGCTCTATCCGCTGGCGATTTGCGGCACTTGTGTCATCACTTCGATTGCTGGCACGTTCTTTGTCAAACTCGGCGTCAATGGCTCGATCATGGGCGCGCTTTACAAAGGCTTGATCGCAACCGGACTTTTGTCCGTGGTGGGTTTGGCGATTGCCAACACGCTCACCATTGGCTGGGGTGAAATCGGCACTGTCGCAGGCATGTCGATCACCGGCACCAATCTCTTCATCTGCGGGCTGATTGGTCTCGTCGTCACCGGTCTGATCGTGGTGATTACCGAATACTACACCGGAACTAACAAGCGTCCGGTCAATTCGATTGCCCAGGCTTCGGTCACTGGCCATGGCACCAATGTCATTCAAGGCTTGGCTGTTTCGCTTGAATCGACGGCTTTGCCGGCAATTGTCATTGTTGGCGGTATCATCGGCACATATCAGCTCGCGGGCCTCTTTGGCACAGCAATTGCCGTTACTGCCATGCTTGGCATTGCCGGTATGATCGTGGCCCTCGACGCTTTTGGCCCGGTTACGGATAATGCTGGCGGTATTGCTGAAATGGCCGGCCTTGATCCGGAAGTGCGCAAATCGACCGATGCTCTCGATGCCGTCGGTAACACGACCAAGGCCGTCACCAAGGGCTATGCAATCGGGTCGGCAGGTTTGGGTGCGCTTGTGCTCTTCGCAGCCTATTCAAACGATCTGGCTTATTTTGCCGCCAACGGGCAAACCTATCCATATTTCGCGGATATGGGGCCGGTGTCGTTCGAGCTCTCCAATCCCTATGTGGTTGCCGGTCTGATCTTTGGTGGCCTCATCCCCTATCTCTTTGGTGGTATGGCGATGACGGCTGTCGGTCGTGCGGGCAGTGCGGTGGTGCAGGAAGTGCGTCGTCAGTTCCGTGAGAAGCCGGGCATCATGACGGGCAAGGATCGTCCGGATTATGCGCGAGCTGTCGATCTTCTGACGAGAGCCGCCATTCGGGAGATGATTATCCCGTCGCTTCTGCCGGTTCTGGCGCCGCTTGTCGTCTATTTCGGCGTGTTGCTTATCTCAGGCTCCAAAGCCGCCGCTTTTGCAGCACTCGGTGCCTCGCTGCTGGGCGTCATCATCAACGGTTTGTTCGTGGCTATATCCATGACATCCGGCGGTGGCGCCTGGGATAATGCCAAGAAGAGCTTCGAAGATGGCTTTACGGATGCTGACGGTGTGAAACATCTCAAGGGATCGGAAGCGCATAAGGCTTCCGTGACTGGCGATACCGTCGGCGATCCTTACAAGGATACGGCAGGTCCAGCCGTTAATCCTGCCATCAAGATCACCAACATCGTGGCACTCTTGCTGCTTGCGGTGCTGGCTCACATGGCTTGATGAAGCACCAACAAAAAAGCCCCTCCAAAAGAGGGGCTTTTTTTAATTCTTTGTATTGGATCAGTTGTTCGCGCCGCCAGCAGCACCCGGCAATGATGTCGGAGCTTTGGAAACACCCTGAATAATCTGACCAATGAAGGTCTGGTCCTTGCCGCCAGTTGGCGTGGTGCGCGATACGAAATCGAACAGCTTGCCGTCCTGAAGGCCGTAATTGGCAATATTGCTGACCTTGCCGTCCTTGTCGAAGTAAACGGCAAGGATATGACGGTCGATAATTTTGGGCTTCATGAACTGAGCCGCACGATAACGCTTCTGCGAAATGTAATAAAACACTTCGTTATCGAAGGTCGCCGTAGTGGATGGCGTACCGAGTGCGAGAAGCACCTGTTCACGGCTGGAGCCAACCGGAACCGAATCAAGTGCCTCCTGATCGAGCACGTAACCCTCTGTAAGTGTTTCCGACGGGTTTAGCGTGGACGCAGTGTTGCATCCGGCGAGAGCCGCCGAAAAGAGAATTGCTGTGCCTGCGAGAAGGGCACGCTGTTTGCGTGCGCTTAGGAAAATTCGCTGCAACAAAGACCTCTCCATACATTCTATATCAGCGCGGCACTTTCGCCGTCGGGAGAACTTCGGTAAACCACCTTGCTTCTGGATGCAACAAGTACGGTCGTACGGGAATGATTCTTCGACTTTTTCGCCGCAAATCTAAAGCAAATGAGACAGTTGTGCTTCGCGTTTACGAGACGATCGTGGCAGCGGCGCGGCAAAAGCGTTTTTATGCACAATTTCAAGTGCCTGATACGCCTCTCGGTCGCTATGAAATGCTCTCAGTTCATATTTTTCTCGCTCTTCATCGCATGAAAGGCGAAAAATCTGCATTATTGCCGCTTGCGCAGGACATTGCAGACGAATTTTTCAAGGATGTCGATCATTCCTTGCGGGAATTGGGAATCGGTGATCAGGGCGTTCCCAAGCGCATGAAAAAGCTTGCACGCATGTTTTATGGTCGTGTCAGCTCTTATGGGACTGCATTGGATGCCGGTGATCGCGACATGCTGGCAACAGCTTTGACACGCAATATCCGCCCGGACCTCGAATTATGGCCGCATTCTCACTATTTGAGTGAATATCTGTTTGCTTGCCGTGATCGGCTGGCAAAAATTGAGGACAGTGCTTTGGCGGCAGGCGACATATCCTTTATGGATGCTGACGAGATGGCGTTTGCGCCAATATAGCATTTCCAGCAAAGGTGCGAAGCGCCTCCGCAGGGAAATCAGTTCGCTGGACTGATTTCTTTTCCTGCTGCGATGCGTCGGATAATGTGTAAAAACAAACAGTTACAGCGGTTAAAACTTAACTGGAACCGCTGCAAATAACGAAACAAAGGCTAAAGAGAATGACTGATAAACCGGCGCTGACCTATCCCGTTCCGGTTCTGCATCTGCCCCCCAAGGGCATAACGGTGAAGATTGGGACCACTGACAAGGAAAGAGCTGCTTTGGCTGCCCAGCATGGCTTAGAGGCCGTGAATTCCTTTGCTGCAGAGTTTTTGCTGACGCCTTGGAAAAAGAGCGGCATTCGTTTGCGCGGAACCGTCAATGCGGAAATCGTGCAGTCATGCGTGGTTACACTTGAACCGCTTAATGCGACGATTGCGGAAGAAGTCGATACGATCTTCGTGCCAGAAAATTCACGCCTTGCGAAAATTCAGCTCGATGAGAGCGGAGAATTGCTGCTGGACGCCGATGGCGCGGATATTCCCGAGACTTTTCCTGGCGACAAAATTGATATTGGCGCTGTGGCTGAAGAGTTTTTCGAACTGGCGCTCGATCCATACCCTCGCAAACCCGGCCTGCCTGACGATGCCGAGCCAGCCGTATTTGGCGATGTTGAAGAGGAAGAGAAGCCTGATTCGCCTTTTGCCAAGCTCTCGGAATGGTCCAAGAAGCCCTGATTTAACCGATGCTTGAGAGAATCTGGTTGTGCGCGACCGGAAAAACACTATTTTCGCGGAAAACCCCTATGTTTATAAAGAAGCAAATGGGGCAGGGATCGCACAGGAATAATCAATAGTGATAAAAATTTCGATTGACGCCATGGGCGGTGATTTTGGCCCTGAAGTGGTCATCCCTGGTGCTGCGAAGGCGCTTGAGCGTCATCCTGATATCCGGTTTATTTTCTTCGGTCTGGCTGGTCAGGTCGAGCCCATACTTGCGCGTTATCCAAAACTACAAGCTGCTTCCGAGTTCCGCGCCAGTCAGGTTGCGATCAAGATGGATGACAAACCAAGTCAGGCGCTGCGCGCTGGTCGGGGCAAGTCTTCCATGTGGCAGGCGATTGAAGCGGTAAAGACCGGCGACGCTGATGTCTGCGTTTCTGCTGGTAATACCGGCGCACTGATGGCCATGTCCAAATTCTGCCTGCGTATGCTGTCTGATGTCGAGCGTCCGGCAATTGCCGGTATCTGGCCTACACTGCGTGGCGAGAGCATCGTTCTCGACGTTGGCGCAACGATTGGTGCCGATGCACGTCAGCTTGTCGATTACGCGGTTATGGGCGCGGGTATGGCGCGGGCGCTTTTTGAGGTGCGCAAGCCGACGGTCGGTCTCCTCAATGTCGGTACGGAAGAAGTCAAAGGTCTCGACGAGATTAAGGAAGCTGCCCAGATTCTGCGCGATACACCGCTGGAGGGTTTGCAATATACCGGCTTCGTCGAAGGAAATGATATTGGCAAAGGCACGGTCGATGTCGTCGTCACAGAAGGCTTTACGGGCAATATCGCTCTGAAAGCCGCCGAAGGCACTGCTCGTCAGATGGCAACGCTTCTGCGCCAAGCCATGAGCCGTACCTTGCTTGCCAAGATCGGTTATATTTTTGCCAAGGGTGCATTTGATCGTATTCGCGAGAAGATGGACCCGAACAAGGTGAATGGCGGCGTTCTTCTTGGATTGAGCGGTATTGTTATCAAGAGCCATGGCGGCGCAACGGCAGAAGGTTTCTGCTCGGCGGTCGAAGTCGGCTATGACATGGTGCGTAATAAGCTTCTTCAGAAGATTGAAGCGGATCTGGCGCATTTCCACCACAGTCATCCGCATTCTGCGTCTAATGACGGCAACGAAACAGCCAAATGATAATTAACCCATAACAGGGTATGAATTTTGACCGGCAGGCGTGGGTCTGCGATGGTCAGGCTAGGACAGGAAAACAAGATGATAAGATCTGTCGTAAGAGGTATTGGTTCGGCTCTGCCTAAGCGGATCATGAAGAATTCCGATTTTGAGGGCGTGGTTGAAACCTCTGACGAATGGATTGTCCAGCGTACAGGTATTCGTCAGCGTCACATTGCTGGCGAAGGCGAAACGACAGTATCGTTGGGTGCGGCTGCTGCGCGCGCTGCATTGGAAAATGCTGGCCTGCAGGCTTCTGATATCGATCTCGTTCTGGTCGCAACCTCGACGCCAAACCATACGTTTCCTGCAAGTGCAGTCGAAATTCAGCGCGAACTCGGCATCACGACGGGCTTTGCATTCGATCTGCAGGCGGTTTGCAGTGGCTTCATCTATGCCGTTACGACTGCTGACCTCTATATCCGTGGCGGACTCGCACGTCGTGTTCTGGTTATCGGCGCAGAAACCTTCTCGCGCATTCTCGACTGGAATGATCGCACCACCTGCGTTCTGTTTGGCGACGGTGCCGGTGCGCTGGTTCTCGAAGCCGGCGAAGGCAAGGGCCTAACCTCTGATCGTGGTATTTTAGCTGCCAACCTTCGTTCCGACGGCAATCACAAGGAAAAACTCTTTGTGGATGGCGGCCCGTCGACGACACAGACGGTCGGTCATCTGCGCATGGAAGGCCGTGAAGTCTTCAAACATGCCGTGGGCATGATCACAGATGTGATCGAAGCATCCTTTGCTGAAACGGGCCTTAGCGCCGACGATATCGACTGGTTTGTGCCGCACCAGGCCAACAAGCGCATTATCGATGCTTCGGCCAAGAAGCTGAATATAGCTGAGGAAAAGGTCGTTATAACCGTTGATAGACACGGCAACACCTCTGCTGCGTCGGTTCCGTTGGCTCTTGCTACGGCTGTCGCTGACGGTCGTATCAAGAAGGGCGACCTCGTTCTTCTGGAAGCTATGGGCGGTGGATTTACCTGGGGCGCAGTTTTATTGCGCTGGTAATAAAAAAATTGATGGGCCGCGAGGAAACTCGCGGCTTGACCACACCGCTTTTATTTGTGTAACCTCCTGTCACTTAAGGATATTATCTGTTCAAACACTAACCAGGTAGGTTCGGTTATGGGAGGTAAGACGGTCACACGCGCTGATCTGGCAGAGGCTGTTTACCGAAAGGTAGGCCTGTCCAGAACAGAATCGGCGGCTCTGGTCGAGATGATACTCGATGAAGTCTGTGACGCCATCGTCAACGGTGAAACTGTGAAGCTGTCGTCTTTCGCGACATTTCAAGTCCGTGACAAGAATGAGCGCATCGGCCGTAATCCGAAGACTGGCGAGGAAGTTCCTATTCTCCCACGCCGCGTCATGACGTTCAAAGCTTCTAACGTTCTCAAGCAGCGTATTCTGCAGGAACACCAGAAGCGTAGCGCAAAAGGCGCCAAGTAATCACCTCATATAGATAAAGAGAGATTTGTCTCTTTATCTCTTCGTCCTCACTGGACGAAGTATTTCCGCTTGCTTATTTATCCAGTGACATCTGTAAATCCGAAAACTGTGCCTCTTCCTGTAATATATGAAGGGGTGCTTATAAAGTTCTGATATTATATAATCGACGGATAAAGCGAGTCGTTTCGCTAATATAACAGACCGGAAAGTAGGGGCTTTTCATCCCAACTTTTTGTGTTAAACGCCGTTAGATTATTATGATATTATGGCTGGCGCTGATTGATGTGCCGATTGCCATTTGAACTATCTGGACTGGCAGGTTCGCCCAAAAGACGACCACACCACTGGAAAGGGCAAGCAGATGGACAAAAGCCCTGATGCATTCAGGACTATTAGCGAAGTTGCCGAGGATCTCGATCTCCCTCAGCATGTACTGCGTTTCTGGGAAACGCGTTTCACCCAGATAAAGCCTATGAAGCGGGGCGGTGGTCGCCGCTATTATCGTCCGCTTGATGTTGAGCTTCTCAAGGGTATTCGTCATCTGCTTTATGATCAGGGTTACACCATCAAGGGTGTGCAGCGTCTGCTTCGCGAGAACAACGCACAGTTCATCATTGCCTTGGGTAATGGCGATGTGCAGGCTATTGAAGCGATCACGCGCCAGAAACAGGCTGCGGCTGAAAAGCAGGCAATGGAAAATGCCGCTGATCATGAAATGGCTTTGCCGAACGGCATCAAGGCACCACAACCTGCACGCAAGCTGTTCGGATTGCTGAAGGGTGAAGAAGACGGCCCGATCGGTGCCGATGGCAAGCGGCCATCGAAAGACAATCGGTCGCTGTTGCAGGAAGCGCTTTTTGATCTGCTTGAATGTAAGCGACTATTGGATCAGGTTCGCTAGAGCATTTTGCATTTAAGCTGAATCATTCGAAACGCTCTATCTTTTTGTTTTTACGCATGTCTTTGCCCGAAAACTGGTGTCCGGTTTTGAGAGACGTGCTCAAAGAACGTAATTGAATAGAGATAATAAAAAGGGAGGCTTTTGCCTCCCTTTCTTTTTCGGTTATGTCGATGAGAGTTTGAGCCCGACGATGCCCGCGAGAATGAGCGAGACGCTTAAAATCCGGAAGAACGTCGCAGCTTCGCCCAGAATGACAATCCCCACCACGAATGCACCCAAGGCACCGATTCCGGTCCAGATTGCATAGGCTGTGCCCAAAGGCAGGCTACGCATGGCAATTGACAGCAGTGCAAAGCTGCCGATCATCGTTACGATGGTGATGATTGTCGGCGTCAGAAGAGAGAATCCTTCTGACTTTTTCATAAAATAGGCCCAGACGATTTCAAGGCCGCCCGCAAGTACGAGATAAATCCATGCCATTATAGTGCTCCTTGGGTATGGGCCGTCCCATATTTGAAGGAACGAAAGGTCGTCCTTTCGCTCTGGTATTGGGTTTCGAGCGCATCCCGAAAAGTGTGAAACGGTTTTCGGACCAAGATGCGCGTTAAAACAGATGAATAGAGCGGCGCTCTAGTGAGAAGGATGCAGGGCGTCGTTTAGATACATGCAGCTTAGCATGGTGAAAACATATGCCTGAATGATAGCCATAAGCAATTCGAGTGCGGTAAGTGCGACAGTCATGGCAAGTGGTAGAACTGCCGACAACAAGCCCATCGTGCCCAAACTGCCCAAGCCCACGACAAAGCCCGCAAAGACTTTAAGCGTGATGTGCCCCGCCAGCATGACGGCAAACAAGCGCACCGAATGGCTGATTGGCCGTGAAATATAGGACATCACCTCGATAGGTACGATAATCGGCGCGAGTATCATGGGGACACCTGCCGGCATAAACAGCTTGAAGAATTTAAAGCCGTGGCGGACCAGCCCATAAATAGTCACGGTGAGAAATACCAGCATCGCCAGCGCGAATGTCACAATGATGTGGCTTGTAACCGTAAAGGCATACGGAAACATCCCAATGAGATTTGCAACGAGGATGAACATGAAAAGCGAGAAAACCAGCGGGAAGAACTTCATCCCGTGTTCGCCTGCATTCTCGCGAATCGTTTTGGAAACAAACTCGTAGAGCATTTCGACTGACGACTGCCAGCGGCCAGGCACAACCCGATTCCGGCGTGAGGCTAAAAACAGAAAGCCAGCAGCAACTGTTACAGTCAGCAGCATGTAAAGCGCAGAATTTGTGAAGACAATCTGTTGGCCACCAAGTGTACCAAGCTCGACGATAGGTCGAATCGCAAATTGCTCAATAGGTCCAGCCACGGAACACCCCTCTTATGGGGCCGTCCCCTATGCGAACACAGACGCGGGTCGTCCCGCGCAACTTTCAGATAGAGACATTTTTTGCGGGCCGCAAGTCTCACTTAATTCAGAACCTACGAAAACTTGAATGGGCAGCTCTGGATCGAGACCGTTTTTGCGCTATTTTTAAAGTAACGCAACTCACTCTGGAGACTGATTGATGGCCATCTCACGGCGAAATTTCATTGTTGCTGCTTCTGCTGCGGGGGGCGGGGCAGCTCTGTCGCCATTCGATAGCTCTCAGGCTCAGGCACAAGGTCAGGCTTCGGTGTCAAAGGTCGAGAATCCAGGTTTTCATCGCTTTCAGTTTGGCGATTTTGAAATCACGACGCTTTCCGATGGGCGCAGAGCCGGCGAAGCGCCTGAAAAAACCTATGCAATCAATCAAGACCCGAAGGACGTTGCGGCACTTCTGGAGGAAAATCTCCTGCCGACTGATCGCTTTGTGAATAGTTTTACACCAGTTCTGATCAATACGGGCAAAGAGTTGGTGCTGTTTGATACCGGAATGGGCGCAGGGGCGCGCGAAGCCGGGCAGGGCAAATTAATCAGCGCTCTTGAGGCTTCGGGCTATAAGGCGGACGACGTATCACTCGTTGTGCTCAGCCATTTTCACCCCGATCATATTGGCGGCTTGATGGAAGATGGTAAGCCGGCTTTCGCGAATGCGCGTTACGCTGCCGGTCAGAAGGAATTTGACTTCTGGACAGATCCGGAGCGTCTTGAGACACCGGCTAAAACCGTTGCGCAAATGGTGGAAAAGAACGTGAAGCCATTCGCCGAAAAAACGACTTTCGTCGATGATGGCAAGGAGGTCGTCTCGGGCATTCACGCGGTGGGTGCTTATGGCCATACGCCAGGTCATCTGGCGTTCCGAGTGGAATCGGGCGGAAAGTCGCTGATGCTGATTTCCGATACGGCCAATCACTCTGTCATCACCTTACAGCGCCCCGACTGGCATGTTTCTTTTGATATCGACAAGGAAATGGCGGTTGAAACCAGAAAGCGTATCTTCGATATGCTTGCGACGGAACGTCTGCCGTTCATTGGCTACCATATGCCTTTCCCATCCCTTGCTTATCTTCAACGCGCAGGTGAGGGCTATCGTTACGTCCCGGAAACTTACCAGATCCGCGCAAGTTAAGTCCGCTTATCTACGGTGCAGGGCTGTTCATTTCTGCAATTGCAGAAATTAGACCTTGCGCCGTAACAGGTTATATTCTACGGCTTTTTCATGGTCCGGAGCGTAGCGCAGCCCGGTAGCGCACTTGACTGGGGGAAAAAGCTCCAGTGACCTATTCCCCCTTAGTTTTCAATGCCTTGATATCTTCTGCTGTGTAGTCCGTGGCTTTTTCCGTGGCGCTCATTGCATCCATGGCTGAACGCACATCTTCCATCAACGCATGAGCGTATTTCGTGGTGGTTTTGATGTCAGTGTGACCGAGTAGCTTCTGTGCAACTCTCAGGTTACTGGCGCGCAAAATACGGGTCGCTGCGGTGTGCCTGGTATCATGAAAGCGGAAGTTCTCAACGCCTGCATCTGACACAGCTCGGCGCATTGCGCTTTTCAAGCCGCTCTCTGTCAGAGGATATCTTTCCCCGCGAACATATTCCGGCTTTTTCAGTGTTCGTTTAGCTACGAACGTAAAAACCTTGTCCTTATGATGATTTTTCTCATCCCATAGCAGGTCGAATATTGCCTGAGACATCGGGATGGTGCGCACTTTCTGGCCCTTACCAGTGACAGTGAATGTCCGGCCAAAGAAGTCCACGCTTGACCATTTCAAGCCAAGGATCTCCATCCGCCTGCAGCCAGATAGAAAAGCAAATCGCACGGCTACATCGTAACCGCGCTCAAGCTCTCCCATAATCTGATTTTCTTCACCGATAGACGCCTCGCGTACCCGCTCGCCTTTTTCTGCCAGTAGGTGTTGTGACCAGTCGATCTCGTTGACCTTAACTTTCCAAACCTTCCCAGCCCTTAGCATTATCTCACGCAATGGCTGTGTCATCGTTCTGTTGACAGTCGCGGGTGAAACCTTCTGTGGCGGCTTTCGCTTCGGAATAAGTTCATTGCGCCGCTTTGCGACGAGTTCAGCTACCAGGCGGTCTGTAATCTTTATGATCTTGGTTTTGCGCCCAATGGCGGCTTGAAGCCAGTCAAGCACCCAGAGTGTTGTGTCAGAGTTCTTGTGGTGTTGTCCGACCTCGTGCCAGTATTTCATTGAAGCAGTTTCAAACGTCAGATCCTCAGACTTGAAAGCGTCCTGCTCGGACGCCCTCAGTTCAGCCTCTTTGCGCTTTAACTTTTCGAATTGGCGCGCCTCTCGCTCCGTCTTTTTTCCAGTGTTGCCCGAAAATCTATGACCGCGTAGTCGGAACTCATACGAGTAGGTGCCGTCCTTACTGTCTTTTCGGATGTAAACTGGCATTCTGATGTCTTCCGTTGGTTCTTAAAAGCTTCGATATCGGCTGGGTCGTATCTGCGGATTTTTCTCATGCCGCGACCGATATTAATGAACGGCAGTTCACCATCATCTGTCAAATAGATCAGATGACGATGAGAAATGCTGAGTGCTTCGGCTGCCTGTTCAGGTGTCATTAGAGCCGTACTCATTGTCTTATTCCTCTCAATGCCTCCGATACCCGCCCTTGGTTGACGTTGAAAAGTTTGGCTATCTCCGTTTGCGCTGCACCCGGATTGGCCTTGTAGTACTCCCTGATTTCCTGCTTCAGCTCTGGTGTCATCACCCGGCTGACTGGCTGCGCTCTCCGTTTTGATGGACGGCGCTTTAGCTTATTCGCCAGAGCTTCAATCTCCCGGTTGCCGGTCGAGGTGGCGATTTCCAATAGACGATCTCTGATTTCTGGAATTCTCATATCGCTCTCCGACTGTTAGGAAAGATGTGATTTGTTTCTGTTTCGTTCCTGTTGTAATTGCCACCTGACAGGAGAGCGGAATGAGCTACATCAGCACGAACAGAACGATTGGTGAGTGCATCAAGTACGGATACAGGATCACGGCTTACTGTAACGGCTGTCATCACAACGTTGCGCTGGATTTGCCCGCTCTTGCTGAAAAGATTGGTGCAGATCACGGAGCAATGCACGATGATCTTGTTCCAAAGCTTCGTTGTGTTGAATGCAGAGGCAAGAATATCGGTCTTATCTTCACTCATCAGAGCGCCGAGGTTGAAGGAATGGCGAAGTTCCCGAAGTATTAGGACCATCACTTCCCCCTTTCTTGCAGTGCGGTGCGGCGTCTTTGGTGCTGGATAAGCGCGGTATGCCCACCTTTCACCCAGACCGACATTGACCATTCACAACCAGAGGCCAGACCGACACCATTGCACATGCCGATGTGCGTCTCTCGCCCATTGCATCCACAATGACATTTGCGGCGGGATTTGCGCGGCTCCATATATCGGGTCTGCGTTTCCGAATTTCCGTACTGGCCCCATGATTGGGTGCCTTCCGTCATCGCGACCTTCAATGCCTGTGGTGAGAGTTTTGACAGATCAGTCATCACTCACCGCCTTTCAGGGCTTGGCGACCGGACACGTCGATGGCGAATACCTCGACGGGGTTAGGGCCGAAATGTGGATGGGTAATTGTCTTGCGGACGAAGCCAAGCCACGGCAATTCAATGCGGCGCTCTGTATCCTCTCTCTTCGGATATCCCTTAGTCAGAACGATACCGTCAAACGAAAGCTTTGATCCCCACATATTGTGAAGCCGCTTCGTCCAATAGTCAGTGACCAGCCGATATTCCTCGACCTTCGTACCGGCCTTGATCGCGTCGAAGTATTCGCGCTTTAGTGAGAGGTGCAGCTTCATTCGCTCTGCTCCCCTAGTGGGCTGGCGTTGAGAACCTGCTGGTATTCAGCCCACGTTCTGCGGCCCCAATTTGCTGACACGACAAGCTGCATGGCTGGTGTTGGCTCACGCAGAGCGGCGAGGATGGTAGCCAATATCTCATTGGCCAGATCAGTTGACCTCGAAGGGATGACGCGAGCGCGATCCCGCCAGATGATCTGCTCGACTTGAGCGAAAAGTTCCTTACTCGCCATTCGATGCCTCCTTTGCGAGTAAGATGGCGGAACACTTCGGGCATGTCGCAGTCCCGTCATGGTGGAAAGTCCATCCTATTGAGCGCAATTGGTCCTTCGCTTCACCTCGCGTCTGAGCGCCAATAGGCTCGTGAGGAAACTCGTTAAAGTCGTGATCCGGGTTGTCGTATCGGCAATATGCGTGAAACGAATATGAGCCGGGGCAAATCTCAGGCGCGTCCAGCTTGGATAGTCTGTCAATGAGGGTCATGGCTTGGCCTTTGCATAAGGACTACTTGCACGGTCACGCTCTATTAAACGCAGTGCTTTCATGTCGAACTCGGACAACTTCATGGCTTTGATCTCGGCCTTTGTAACGCCAATCTCTCCCAATGCATCGTGCGCTATTGTAGGCTCGTCGTGCTGGTGGACGACATTGCAGCAGGCAAGTACATATCCCGCCTTGAAAGCCTTCTTTTCACGCTCCTCTGCCGCCGCGAGTTTGGTTTCGAGGGTCTCTTTCTCGGCTGATTGACGGGAACTGTCGCGTTCAAGGCGCTCGGAAACCCTTCGCCAACTATCGCGATCCTCTTCCAACCCCTTAACCCGCGCAGTCAGCGCCGCGTTGTCGGTTTCAAGCTTGCTTACTCGCTCAGCCTCAATAGCTGCCTTCTCCATCCATATGCGTGTATCTGCCCGTTCCGCCGCAATGATGGCCTCGGCCTGCAACTGGAGGCATAGTCTGCGTACATGCTCGTTGTCCTTAAGATAAGCTTCATATGCGGGCTTAGGACAGTCAATCCAACATCCATTCAAGAACACTTGATACAACGTTGTCTTCAACCCCTCGACCGGCGCGGCGGGGCGGGTGTTCATACGGTCAACGATTTCCTTGGCCTTATGGGTTTTCATGGTCGCAACCATTACGCCATGATCGTCATAAACCCACGCATAGTTCGCTTCGCCTTCTGGTCCGTACTGAATATCGTACTTCCAAGGCTTCAATTCATTCGCCATGGTTGCTGCCTCCTGTCGGGCGGGTGGCTAAGATGAATGTGGCCTGCTTTTCGGGGCCGCAATGTGCAACCTCTTTCTGGGCTTCCTCGAACGGTAAAACCCAAGCGTCATCTTTCCCCTCGTGTGTGTAGCCTTTACCATTGTTCCGCCAGACACCGTTTTCCGTCTGAATGTGAACCAAGCGACCGGCCCATGACTTTGAGCGTTTGCTGTCAGGCCAACGGCGCAAATACTTCTGTGTGATGATCTCTCTCATTCCGACGCTCCCGGTGAGGCTGGGAGGGAAAGCGGGTGCGGCATATACTGAACTGGATCGACAGGACTTTCGCTTTCAATATCCCACCAATATCCACCCTTGTGATCGGACCATGTAGCCCGATAGATGCGGCCGTCATCATCGCGAACCCAATAATCATCCGAGTTTCGAATGGTCATTTTCTCGCCGTCGCCAAGGTCGAAATCCTGATTGAATGTTATGGACTTATCAGCTTCCGAGATTGGACGCCAAAATCCTTCAAGGGCATGTACTGCTTCATCTGGGATGGTCATGGGCGTGCGCCTCCAACGATTTCACCAGTGCTACGGTCAATGACTTCGCCGGTGATGAGCTTCTTGAAGCGGGAGTTCTTGGAACCGGCCATTGAAGGCTCTTTCCTAATCCCGCGATGCTTTTTCCTGATGCTGTTGACCTTGGCTCGAACCGTTGCTTCTGCTTGCGTTTTACGCTTGTGAGCGTCTGCCAGAACTGCCTGCAGATTGCTTTCTCGGTTCTCGCCTCCAAGCCAGAGCGGGGTCGCATGGTCATATTCGACCTTATCCCCGGTCTGGAACTTTTGGCCGGTGAGGGCGCACTTGTCGCCCTGTCTGTCTCTTATCCGGTCTTTGACCTTGCCTGGAGGCATGGAATTATCGGTCTTGCCGATCCATTCGGGAACTGATCGCATCAGCCACCCAAGAACGACGACATATGGTCAGTCGCTTCCTCTTTGGTCACTTTGCCCTTGATGACGTTGTCGGCTTCCATGAACGCGACACGGACAAACTCAAGGTCGTTCGGCAGCTCGATCTTCCATGCATCTTTCGACGTTTCGAGAATGCCACGGCGCTCGGTCAATGAATTGGCTTCGTTGGTTGCGGCGCCTATGAACTTTTCCCAGCATTCTTTACGAAGCTCGATGTTCGGCTCACTCGGTTCATCGCCTGAATTATCGAGGGTGGAAGCCTGATCAACCATTGGCTCTCCACCCTCTACGCTGCCGGTGGAGGTGAGGTCGGCAGACGTGTCTTGTTCGCTGTTATCCGGGCCACTGGCTGGCGTTTCAGGTTCCGGCGTCACATTGTTTGTCTGTGTGGTTGCTGGCTCTGCTGAGAACGGGTTTTCAATCTTGGCGTGATCGGAAATAGCCTTGACTGTGCCGATGAACATTTCTTCAACAGTCGCTTCGCCATTCTTCAAAGCCGAATACATGCCGCGCAGTGTCGCAATATGATCGACGGTAATGTCTTCCTCACCCTGAACACCAAGAGCTGAGAAAACCTGATCTGGCTTAACGCCGAATGCTGCCAGTGCTTTGAAAGCCTTTTCACGGTTTTCCGATAGCGTGGTGATGTCACCGGTGATGGTTGCCTGCACCATGTCGTAGGCTTTGCGCCACAGAGGTTTAGGAACGCCTGCAAGGATCGCGTTCCGCATGGCGATAGAGCAAGCCGCGTTGCCGGTGACGATGATCATGTCATCCTTGAACACACGGCCATTCTTATCCGTGATGCGGCGGCGGACACGCGCAGTTGATGCGGAGTTGGTTTCCAGATCGTGGAACACGCCTTCTGCTTCGATATAGCCTTCCGTCTTATCAACATGAACAACACGAGCGGCAGCGCGGCAATTACCGTATGACTGTTTCAGGATTTCAGCAAATCGGATGGATGGGCCACGGATAGGCTTGCCGCCACGAGGAAGGGCATAGATGCATTCTTCGGCGCTTTCCTCATCCAGTGTTGCCATACCCAGAATGTTTGACTGTACGCGCTTCAATGAGCGCGGGAATGCATGGGCTGTTGATACGAGCTGGTCAATTTCCGCTTTCTGCAACTGCACGGCCATACTGGTTGAAGCTAGAGCCGTAGTTTCTTCAAAAACTTCGCCGTCCTGGGTGATAATTTCTTGGTTCATTTCAGGCTCCGATAAGCTTCTGCTGGTACCAAACCGGGAATGCGGTTTCGTCAGCCTCTTCAAGTGGTGTGGATGGCACCCATGCCGTGTCTGTTCCGAACTCGCCCATGAATAGGCGATAGTTCGCAATGGCTTGGGCTATGCGTTCTGATGCTCGATCAAACAGCGGGTTTCCCGGCGACAGCATGATACCGTGCGATATGGGCGCGCCCTTTTTCTGCCAGAACACGAATACGAATGCGAAAACCGAGTTGCTCACTACCTTGGACAGCCAGTCTTCTTGACCGCTTGGCAGCCCGAAAACCTTGTCAGACGCGAACAGGCCTTTCATCTGACGGCGACCGTCCGTGTAATGGCCGGCTGATACGATGTAGTCATAGCTCGCCATTGCATCGCGACAGGCCTGCTTGAACTCTTTGTCACTCCGGTTCTCAATGGACTTGAGATCGACAATCGAATTGATCTGCAGATAATCGAACCGCGCCTTGAAGCGGATGCCATTCACGGTCCAGAAGACAGACACTTCTGGATGACCACCTTCGAAAGCCCGTGCCAGCGTCTTGTTCGCCTTGATGAAAGCCGATGCTGCAAGTATCTTCGAATAGTCCCTAAACTTGATTGGCTCGCGTCCAGAGGCCTTGATGCCTGCTATTTCATCCTTACCGGCCTTGATGTTGCCTGGGTTCATGTAAGGCGTGTGAAGTGCCTTAAACCTGTCAGCGCCTTCCAGAACGCAAGTATGCAACTGTCTGCCGAATATCTTGGCTGGCGTGTCGTCGTTCTCGTCTTCCTTCACAGGATTGAATGAACTGCCCCACCAGAAGTCGGGCGCGTTACCGATAAGCTTTTTCAGGCCAGTTGAGCCGAGGGCTGGGTCAGCGTGGTAAACCGCATCTGACATGCCAAAATAAATTCCGTCTTCGTGATGTGTGAAGCCTGCCTTGTCTGCAGCTTCATTCACAATTCCTGTAGCCAGATCGCCTATATGCTGGAAGGTGTCAGTCATGCTGCCACCTGCGCTTCCACAGGTTCTAATCTGCGGCAGTAATTAATGTCCCATGTGTTATACGAGCCGGAAGTGAGCTCAACCCAAGCCAAGCCATCATGAACCGCGTGTACTGTTCCTTTGTTATAAGTTGAGGTTTCTGTGTTGCGAACAAAGTCACCAACTTCAATGGCCTGACGAACCACCTTGACCTGATCTATCTTTACGTAGATGTCAGAGTGATCATCAACAGGTCGAACGCGCATTTCTGTGTCGGTGAACTGGCTTTCGACAACGCACTCGATAGTAACGATGTCCCCTTTGCGGAACTGTCTCACTTCAACTCTCCCGGAAACTCTTGTGCCAGTGCCACTGTGACTGCGAGAACAAAGCTTGCGTCTATCTCGGTCTGTATCTGGCTGGCTGTTGCGATCTGTTCTGGTGTGAACCGTGGGCGCTTATCATCGCCATTGGCTGACTGGCGGCGCACATAGCCGCTTACTTGGAGGAGGGCGGTCATGCGGCCTCGCTCTCTTTCAACTGATCTATGACACGCCGCGCAGCTGCGATTGCGTTGTTGGTTAACTGCCGCTGCCATGCACCTTGGCTTGGTGCCCACTTAAACGCCGCGCCTTTGAGGATTGTCCGTTCTGCTTCGGTTGGCTTGTCTGGGAAAACGAACTGAACGCGGTCAATGTCAAAGTTTTCGATCACTTTGAAACCGTCAAATTCATTGACCTTTTGGCCAGTCTTCGCGCCTTCCGGCTTTGGTGGCGCAACATAGCCAACCATATTGACGGCTTTGATTGCCGCATTTTTAGCTTTCTCCAGCCATTCCAGATATGCACCGATCTTCTTGTGCTCAGCGTCCATAGCTTTACGGTTACGCTCAACAGGGAACCGAGCCGGGCCGGTGATCATTGGGGACGCGGTGCGGCTCTTTGCGGCCCACAGTGTATTCTCCCACTGGATGTAGCGAAGGCGGTATCGCTCAATCTGCGCAACAGCCTCGGCCATCTTCTCCGGCGTTGTTGCATAAGCCTCAAGCATCTCAGCAAAGGCCATCACGTCGCTGATATAACCTGCGATATCATCGTCGGCGCGCTTCTCAGGCGTAAAGCTTGTGAAGCGATATGCGTTAATGCCACTGTCACGGTTGAGGTCAGATGCTACGGGTACGTGAATAAGCTGCATATCGAGCCTCACACTTTCTCAGCCAGAACCCCGGCCCATACTGCAAACGTTGCGATGAAGGTTGAAACGGCAACAAAGCCAGCGATGTCTTCGATAAGGTCACGCATGGGAGCCTCACTCGAAAATCTGCTTGATAACATCACGGTAACGGTAGCTTCCTTCACCGATGTTCTTAGCGGCCTTCTTGACCATTTCCTGAGTGATCATGTCACCGATCTGGCTAGCTGCACTAATGGCTGCTTCGATGATCGGACCTTTTTCAGAAGCAAGAAACTTCTTCACTTCAGGCATAACTTCCTCGGCCATAAATTCGCCTACGACCTTGGAAATCTGATCCGACATTTCCCAACGGTGCTGCTGTAAAAGCCCGTCAATTAGACGCTGCTTAACCTGAGCGTTGATGTCTTCTCGGTTGGCTTCGAGGAATGCTTTTACGTCTTCTTCAGTCATTTCAAATCCCCAGAAACGGCGCGATGAACGCGATTGAAAGGTTGATTGTGATGAGTGTCAGGACTGGATCGGGGAGCGTCATGCCCATGCCTTGTGGCCGTCCCAGCCGCTTTCTATGGCGTTCAGGCCTTCCTCGTGATCTTCGCAAGCGTTGCAAAGGCCGGGGCCATTCACGGGAATGCCGCAATGTCGGCAGTTGCTTGGTGAATGGTAGACAGGCTTAACCTTTACCTTTTTGCCGACTTGTTCCTTGACGCTTGGAGCTTGCGGCCAGACTGTTACGCCAGCCAGCTTCCGCTCATTGAGAGCCTTCTCTGCCCATATGCTTTTCTTCGCGTGGTTTTCGTTCACATCACGAGGCCGCATCCCAACCTTGTAGGCTGCAGAGCAAGACTTATCGCAGCACTTGCCCCATCCTCGCTTGTGATCTGCGATCCGGACATTGAAGAGGGCGCCACAAGCCGCACAGTTCTTTTGGATCATCATCACGCAGCCGCCCCATGACGCTCTTCCTCAGCCCACTCACGGGCTTCTTCGAGCAATCCGTCACGATCATCGTTGGTCTTTTCACGCAGCATCTTGCGCTGGACACGGCTCATGCCTTGCTGGTTGCCCCAGCCGCGTGTTTCATCAATCACGCCGATGCGCAGATCGGTGAAAATCAAATCGATTTCTTTGAGGTAATCTTCGAACTGGAAGAAGCTTTCGGCTTGAGCCTGGTTGTCATAGCAGGCACCCGGCTGAACTCGGCCAGCAAGCGCTTCGAGCTGCGCAGCTGCATTTTTGATGAGCGCTTTGAAATTGGCCTGTGACATTTACTCACCCCATGTTGTGAACCAGATCAGCCCGTTGGCGTCTTCGTGGTCCGTTGGTTGATGAGTAAGATGTACAGTGAAACTATACACAATGCAAGAGGATTAACAGAAAAAAGTTTAGTTTAACTTGACAGAAAATATGGCTGGGGATTATCAATGGCGCATCGAAGCAGCGACGAGGGTGCAATTCCCTTGCTGATGAAGCTGCAAGCGCGGGGGTCGTAAGTCCTACGGTGCTGTCAGAAACAGAGGACGGATTAACCGAGAGGTATCCTGCCAGATCGACCGACCGACATGACGGTACAAGTCTGTGGCATACGATCCCCTTACCTTTGGGAAGGCTTTTGTCTTTCTGGGGGTAGGGGGGTCTTTGCTTTCTCCCTCCCTCTAATCAAATACAAATCTTAAGAAAAACAAGAAGATAGAGATAAGGTAGAAGATAGAGGTGCTAGATGCCAATCAATCCAGAGAAGATGAAGAACTATCCAGGCGGCGGGACACATTCGAAGGAATGGAAAGATTTCCGCGCAAGTCTGCTTGAACGTGCTGGGCATCGATGCGAAGGCACTCCGATGTTTCCTAAGTGCGAAGCTGTGAACGGCCAGCCACATCCATTGACCGGTAGCAAGGTTGTTTTGACAATCGCGCACATGGATCATGATGAAACTCACGCAGATCCAGAGCGGTGCAGAGCTCTTTGCCAGAAGTGTCATTTGTCCTGGGATGCAAAGCACCACGCCAAGAATGCCGCCCTAACACGGCGCCGGAAAGCACCACAGATCGATATCGAAGATTTTATGATCGGCAGATAGCCAAACAAAAACCCCGCCGAAGCGGGGCTATGGTTTCTCATCCAGTGCCATCTGGCAACATTCAGTATTATTTGCTATGTTTTGGTATGCAAAAAATGAACTCTGATGCAATAGTAGAACTTGTGACACCAGCTATGATCGAAGCTGGTGAACAGGCCTTTGATTATCCATCAGACTACCTCAGCCCGACAATTCTCAAAGAGAACCTTCCGGCTGTGTTTGCTGCCATGGTTTTGGCTTGCCTGGAAAGTAAGCATCTCGAAGTCGGTGCACCACTGCAAAGCATGAAATAATTTTTGCAGCCAGAACTTTGAGCTCATCATTCGAGAAATCTCGAGCATCTAAGTACGTTGGTTTGTTGGTCTTTCTGTCTACCGAAGGTTTGAACCTTATAGATTGTTTCTGTTCTGGCTCATTAATCCATAGGTCGTGAGCTAGTCTATTCCTTTCTTCCCTGAGATTTCCGTGGATGTACTTCTTGAGTTCGTGGAGATGTTTCGTCCAGCGTGGATCAGGTGATGTCAAGGAAGTGATAGATGAAATGGCATCAATTTTTTGATAGATACTCAACTGTCCTACGGTCGCTAGAAAGTGATCCAGACGAATATTCATCAGCTCCATCAAGAATGTTTGAAGTGCGTTCTCAAGCTGGCTCCAAGATATAATTACTCTACCTAACGACATTGAAAGTTCTTTGCCGCCGAAGTCGTCAAATTGATTGATGAAGTTGTCTACCGTCTCAGGAGTTATGTTCTCCCAAGGTTGATAATCATTCGCCATTCCCCATCCCCTTATGCGTCTGTGGTTCAAAATTGTGTTCAGTCCAATAGCGTACACACAAGATGTAGCTGCCGAAAAAATAACTTCTCGTTAACCATTAATTCGACTCGACTCTTCCGACGTAACCTGCTTTGAAATGAGAACAGAAGTAGAACAAATGGAGAGGAATATGTTGAAGAGTGCTCCCATTAATCACCCGGACGCCAACCGCTTAATCGTGGAATTGTCGAGTGTTTACGTGGCTTGTGATGATTGCGGCCATTCAAGAGTTCTCTATCGTTCCAATCTAAAGATCGCTGCTGGTCTTGGTGTTCACAACTACGCGCAACTCTGCCGTAAGATCAGATGCAGCATTTGCCCTCGTCAGCCTCTTTCTTCTCGCAATCTCTCCATTCGCCCAACTTGGATTTGTGAAGAAGTTCAATCAGGTGTTGGCTTTGAATACGATCTTGTGAACTGAAAAAACCGTATCTGCATCAAACTCAAGATCGTGTTCTTCGCCTTCATCCGGGTTGTACTGGTAGAGGCGGAGAACCTTGCTTGACTGAGATGTAAAGCGTTTGATGTAGCTATCAGCTGGCAAGCCTTCTTCATCTCCGACGAATTGAGCAATTACATCATCGCCGGATCTGACGGGCAGGTGAGGATTGACCCATACGGTCTCGCCAGCGAAATAGCGCGGTTCCATTGATGTTCCGAAGACCATCACGGCATAAGCCCCTTCGACACCTTCAAGCATCGGAGGGCAGAATACACGCCCAACCTCTGTTCCGTTCAAAACGAAGCGACCGTTAGGACCGCCTGCCGACTGGCCTAGGAGCGGGATAGACTGCCCCTGTGGGAACTCCTGGTATTTTGGCGGGAAGCTGGCGTTAGGCTTTGGTTTTGGTGCGCCTTCCGCTGCCTCAATCCCGCTCTCGATCCAAGCAATATCCCTTTGTGTTGCTTCAGCTATTGCAACCAGAACGTTGTGGCGAGGGCGCGTTTTCCCACTTTCCCATTGAG
Source organism: Brucella sp. (assembly GCF_032066345.1). NCBI lineage: Bacteria > Pseudomonadati > Pseudomonadota > Alphaproteobacteria > Hyphomicrobiales > Brucellaceae > Brucella > Brucella sp. Next base: position 51,309 of record NZ_DAMBKZ010000016.1, read on the forward strand.
CTACTGCCCCACGGGTTTTCCCGGTCGCGTCAGCTAGTTCTTGCTGTGTCAGGCCAGCAGCTTCGCGAGCGACTAAAATTCGATCTTTTAATTCCATGTACGCAACATAACTTTGCATCTTTAAAAAATCGCCGTTAGTCTCGCTTGACATAAGTTTAGTTAAACTGTACATGTTGGATACCGATAACAAATGAGCGGCGAAAACAGATGCAGAAGACGGGAATGGAAGCAGTCAGGGAGGTTATCTCCTTTGCTGATCTGGCTCGGAAGATTGGGGTTACTCGCGGCGCAATCTCGCAATGGGATCGTGTCCCGGCGGAGCGTATCGCGGAAGTAGCGAACATAACTGGCCTTCCAATGAGTTCCATCCGTCCTGACCTGTTCAAGCAAGCAGGAGATGCAGCGTGAAAAGTCTTTCGAGTAAAGTCTATTTCATTAAGCCAGTGGGCATGGATGGTCCGATTAAGATCGGTAGCTCAACATGCCCAGAAAAGAGACTGGAAAGTCTTGCTGTGTGGTCTCCGTTCCCGTTGGAAATCATCATTTCTGTTGATGGTGATCTGTCAGATGAGCAGTTCATTCATTCGTGCTTCGCAGACGTTCACAGCCATAAAGAGTGGTTCAAGTCCTCAAAGCTTCTTCTTGACACGATAGATCGCATTGCAAAGTCCAGATCGCTAGATTGGGTCAGAGATGAACTTAAGCCGATCGGTCGAATTCGGAACATCGGCAAAGGCTCGCGACCTTGTCCAGAATATCGTGTTGGACTTCGCTCCTACAGTGCCCGGATACGTGCTGCTGAAAACAGGCTTCGCAATGCCGGCATTAGACAAGACCACAATTCCGAGGCGTCCGAAATAATGCACCGTTGGTACGGTAACTCGTATCGCCGCATTGCTGGTGTCCGTCCATCGCCGTCAGAGTTTGTGAAGTTGGAAGAATACATTTCCAGCCTCAATGCGAAGCATTCGGAAATCAATCACAAACAAGATTTTCCAAACGCCGCCTAATTCCCATTGCCTGCCGGGGATACCTCCCCACCGCCTGTTACTCGGTAGGCGATAAGCCCGGAGTTCTGGTTCCCCTGTCGGGGCTCCGGGCAACCCATTCACCCAAAAGGACAAAGCCATGAATATCATCGGAAAGGATCGAGAGGGTCACGTGCCGCCAAGCTGCTTCCCTTCGGCTTTCGTGGTGAGACTTCAGGCCAAGTCCATAAGACGAGTTGGACGCCCGTATCAGTTTTCCAGGCTTTGCGAGCTGTCCGTTTCATCTTCATCACATCAGTTCCTTTGTAACCGGTAGCGGCTTCATCGCCGCTCCACCGAACAATCTCAACGTATCGAAGGGATTGTCGGAAATGTCCGAAAAGTTGTCGGAGAAATCAGAAATGTCTGAGTTGGCCTTTGCTTCTGAAATTTTGAAAAGCCATGTCGCGCCGCCTTCATTGGCGAGCAGCGTTGGCGCTCGAATTCTTGCTGCCTCTCGGAAACTCAAGTGGTCGTTCAACCGCACTCGTGACGTTTGGTACGCGGATCAGCGTGTTTCAATCAAGCCGAAGGAGCTGCGCAAACTAGAGGAGGTGTCCGGTGTCGAATTCGGACAGCAAGAACTCGGTGAAGTCGACAGGCTCATCAGCAATGCGACGAAGCTCTTGGGTCACAAGGACCCGCATATCAGTGGCTCGGTCATTGCTGCGCTCCGCTCGTTGCTTGGCGCTGCTGATCGCCCCAGAGCTTAAGGAGGAAGGCCGATGACGGTTTACTTCATTACGCGAAAAGACCGTCAGGATATGGTCAAGATCGGTTACTCCGACAATCTGACCGTGCGTCTGTGGGCCTTGGCAGCAAGTTTTCCAGAAGGCATTGAACTGCTTGCTACTGCTGAAGGTGGACGGGAAGTCGAGAAGGTCTTCCATAAGCTTTTCGACATTTGCCGTGTTGAAGGTGAATGGTTCAAGCGAACAAGAGAATTAGACAAGGCTATAGCGGGCCTCGGTATTTCCCCAGAATTCCCTCAGAAAGACTTCGTTCCGAAGACCATAACTGAAGGGAACGGGACCGAGAATGATCAGGAAATCGCCCGCAATCTGCTGATCACGATCATGCAGTCCACGCCGTCAATCTCGGTCGGAAAGTCTCTGTATGACGCATACGAGTATTTGAGCGCCGTCAACCCACAATGGTCGCAGCGCCGCGTTCGGGCGATCTTCCATCGCGAAGCCAACTCCATCCAGCATTTCGAAGTCAGGAACCTGAAAGAGGTTCTTGGAAACATCCAACTAGCCGCCATGAAGGCCGCTTGAGCATCGGGAGAACGGAAATGAACGCAGGACATAATTCGCAGCTTTCCGAAACTGACAAGAAGGCATTGTTCTTTCACCATCTGCGTATCCGGATGGGCCATGACGCCAAGGTGAGGGAAGCCAATGCTGAAAAGAAGGCCGCAGGTAAGCTTGCACAGGCTGATAACGTCGTTCTGGGCGATCTGGACTATGCAATCAAGGCAATTGGCGCAGATGACAAGGGAACCGTAACAGACCGCTTTCTGGCGCATGGCGAGGTTCTGTCATGGTTGAACGTCATTCCCGGTTTCCAGTCCGATCTACTGCGCGACCGCGCTCCGGCAATTGAGCGCATCGAAGGCGAGGGCGAGCTTGCTGGTCTGGCCGGTAAGGATGCCGACAGCGAATATGACAAAGGCTCCGACGAAGATACCGCTTGGCTCAGGGGCTGGGACAAGGGCCAGAAGTTCATGCGGGACAACCTGCAGGCCGCAATGGAAAAGAAGAACGCCGTCCAGCAGCCAGACCACGGCGAGCCTGACTTCCCAAGCGAGGAGGCAGCGTGATGGCCACATGGAATTTCGACGTATCAGAAGCCCCACTCGGAGGATACGTTTCCAATACCCGTACAGTTAAGGGCAAGGAAGTCACCAGTCGGGATTACCGATACGTCAAGATATTCGTAGCGACCAAGTGCGGGAAGGTGATGCCTTCCCATTGGCAACCAAAGAACGGTCAAGACGGTGGACGGTGGTACGGGCTGGCAACGGGCGAAGTACCGATTGCATGGATGCATTTCCCCAAACACCCGAACGGGCTGGAGGCTCATTAGTGACCTCCACCACACCCCGCCAGAAACAGGCATACGACTTCATACGGTCGTTCATCGATAAGGAGGGCTACGGCCCTTCATATCAGGAAATTGGCGAAGCCTTGGGCATCACATCCCGTTCCAGCATTCACCGGCTTGTTCACGGTCTCAAGGAACGCGGTCTGATTGAACTAATCCCAAACCGAGCCCGCTGCATCGCCCTGAAACCAGACTTTGATGCTGCATATCACCTTCGCCGGGTACTGAGCGCAATAGATGGCTCCCCGGTTTCCGACAATGAAGCTGTCCAAGAAGCAGCGAGATATTTAGCCGAGGCCGCGTAATGGATGCGCAGAAAAAGAATTACAATCACAAGACAGACCGTGAAGCCTACACGGCGAAGGCCAAAGAGCTTGTTCGCCAAGGATTTACGAAGACCCGCATCGCCAGTGAATTAGGCGTTTCGCGCCACACGATTGCTATGCTGCTCGATGATGCTGCTTACAAGCGTCATCTTGAACGCGGCAGAAACTATGACCAGTACGATCGTGTGCGGGTAAAGGGTGAAACGAACGCCGACAGATATCCAACAGATCGATTGGACAAAGATCACGTCAAGTCACTCATTGACGCCATACCGAGCGATACACGGTCAAAGACCGGCGTTCTTATGGGTGATCCTCTTCCGGGGCGCAGTTCGCTTGATAAGCGCCATCAGTGCGAAGTCATTCCTCTGCGGAGGGCTTCATAATGATCTACGCACGTTCAAACACAGTCGAGAGTAATCCTCGATATCAGGCAGCAGTTGCAGAACAGCGCCGCCGCGAACAGGCGAAAGCCGAAGCCCGTAAGAGGGCAGAGATTGCCAAGCCGGTTCATAAGCCAGTCGTATTCAAATCAGCCGAGCAGATAGCAGAACAGCGCCGTGAGCGTGACAGGCGAATGTTTGAGAAGGCTGCCGAGAAGTTTCCGATCACGATCCCTGATGAACAGAATTCAGCACGTTCGATCATAGCTCGGGTAGCCGAGGAGCATGGTCTGACCTTGGAAGACATCCTCAGCGTTACCCGCAAGCGAAAGATCATGCTTGCACGTCGAGAAGCCATTTACCGGGTTTGGATTGAAAAAAGCCCCATTGGCCTTGCTGAGATCGGTCGAAGGTTCGGGCTCGATCACACCACAGTTCTCCATGCTCTACGCGTGAGTGGCGTCACAGACACCCGCCAGCGCACAGCCAAGCCAACGGAGGCCCAACATGAATGAACGGCTTTCCAGATCACTTATCGGCTTCGGCTGGGCCTGCTTGGCTCTAGCCGTAATTCTCGCCCCGGTGGCGTACTTCTTGGGGAGGTTTTAATGCACAAGCTCACAATCGACCCATCCACGAAGGCAGGCTTCTGCCTTCTGCTTGATGACAGTGAAAAGCCAAAGGAACAGCAGCGATCTGTTGGCGAACGTCTTTCATATGGAACATGGGATCTGACCCGTGACATGGAAGGCAACAAATGCACCCGGCGCGGTCAGTATTATCTCAATCTGTGGGACAACATCAGCCAGCTGCGCAGGCATCACGGTATTGAGGAAGATAACCTTGAGATCGTGATTGAGGCAGAAGCTTACTCAGCGGCTCGTACAGAAGCATCAGCACAGTTGGCCGGTGGTTGGCTGGCAACGCTCGAAATGATGTGTGAGCGGCGCTCTCTGGTCTATCCACGCACGGTTACAACGTCATCTTGGCGCAAGTCATTCATCGGAGTTGTCAGAGCGCCGAAGGAAATCACAAACGCGGATGAACGGCGCAAATGGATCAAGGACAAGGTTCTGGAAGAGTGCGCACGGCGCGGATTGAAGCCGAAGGACGATAACTGCTCCGACGCCATTGGAATAATGTTCTGGCTCGTATCAGGCGGCAAGGTCCACCAGGAAGCCACACGAGCAGCGAAGAAGGCCAAGACACAGGCCAAGCGCCAGCAAACCAAGATGAACCTTAAGGTGGCAGCATGAGCGCCCTTCGCAAATACGAGCAAGACCAATACCAGCCTGAAATCTGCAATGTTGATGGTGAAGGCGCGATTATCGGAACGATCCTTGTTAACAACGATGCTTTCCAACTTGTCGCCGGTATGCTGCAGCCAGCTCACTTCTCACAGGGCGTTCTTGGTGATGTTTATCAGGTCATGGGAGATCTGATTAAGCAGGGGAAAGTTGCGGCTCCGATCACGATCAAGCCGTTTCTGCCTTGGGATAAGAATATCGACAATGAAACGACAGTCGGAAAGCTTGTCGCTCGTGCATGTGCGCAGCATTCCCTTCCGCCTTCAATGCTGCCTCAGATCGCACAGATGCTGGTTGATTTGTACAAGCGCAGGCAGATCGTCGCGGTTGCCGAAGACATGATCCGGACGGCCCAGAACGTCGAAACAGACAGTGACCCTGCAAAGATTGGCGAGAAGGCAATCACTGAAATCAGTCAGGCTCTCTCAGATGGTGACGATATCTATGGTGCCGTGTCATTTGGCTCTGCTCTGGATGACGCTCTTGACGACACAGACAGGGCATACAAGGGCAAGAAGGGGACCGGGATAAGTTACCGTTTCCGACCAGTCGAAGAGCTTATAGGCCCGATGTGTGGCGGACAGCTCATAATTCTTGGCGGTGCTACAAAGCAGGGTAAGTCAGCATTGGCCGGTCAGCTGGCAATGGGTGCGGCTTCTGAGGGTAATGCAGTCTGGTTCTATTCCGGTGAAATGTCGGCAAAAGAGCTGGCAATGCGTGAAAGCAGCCGTGAAACCAATGTCACAGTGAACCGGCAGAAGCGCGGCAAGGTCACCGAGAACGACTTTGAACGCCTGATGAGCTTCCGGAATGCCAACAAGGACAAGCAAATCTATATCCAGCAGAAGCGTTTGACGCTGGATCAGATCGAAGAGCGGGTTCGGTATTTCGTTTCCAAGAAGGGGAAAGGGCTTGTCGTTATCGACCATATGGGCCTGATCGACCGGGACAAGAACGAAAAGAAACTGGCAGATTGGGAATTTGGGCAGATCGTCACGGCAAGGCTTAAGCAGATCGCTCGTGACCTGGATATCCCGATTGTTGGCTGTGCGCAGCTCAAGAAGAACGTGTTCGCTGATTACAAGCCGACGATCAATGAGAAGTTCTTCCACGGTCTGCTTGCCAAGAAGCCTCGGTATTCGGATCTGATCGGCGCAATCGAGCGAGACGCAGACCATGTGTTGATCCCGTTTCGTCCAGTTGTGTTCCTGAAAGAGCATGAGCCATCAAAGATGAGCGATTTGCATCAGTTCTGGTCTGATCTGGTCGAGCAGAACGAGGACAAGGCCAAGATATTCCTTGCCCTGTCCAGAGAAAGCCAGTGGCCGCGTGACGTTGAATGTGGCTGGCATGGCAGCACAACGAGCTTTGTCGATCAGGGTGGCATGAATGAGCCCGAACTGATCAAGCGTGAAATCATCGACAATCCAATGGGTCTGCTATGAACAGATACGCCGGGTATATCAAGCAAGTTCCTCAAGGCTGGTGGGTGATGCTGCGTTTCTCACGAGACAGCCACCCGAAGCCACTCCTGAATGAAGGTGGAGCACCTCAAGTCTTCACATGTGAGCTGGAAGCCACAAGGACGGTCAACAGGCACCTTCTCGCATATTTCAACGGCAAGTATCTGCGCGAAGGTGAAATCGCTTCCATGGAGCCCACAGAGCGGGAACAGGTATTCGGTTCAGATGGTGCGATCTACCGGAAGGGCAGGAAAATAGAAGTCGAGCGGAAGAGGGCGGCGGCATGATGAGCAAGGCAACCTTTGAAAAAGAAACTGACCTTTGCGCGGCCTTCATCTCAAAGCTGCCAGAAGAATGGACTGCGTACCCGGAAACAGGAGGCTTTGACATTCTTCTGGTGCGAAAAGAGGACGGCTTCCAGATCGGAGTTGAGGCGAAACTTCGGCTAAATGCTAAAGTCATCAACCAAGTGGCCGAAGGCGTCAGCACTTATTCTGTGACAGCATCTGGGCCTGATTGCCGGGCTGTTCTGATCCCATATGGCGTCACAACTGATCTTGCAGGAATTTGTAAGCTCCTGAACATCACGGTGATTACGGTTCGAAAGCAAGAATGGGATGGAGAGTTTCAGTTCTATCCTTATCTGCCACGAACGGACAGTGACTGGTCACATCGCGATTGGCGCGAACTGTGCCCACATAGCCGAATTGATCTGCCCGATTGGGTTCCTGATGTAATAGCAGGTGATAAAGCGCCGGTTGCGCTAACTGCGTGGAAGGTCGCCGCGATCAAGATCGCAATCACCTTAACGAAGCGCGGGTTTGTGACCAGAAAAGACTTCGGACACTTCGACATTTCGATGTCGCGATGGACGCAATCCGGCTGGATCGTGTCGGGGAATAAAGGTGAATGGGTTGCGGGCTCTATGCCAGACTTCCGCTCACAGCACCCGGTAAACTACCCACAGATCGAGGCCGATTACGAGAAATGGAAATCACCGGACCAAGAGCGGTTGCCAGTGCAAGAAACGATGGAGTTGAGGGCGGCCAATGGCTAGACACCCTTGCGATATCTACCGCGTAGCCCGCCAGTGTGGCGTCATCCTACGGGCGAGCTGTGACCATTCACCTACAAGCCGGAAGGCAAGGGAATGCTTCTGTAAGCCAACACTGAGGGAAATCGGACGAGAGCACGGCGAGGATCATCTTCGCCTTGTTCTGCAATTGATGGTCGGGACAGTGCAGAACTCAATGTTCATCTATTCCGATATGGTGAAAGCAATTTCGTCAGTTCTGATCCTCTGCCCTAATCTGATCCACAGTCGCACACTGGTTTCCGATTTTGACAGAATTGACCTGGGAATACTCAGGCTTAAGGCCAAAGCAATGAATTGCGGAATACCCACTACACACGTTCTCAGGGTGCTTCTAATGATGATGCTGAATAAGCCAGCACAAAGCGATTTCTTCGATGAGAGGGGGGCAGCATGAGCTTTCAAGATTGGACATCCGAAGCAGTTAAAAGCCGGGTCATTGAAATGGCTGCAACCCTGCGGAAGCTGCCAGCACATAAAGGGCCGAAGTCTTTCGCCAATAACATGCCAGACGTGGTCAGGCGCTATGACGAGGCATATGGTTTCGAAACGGCCAAGGTGAAAATCCGGGCAACCGGTGGCGAAATTGCCCGAATGGAAGAGTGTTTCGGATGGGTTAACTCGTTCTTAGACGAAGCAGACCGCAAGTTGGTTTACGATTATGGCTTCATAAAAAGCCGGAAAGGCGTTTCACTTGAGGCATATCTCAGAAAAAACGACACGGTGCGCCGAACTTTTCAGCGTCAAATTAACCGTTGTTGTCAACAAATTGCAGAAAGTTTGAACCGATTGTATGCCGTTCGGTTAACAGTGACGCTAGACAACGTGTCCGATTTTGACGATAACTCACATCAACAAACGGTATCGTCCGAGAGTTGCGTTCGTGGGGCAAATCACTTCATGACGCCGGACGCTAAGCCCAGAAACATCCCTTCTCTCCGAGAGAAAATGAAACCCGCTGCTTAAGCGGATGGGCAATAATACGAGGCAACGCCTCAACGGAATGCGAGGGAGCTTAACCGAAAGGGGACGCTAAACCGTAGTTTTCAAGGTGAGTGATATCTAAACCTTGATGGCGAAGGCCCTCGCAAATATGACATGGCCGCCGCCACTGCTTTGCACCCTGATAGCGCAAGGTACGCGGCGGTTCTCAATTCGAGTGGATAAACAGGCTCGCATAGCTCAGCTGGATAGAGCGTTGGACTTCGGTTCACAGGTCGTAGGTTCAAATCCTGCTGCGAGCCTGCCACTCGGACAGAATGTGAAATGCCGGAACTGAACTTGGTAATGGGTATCCGCCAAAGAACCTTTCAGGAGGGCGCGGACTAAGCAGCACGTAGCGGCCAGCATTTCGCATAACAATCAGAACGGCGGCGCTGAAAGCAGAAGCGCAACGGGTAGCGCACCCCAGATAAGCCATGTAAAGCGTGGCCGAAACAGGCGATAGCCGGGGTAGCGTCCGGCCCGTTCTGATAAATTCAGGCCCAATCTGCTTAGAAACGTATGGGCCTAGACCGGGAATACAGCGATACTTGCAGAGAAATACCGGCAACCAATCCAGCCCCGCCTAGTGCGGGGTTTTTCTTTATCAAACATCGGAGAACGATATGCGCTTTGGCTTCAGTGTCATGGCAGCAGCATTGCTGTCGTCTGTTCGTGGCTTTTTCTCGGGCTCAGCCTCACTCGTATTCAGTGATCCTGTTCCGCATCATCGCAAGCGTGGTGCCAGCAAGCGCATTCGCATTGGCGGACGCCGCTATACTCCGAACGGTGCTCGTGAAGTTGCACGGCGTCAGCGACAGATAGCAGAAGGTCGCCTGACAGCCAGTAACGGCGTTGTCTTTTCTATGTAGGGAGCGGGTATCTCCAACCGAGACAGCCGGTCGCTTGGAACAAGGCCACATTCGAGGCTGTAGAAGCCGTCCGTCCGCTCCGGGGTCCTATTTCCCCTCATAATGCGGATCAAGTGGGCAAGACCGGTATTCACTTTTGCCAAACGTAAACGCTAGCGTTAAAATTAGCTTTGCAATCTGGACAAACTAGATTTGAGTAGCCACCACCACGAACTTGGGTGAGGCGATAGAAACGACCTAAGTTTTGCTCGCATCTAGGGCAAAAGGGCTCTCCCTTCGGGCCTCCATCCTCAAAGGTTTCGTACTTGAAGCCTTTATGTTCGACTAGTGTTCCGCGAAACTCGAACGCTTGTTTTAGACGATTAGTTTCTTTCTTCTCGGCATCAATGGCATCGCTTGCTTCGATTAATCCCATCTTAGCATCGGCTAACTGAGACATAACATCGGCGAGTCGTGCTTTAAGTTCCGCCTTATCAAACTGAGCATCAATCGCTCGTAATTCGTTTACGACCTTCAGTGCGCCAGTAACTGCGGCAAGAGCATCGGCAATAGTCATCTTGATCTCCCTCCATCACCCATCGGGAATACAACCGTGAGTCTCACCGCGAAACAAGAGCGATTTGTCGCTGAGTACCTGATTGACCTGAATGCCACACAGGCAGCGATACGGGCGGGGTATGCAGTCAAGACGGCCAATCGGGAAGGCTCGCGTCTGCTGTCAAATGTAGACATTGCAGAAGCCATCGCAGCAAAGGCCGGGAAGACCGCTGAAAAGCTCGATTTAAGCGCAGAGAGAGTGCTTCGTGGGTTGTTTGAAGAAGCTACCCGTCAAGGTGAAGGAAGCTCTCACGGGGCGCGTGTGAGCGCGTGGGGCCTATTGGGTAAATATCATAAATTGTTCGTGGATCGCGTCGAGGCTGATGTGACAGGTGATTTGACGGTGACAGATGCAAGAACCAAGCTTCAATCTCTCATCTCTCGCCAAAATGTCGGAAGCCCAAAGAACAGCAATTCTGGCGGCGCTAACTGACGAAGAATGTAAAGCCCTCCTGCATGACTGGCGCTTTCTTGCCCGACCTGCACAGGTTGCCCCGGATGGTGACTGGCTGACATGGATGATCCTTGCAGGCCGTGGGTTTGGGAAGACCAGAACCGGAGCTGAATGGACCAGAGAACAGGTTAGAGCCGGTGCCATGCGTATCGGCCTTATCGCTCCCACAGCATCAGACGCCAGAGACGTTATGGTTGAAGGTGAGAGCGGATTGCTCGCTGTATGTTGGGCAGGGGATCGGACGGCTAAAGGTGAAGTCCTTGGCAAGCCGATGTATGAGCCGTCTAAGCGCCGTGTGACGTGGGCTAATGGTGCAGTGGCTACATTGTTCTCCGCCGAAGAGCCCGAGCGCCTTCGCGGTCCACAGCATGAGGCCATGTGGTGCGATGAGCTGGCAGCGTGGAAGTATCTGCGTGAGACATGGGACATGGCGATGTTCGGTCTTCGCCTGGGTGATAATCCAAGGGTTTGCATCACGACAACGCCGAAGCCGGTTCCATTGCTGAAAGAGATCATTGCCGATCCTAAGACGGTGGTTACACGCGGATCGACATTCGACAACGTAGGCAATCTGGCGCCGACCTTTCTCAAGGCAATCAAGGACAAGTACGAAGGTACACGTCTAGGCCGTCAGGAACTTGAAGCCGAAATTATTGACGATCTGCCCGGCGCACTGTGGACGCGCTCGGAATTGGACAAAGGCCGGATTAGAACTGTGCCTGAGTTTGTCCGTGTTGTCGTGGCGGTCGATCCTTCCGGCACCAAGGGAAGCAGCGACGAGGGCGACGATATCGGCATAATCGTGGCCGGTAAGGGGGTAGACGGCAGGGCTTATGTTCTGGCTGACAGATCCTGCAAGCTCTCTCCTGCAGGCTGGGGCAGACGTACTGTCGAGGCATATCACGAATTTGAGGCTGATCGGGTCGTCGCTGAACGTAACTTCGGTGGCGCAATGGTCGAGCACGTCATCAAGACAACAGACAAGAACGTCTCATACAAAGAGGTCACAGCCAGCCGGGGCAAGGTCGCACGAGCTGAGCCTGTCGCGGCACTATACGAGCAGGGCAAGGTTTCGCATGTCGGCGGGCTGCCAGAGCTGGAAGACCAGATGTGCCTTATGGCTCCTGATGGCTTTGCCGGTGAGGGATCGCCCGACAAGGTGGACGCTCTTGTATGGGCCATCACTGAATTAATGCTGGGTGACACTAAGCAGGTCGCCATGCTCCTGACAAAGAGGCACAGATGAACCCTATTCGAGCCTTGGCTAATGCTGCGGCGCGTCGGCTCGACGTTATGTTTCCGGGCTTCTTCGCGACGGCAAAGCACAATCACTATGCTGACTTTGGCTATCCCGAGTTCATCAGCTTCGACATGCTGTACGGGATGTATTGCCGGAATGGTGTCGGGGCGGCTGGTGTAGACAAGACAATCCTCAAGACATGGCAGGATGCGCCATTTCTGCAGGAGAAGCAGCGTGACGGGTCAGAGGGTAATGCAACCAAAGAGACGCCCCTAGAGAAGGACATCCGGGAGCGCTTCACCGATCTTCGGGTATGGTCGCGCATTGCAGAGGCTGATAGGCGCTCACTGGTCGGCAGATACGGCGGTTTGATCCTCCGTCTGGCCGATAGCAAGACATTCTCTGAGCCGGTCGATACGGTGCCGGGTGGCATTCTGGGCCTTGTTGAAGTCATCCCAGCATGGGAAGGGCAGTTGCAGGTCTCTCAGTGGGATACGGATGAGAAGAGCCAGACATACGGTCAGCCGCTCATGTATCAGTTCAATGAGGCAACCGTAGGCGACAACACCGGTACGCAGCCACGGCAGTTCCAGCTCCACCCTGACCGGGTGGTGATCTGGTCACGCGATGGCACGATGGACTGCAAGTCGCTGCTTGAGCCTGGCTATAACGATCTGTTGACACTAGAAAAGATCAGCGGTGCAGGCGGTGAAGGCTTCTGGAAGAACGCCAAATCAGCTCCAGTCCTTGAAGTCGATCCAGAAGCCAAGATCGAGGAAATGGCTAAGGCCATGGGGATACCGGTCGAGGAACTGGCCGACAAGATGAATGAACAGGTTGAGGATTGGCAGAAGGGCTTCGATAAGCTCCTGATGATCCAAGGCATGCAGGCCAAAAGCCTGAGCGTCACCCTGCCAAGCCCTGAGCACTTCTTCGCCATCGCCCTACAGTCCTTTGCTGCGTCCATCTCTATGCCTGTGAAGATCCTTGTCGGCTCACAGACAGGCGAGCGGGCAAGTACCGAAGACGCCAACGAATGGGCTCAGACAAACATGTCTCGGCGGAACAACACCGTTCGCCCAAACATCATGGACTTCGTGAACCGTCTGGAGCGCTTCAAGATCCTGCCTGAGAAGGATTGGTATCTCGACTGGTCTGATCTGACTGAGGCTTCAATGACTGAGAAGATCGACCGCGTGACCAAGATGGCTGATGCCAATCAGAAGATGGGCAATACTGAGTGGATATTCACTCCGGAAGAAATGCGCGAAGTCGTGGGCAAAGAGCCACTGACAGATGATCAGCGATACCGGGATGAAGACGACGACAATGTCGATCAAGACACCGGGCTGCCCGCAAATCCTGAAATCGAGGACTGATCAATGAAAACAGTTCGGGTGAATATCCGATCACTGGCTAACGCCGGTGCGATTAGACACGAGAAGAGGAATGGCCGTGACGTTGTGATCGTGCCATCTGCAACACTGCCTGACAACGTTGTGATGAACAGCATCATGTATCCGGCAGACGAGATCGAGAAGAGCTTCTCCGGTCTGGAACGCACCCCGGCACCACTCGGCCACCCGACCATTAATGGCAAGTTCGTATCTGCCAGAGACCCGGAAGGGATCAATCTAGGGTGGATCGGCGCATGGAATGAGAATGTGCGTCGCGAGAATGGCCGTGTGTTTCTCGACAAGGTGATCGACGTTGAAACCGCTAACCGCTCAGAAGGCGGTAAACGGGTGCTGGAAGCGATTGAGAAGGGTGGACCTATCCACACATCAACCGGCTTGCTCGCGATGCTGGACGCCGCAAATGGCGACGTTGATTACAAACATATCGCCCGGTCCCTTGAGTTCGATCACGACGCCATCCTGCTGGATGAGCTAGGCGCCGCTACACCTGATCAGGGTGTCGGGATGCTTGTGAATGCCAAGGGTGAGCAGGAAGAGGTCGAGGTTATCAACTCGATCATCGAAGATGCTGACCGGGATATGGATTGGGCGGTTGAACATCTCGCCCGAGCCTTGGAACGACGTGAGAAAGCGTCGGTACTTGAGCGATTTAAGACCGCGATATTGGAGGCCATCGGCATTTCCGAGCGGGAACCATCTGAAAACAGAAAGGAAGAACAGATGACTGTTTCGAAAGAACAGTTCGACGCACTTTCCGCGAAGGTTGATACCCTCTCGGAAGGCTTCTCGAATATCGGAGCAACTATCGGTGATGCGGTCGCTAATGCGGTCAAACCATTGGTGGATGCACAGGCCGCACTGGTTGCCAATCAGCAGGCACAGGAACAGGCAGAAAAGGCCGGTCTGGTTGAGAAGGTGGTTAAAGCCAACCTCCTGACCGAAGCCGTTGCAAACAGCCTGTCACTGGATGCTCTGAAGGAACTCGCCCCAAAGGCAGAGCCTGGCAAGGCCGCTCCGCTCAACAGCCAGTTCAAGCCATCCGCTGATAAGCCTGGCTTCAAGGTTCCGGAAGGAGAATAAACCCATGGCCCGTTACAACAAGATTTTCGCTGGCCCTTTCACTGAGGCCACGCCACAGGTTCAGGAGGGTATTGCAGCCGCTGCAACGCTTCCTGGCCTCGCTGTCGTGTTCAATGGTACGGGCGGCTTTGCCATTGCAGGCGCTTCGACCAATGAAAAGGTTCTGATCGCTCAGGACAACTATCTCACGCTCAAGGGCGTAGATGATGCTTGGCCAGCAGGTGATCGCATGATCGGTATGGAAATGCTCGATGAGCAGTTCTTCAACGTTCGTGTGCCGACTGGTCAGAATATCGCCAAGGGCGCCAAGCTCACCACGAACGCCACAGGGCGCTTTATCGTGGCCGCCGCTGACAGCCGCATCATCGCGATTGCGGAAGAAGCATTCAACAACACCTCTGGCTCTGATCAGCTCGTACGTGTCCGTGCGGCTAAGGGCCATCTGGCAGCAGCGTAAGGGAGCAACATCACATGCGCTATTTTTCCTCTCAGCTCCTCAACACGTCGCGCATTCACGCCGGCTGGTGGGACGAGGTATCGTCAGACCGTGAATGGTTCCACAATGCCGAAGACCAGCTCGCAGCTGTTCGCAATCAGGCCGCTGTTCTTCCCCGTGAAGCGTGGCTCGAACTCGACGGCATCACACGCCGCGTAATGCGCAACGACGAAGGTCAGGTCTATATGGCCGATCTGATGCCGTTGGCTAAGCCGGTGAACATCGGCAAGCTTGTCCACCTCAACCGTGTGTCGTCTGATGCGGGTACGGTCGTGCGCTCGCTCTCTGGTCAGGTTCCTGTACCGCTCGACAAGGTAGTTTATGACTATCGCGGTTCGCCTGTGCCAATCTTCTCGACCGCTTATGGCCGTGAATGGCGTGAGTGGAATACCCTGCAGTCTGAAAACTTCGACGCTCTGTCGGACGATCAGGAAGCACACACCGCGAAAATCCGTCGCGATATGGCGCTCTATGCGCTCGACGGCGATGCTTCGATCACGGTGCAGGGTTATTCGGGTTACGGCATCCGTACTTCGCCATACTCCAAGGCCATCAACCTTGGATCGGCTGCTGGCGGTGCGAATATCGATCTGACCACGGCTGGCAGTGATGACATTGACGATTTCATCACCCAGACACTCGGCGCGATGCTGGATGCCAATCTGATCACCGGCAAGGTCAATCTGTACGTATCGCCGGAAATCGGTCGCAACCTGGACAAGTCTTATTCGGGCTCGACAGGCTTCAAGGGCGGAACACTGCTTTCCTACCTGCTCACGAACCGCCGTATCAATAAGATCGCGGTCACGTATGAACTGACTGGCAACCAGTTCTTCGGCTTCGTGCCTAACGCTGACTATATCCGTCCGCTGATCGGCATGGCTGTGAATACCACAGCAAAGGTTCGTCTCAACCCGACCGACAACTATCAGTTCTTGGTCATGGGCGCGATGGGCCTTGAAATCCGTGCGGACTTCAACGGCAAGTCCGGCGTGTTCTACAGCACTGTTGTCAACTGATGAAGTTGCCCCGCCATCGTGCGGGGCGCTCTCATCCGGAAAGGATCAAATCATGCGTGTGAAAATCACGAAACCCGGCATCTATGGTGTTAAGGGCGAAATTGCTGTTGGCACCGAACTGACGCTCAAGTCTGAGCCGAAGGGCTGGGAAGGCCGCTATGAAGTCATCGAAGGTGATGGCGCTGGCAAGACCGAAATCACCAACCGTGAAGAACTGAAGAAACAGGCTGATGAGCTTGGCATCGAGTATGCCCGGAACGCCAGCAATGAAAAGCTTCAGGAACTGATCGACGCTAAACTGGCGGAATAAGCACATGGCGGGATACGGAACGGACGAACAGTTCACACAATGGCTGCTCGATAATGGCTATGCTCTGCCAGATGGCGCGCCGTCTCCCGCCGTCCTTCGTCAGCGTGGAAGCCAGTATATCGATGCGGTGTATGGGGATCGGTTTATTGGGCGCATAGCCACATTCGATCAGGAACGGTCGTGGCCGCGCATTGGTGCGTCATTGCGGGGTACAGCTATCCCGACCGATGTAGTACCGCAGGCGGTCATCTATGCGTCTTTCATAGCAGCGTATGAGGATGCAACAAATCCCGGAAGCCTAAGTGTCGTCGGGTCCGTCTCGGGCGCGGTAACTCGTGAGAAGGTTGGCGAACTTGAAGTTCAGTATGCAGGTCCGCAGTCCGATGGCGCTGTATCGCTCACACCACTGATTTCAACGGTGGATGGGATGCTGGCACCTTACCTGCGTGATCTGAACGCGTCATGCGTCTTCATCAGATCGGTTGGATGACATGGCAGGCTTCAATTACACGAAATCAGCCCAGACCGCTCTAAGGCTCATTGACAAGTTCGGAGCGGAAGCAACGCTTATCCGTGCGATGCCGGGTCAAGGCGGGACACCTTGGGAACCGGCACCGCCGTTTGAAGCCAAGTATTCAGTCCGGTTTGCGCGCCTGCCTGCATCTTCATCGAAGACAGACAACTTCGGTATTCAGATCGATGAAAACCTCATTATGCAGAAAATGCGCTTCGGCTACATGTCTGTGCAGATGACGCGGATCAGTGATGACGGTCCCGATAGCATCATTCCAGGGCCTACAGACGTTCTTGAGTTCGCCGGGGAGGTATTCACCCTCCTTGGATCGAACACACTCAGTCCGGCAGGTGTGCCGGTCTATCACGCGGTAGCTGGGAAGGTTTAGCCATGGCACGTCGTCCGTCACGATCACTGACCCGCAAGTTTCATGATCTGACGGAAACATACGAGCCAAAGCTTCGCGATGCGTTCCGTCAGGCAATGGATAACGTGACCGATGGCGCCGATTATCAGGCGGTTGTGCGGGCATTGATTGCCAATGATATCGATGCTGCCATGCGAGCGCTGAACATCAGTGCTGCTGCATTTCGTCCGTTCGATGTATCGGTCACGGAAGCATTCGAAGCGGCTGGACGTTCTGCAGTATCGGATATGCCGATCATTAGAGGCCCATCTGGGGCAAAGATCACATTCCGCTTTGATGTTCGTCATCCGGTCGTTGAGCGCCGTCTACAGAGCCAGATAACCGGTCGCATTCAGGGAATGACCTCTGAAATGGAGGGCGTGGCCCGCGGTGTGCTTACTCAAGGGCTGGCAGAGGGCCGCAATCCTCGCCGGACAGCCTCTCGATTGATGGGTGTGATCAACCCAGCCACAGGCAAGCGGGAAGGTGGCTTACTCACTCTCGCAAGCAATCAGGTTGACTGGGTAGATCGAGCCAGAGCGGAACTGGAGAGTGGAGACGCTGCAGCACTACGTCGCTTTCTCACAAGGACGCGAAGGGACAGGCGTTTCGACCGCGCTGTAGAGAAAGCCATAAGCGGGCAGCAATCGCTCTCACAGGAGCAAATCGAGAAGATACTGAACCGATATTCGGACAGGCTGCTACGCTCTCGCGCTGAGATGGTCGCCCGAACCGAAACAACGGAAGCTTTGAACAGCGGGAAGCGGTCTTCATATGCCCAAATGGCTGATGAAACCGGCATGGACCCGAACGAAGCGACTAAGAAATGGATTGCCACACGGGACAACCGTACCCGAGATCAACATGCCGCAATGAATGGCATGGAGATTACAGGCTTGGATACGCCTTTCACCATGCCAGACGGCTCACAGATGATGCACCCATGCGACAGCTCACTTGGGGCGGGCGCAAGTCAGACGGCGGGCTGCCGATGCACGTTCTCGGTTCGGCTTAACTATATGGCGAGGGCAGCATGAGCTTTTCATCTGAACTGCTCGCATGGGTGGAGCGAACCAAGCGCCGACAGCAAGTTGTGTTTCAGACAGCAGTTCATTTCTTAGCCGAAGACATCCTTGAGAGAACGCCGGTTGATACTGGATACCTCAGAGGATCGTTCTCAGCGTCTGTATCTGGCCCGATCAGCGTAGGCGATACCGGTGTTGGGCTTGGCGCTATCGATGCGGCTAAGGCTACCGACACCATTTATCTGGGCTTTGGCGCTGTCTACGCGATGCGCATTGAATACGGCTTCGACGGTGAGGACAGTCTGGGCCGGTATTACTATCAGGATGGAGCTGGAATGGTTCGCCTTGCTTGGCAGAACTGGCCTCAACACGTATCTAAAGCGGCCGCACAGGTTCGTAGTAGTTGGAAAGGCCAGACGGCCAGCGAAAAAGCACAAAAGGCAAACGCAGCATGACAACCCCAGATATTGACGCAAATGTCCTGAGGGCTCTTTACACCCATCTAAGCCAGTGGACGCCGCCGGGTGGACAGACAATCGTCTACCCACTTCAGAAGTTCGAACCGGGGCAGTCGCCTTATATCCGGATCACGTTGCTTCGGAATACGCCAGCGCGGCTGACGATCAACAATGGCGGCATCCATCAGCTTCAAGGCATCCTGCAGGCTAACTTCGTCTATCCAGTGAATGCGAAGACTGTGGCAGAGCCTGTTATGATGGCTCACGCGGGAAGCCTAATCGAATATTTCAAATCCGGCACGACAATCCCTGTCAGTGGGAAGCGGATTGAAATCCCGCGAAGGCCGGAAATCGGAGCTATCTCCATCACGGCTGACAGGGTGCAAGTGCCAGTTTCCATAGGCTGGCGGATTTTTGACTAACAGAAAACGAGGCTAACCATGGCACTCTTTGCAGTTGCAGATAGTAAGATTTTCATTGGTCCGCAGAAGGATGATCAGGCGACTGACTTCGTTCCAGCGGACTTCGCATCAATCGACCCAGAAGACTGGGTTGAAATCGACGGCTGGGAAACCTGCGGTCAGATCGGTGACAATGCCGCTGTTATCACCACGGCGCTCATCAACCGTGGTCGCGACGTGAAGCAGAAGGGAACCAAGAATGCTGGTTCCATGCAGAACAACTTTGCCGTTATCCCCGGCGATGCTGGTCAGACGGCTTTCATCGCTGCCGCAGCAACGAACCAGAACTATGCGTTCAAGATCGAATGGTCTTCAGGCGTGAAGCAAGCATTCGTTGGCCTTGCAATGACCAATCAGCGTCAGGGCGGTCAGGCAAACACTGTTGACCTCAGTCAGATGACCATCGAAGTCAATTCGAACGTCGTCACTCTCCCGTAAAGCCGGGATCAGAAACCAAATCAGCAGCGGGGCTTCGGCTCCGCTTTTCTTTTATGGGAAAGGCTATCATGTTCGATCTATCGGAGATCAAGATCAATCTGGATGCAATGGAATGTGAAATCCGTCATCCAGCGACCGGAGAAGTACTTAAGGGTAAAGATGGCCCGTTTGTCATCCTTCTGCACGGTCAGGACAGCGAGATTTACAAAAAGCATGCTCGCAAGCTTCTCAATGCGCGGATGAACGCTGGCAAGAAGAAGATGCGTGTCGAAGACATCGAGCGTGAAGCACTTGACCAGCTGGTTTCCCTGACTGTTGGTTGGCGTCACCTGATCTGGGCAGGTAAGCCCCTCGAATACACGCCTGACGAAGCCCGCAGGCTCTATTCGAATGGTGAATACAGCTGGCTACGCGAGCAGGTTGAAACCTTCATCGCGGATCGTTCCAATTTTTTGCCGAAATCGCCGGAGAGCTGATCGAATTCGCGGAAGCTGCATTCACAAGGCCGGGCGCCGATATCGAAGACCTGCCTGAACTGCCTTCCGCGTTTCAGTATCTCTGGCGTTGGTATATGGACCTGTCAGACGGAAGACACGCATCAGGCTTCGCAGTATCCCCGATTTCATGGTCAGACATGAAGCACTATTCCGACATGATGGGTCTGTCGATCTATCCTTGGGAATATCGGGTGCTGCGAGACATTGATAAGGCTGTAATCATTGCAGTGCGCGAGAAAGCTGAACGGCAAAAGGCTGGAGAGCCTGAACCGCAGCCGGTCGTTGAAGGCCACGTCATGACCCCGGAGATATTCGGGGCCATGTTTGGGAAGTAATCAGAATTTGTAAGCAATCCCTAATGTTGCAGTCTGCTGCTTAAGGTCGGTATCCCACGTGTTCGTCTCGAATTGACCGAAATCAAAATATCGATACTCGGCTCGTAAAAGGATATGCTCTGTTGCTAACCAGTCGATGCCGCCGCCTATATTCCAGCCCTCGCGTTTCCGTTTAAAGCTGAAAGTGTCCGCCACATAACCGTTATCGAATGACTGGTTTGTTGAATACGAGGCTCGAGAGTACCCGCCTGTCACATAGGGCAGAAAACTCTCGAAGGCGTACCCAGCACGAGCATTAAATGAGATAACGGCACGTGAGCGCTCCGTGGCGACCATTGTCGTACCGTAATAGGCCTTGTCACTCAAAGGATTAAATATCGCGCTTACTTCAGGCCCGAAAATGAACTGTCCATACCGAAAGTTATATCCGGCAAAAGCGCCAACGGCAAAGCCATTAGCCGACGTGCTGGATGTGTCCGTAAGAAGCCATGCCGGCGTCTCAACGTCATTCTTGGTCCACCGCCCGCCGATTTGTGCGCCGATGTAGCCACCCGACCAGTCAACCGTTTGCGCGCCAGCCACGGTTGAACACGCGCCCATAAACAGGGCGCAAATAAGCAAATGCTTCATAGAAATCTCCCCAAGTATGCCCGGGGAGAAATAAGCAAACGGGAAACGAAAAGTCGAGGCTTGCAGCAGATTTAATTTTAACTGAGGCTGAACGTGTATTTGTTGAAGGCTTCAACATCTTTCGGGCCGCCTTTTATGAGGGCTTTTCGACCGTCTTTGAAGCGAACCGCCATAACTCGATCCTTCTTGTTACCACCGCCCAACACGCCCGCAAGAAGGCCGAGAGGGCCAAGTACGATAGCGCCAGCTGCACCCCAGCCGACTTTTCCTAATATGGACGCTTTGTTTTCTTCTGTGACCATGTCGAAATTAGCTATCTCAGAGAGTGGCACCCGTTCATTTCTGAATACGCCCTTCTGAAAAACTACCCCGTTGGGCCCAACTAGAACGTTGATCCCTTCTTTCCAGTCACCTGCGAGCACTTTCATTTCACCCTCCGCACATCACAACGCGGTGGGACGATAGCTCACGTCCACACGAAAGGCAAAGTCATGGATGATCTGGCCGCTCTTGGCATCAAGATCGACGTTGCCCAAATCCGTGAGGCTATATCGCTTCTGGATCAGCTGGCAGAACGCGGCCCCAAGGTTGAGAACGCTGTTGATAAGATCGGAAAGGCTTCCCGCTCTGCTGCAACCGAGATGGGTCTGCTGAAAACCGCCGCAGCCTCTCTGTTCGGAGCGTTCTCTGCGAAGCTCATCGCTGACGTTAGCTCAGAGTTTTCTGATCTGCGCGGGCGGGTGAATGATGCTGCGGGCGCCATCGACAAGGGCGCGGCAGTCATGGATCGTCTCGCAGAGATTGCGAGAATGACTTATTCCGGGCTCGGCCAGACAGCTGAAGGGTACTTGGCGAACGCATCAGCTATGCGCGAGCTTGGCTATTCTACCAGGCAGGTGCTTGATTATACGTCAGCACTGAACAACGCTATGGTGATTTCAGGCGCAAAAGCGGAGCGGGCAACACAAGTTCAGAACGCACTTTCGAAGGCTATGGCTCTCGGAAAACTGAATGGTGAAAACCTCAACACCGTTATTCAGAGTGGAGGCGAGGTTGCAAGCCTTCTTGCAAAGCGCTTTGAGACCACTACTGGCGGGCTTCTAAACCTTGGGAAAAAGGGCAAGATCACCGGCGACATTCTCGCGAATGTTCTGATCAAGAACATGGAACAGCTTGAAAAGCGTTCAGGCGCAATGTCTGCGACGATCAATGACGGTTTTACTCAGATCGGCAACTCGATCATGCTTCTGATCGGCAAGTTCGATGACGCAACCGGAGCTGGCGAAACGCTTGGTAATCTCTTCGTCTGGGTTGCTGATAACATGCAGACGTTTGCCACCGTTGGAGCAACCGCAGCAGCTCTTTACGGCGGATATTACGTCACATCACTTGTCGCCGCTCAGATGGCTACTCTGGGGCTTTCCGGGGCGTTGGCGCTACTTAGGACTGCATTGCTTGCAACCGGCATCGGTGCGCTTGTTGTAGGGCTTGGTCTGGCCGTTGATTGGTTCATCCGCCTCACAGAAAAGGTCGGCGGCTTTAGCAAGGCCATGGGCCTTCTGGGCGATGTTTCGAGAGAAGTATGGGAACGTATTGTTCTCTCTGGTCAGCAAGCCGGTGCGGGCCTTGGTGCGATCTGGGCGCAGATCCAGCAGGGCTTTTTGCAGATGCTCGCGGCAATGACGGAGAAGTGGGCGGACTTTCTCCATAACCTTGCATCGTCAATGACAAATATCCCAGGCATGGGAGGAGCGAGCGATAGCGTTCGTGGGCTGGCGATTGATGCCGGTAGTTCATTCTATGCACTTACAGCCGCAGCGGAAGAGGCTGGCAATCAGGTCACGGCGCTCAAAGGACAGTACAACGAGTTCGGAACGGCAATAAGCGCTCCACTGCAAAGTGTTCAGGCTCTGCGTGATGCAATGAACGCCAACGGGGAAGAAGCCGTAAGCCTTGATGACAAGTTGAAGCGCCTGAACGTCGCATCGAACGATAATGATAAGGCTGCCAAACGTCTTAAAAAGGCTTGGGACGATCTTCTACGCAGTGCAAAAGACCGTGTTGCCCAGATGGAGCTTGAGGCTCAGCTGGTCGGCAAAAACGCGATTGAAGCAGATGTCCTGAGGATGAAGCTTGAGGCCTTACAAGAGGCTGAAAAGAAGGGACTAAAACTTAAGCCCGAACAGATTGCCCAGCTCGATGCCTTGGCAGAAAAGTACGGCGAACTGGCACGGAAGGTTGCTGAATATCAGCTGATGGAAGATGCTGCTTTTGAGCGGCAGCAGATGTTCCGTTCTCCTATTGATCAGCGCATTGCATCGGACCTGAAGCAAGCCGGTATCGAGATGGATAGCGCAGGCGGTCAGGCCTACGCGACTTTCGTTAGAACCACTGAACAGATCGGCATTGCCAAAGATGCTGTTCGGGATTTCGCAGGAACATTTGTATCTGATCTGTTGGCTGGTAAATCGGCCATGGACGCGCTTATCAATGCTCTGGGTAAGTTGGGTGACAAGCTCATTCAAATGGCTCTCGACGAAGCAATTAACGGCCTTTTCAAGAACCTTCTCGGTGTTGTCGGAGGTGGCTTCAGCGGCATGTTCGGCGGCGGTGGTGGGTGGAACTCATCACTTACCAGCCAAGTCAATTCAGGCTCAATCGGTCTATTCGCTGACGGCGGTATCAGCCATAAGCCAGCAATCTTTGGTGAAGCTGGGCCAGAGGCTGCGGTTCCACTGCCTGACGGTCGCACGATCCCCGTCACGCTCTCAGGCAATACCGGCGTATCAGGTGGGTACACCGATCAACGTCAGTACAATTTCACAGGCACAGGCGAGGAGGTCGCAAAGTTCCGGCAAGAAATTGCCCGGATGGATCGGGAAATGGATGCCCGCGCAGTCAGTGCCGTAAGGCAGGCTGAACAAGAAAATTACAAGTTCGGGACGTGATCAGATGGCGGTACTTACACCCCTGGCGGGGCTTCTCGACAATGTAAAAATCGCGGATCAGATGTTTGTTCAGAAGCGCCGTGATCAGTATTCTCGTTCGGCTGGCGGTTCCATCTACGGCGCAAATCTGGGCGGCCCTGTGTGGCAAGCAACCTACACAACCGCTCCGATGCCTCATGATGAAGCCATAAACCTTGAAGTCGGGATAGACGAACTCGACGGGGTCATGCGTCATTTCTATGCGTATGACTTCCGTAGGATCGAACCTATCGCGATGCGTGGTCTGATCTTCCCAGATGGCGGACTGATCACAGGTACAAGTGACGGGCGGTTTATCAGTGCTGCAGGTGTGGCGAGCAATCTGGTCTTAAGACGAGGTGACTACATCGCCTTTGATTATGGTGAGAAGCCATATCGATACCTTGGCCGTGTTGTCACTCCGCAGCGACAAGCTACGGCGGGCGGCGTCATTCAGGACATTGAAGTCAGGCCGTATCTGCCTCCTATCTCTGTGATCGGTTCAACACTGATCTTCAAAAAATCATCGGCTTTGTTCTCACTCGACGGGCCGGATGCTGTCAGCCAGCAATCAACAAACGGTGCTTTCACGGTCTTAACGATTAGCGCTGTGCAGGCGTTCTAAGGGAAAATCTATCGATGTGGCATGTGACGCCGGAGATACAGGCTCTGCTTGAAAGCGGGCGGCTGATCATTCGTGACTACGCTTGGTTTGTCGCTCGCAGCCGGGAAACAGGCGGACCAGTGACAGAAGGCATCTGGTCAGGCGTTGAGAACGTTTCAGCACCGATACTGGACGTCGATACCGGAACAACGATCTATCGTGACTTCTACGGCGTCGGGACATTGGTGAGCATCTCGCCCCTAGCGATGGTCGCCAACCTGACAGCTCAGTCATGTACGATCAAGGCATCGCAGATCCATACGGAAGTCGAGCGAATTGTCCGTGATTACGACCTTCAACAGGCCCGAGTTGAACTGTTCCGAGGTTTGTTTGATCCGGCAACACATCAACTCGCCACCGCTGCCGTTCCGATCTTCGTTGGGTTTGTGGATAAGGTGGAAACCTTAATCCCGAAAGAGGGTGAGGAGGGTGCTGTCTCGATATCCTGCAAATCGCACATGCAGGAAATCACCCGAGCCAGCGCTGAAACACGCTCTGACGCTTACCAGAGGCTTAGAAACGCCAATGACGCATTCTTTGTGGATGCCGACACCGTAAGCGACTGGGAACATTTCTGGGGAAGCGAGCGAGGGAAAGTCGATACCCAGAAGAAGCGAAAGAAGTTCCTCGGGATTTTCTAATGATCCGTACATCTGAGTATGCCGATAAGGCTGCTGTGATCGAGCTTTTGCGAGAAAGCCATACAGCGGCCCGGTTCCCCTTTGCCTTCTGTCCGGATAGTGCATCGGCGCTGTTCGAGTATCACCATAAGCTTAAGAACGCAGTAATTCTGCTCAAAGAAGCCCAAGGGACGCCGGTTGGCATTCTAATGGCTGTTGTTAGCCCGCACCCCTTCGGTGCTGGTCTGTGGGCGCGTGAGACAGTTTGGTTTGTGAGTGAACAAGCCAGAGGCACCGGAGCGATCAAGATGCTTCGGTCTTATGAAGAATGGGCTGCTTCACTGGGCTGTAACGCCGTCTCGATGGCAACCCTCACCAGCAATGACGTTTCACCGATCTATGAACGCCTCGGATACGCGGAGGCCGAAACGCATTTCGTGAAATACCTGAAATAAGGTGGCTTGAATGGCTCTGTTCTCTGCAATCGGCGCTGCGATCTTCGGCGCCGGAACGTTCCTTGCTGCCGCAACCGCTACGCTTCTGAAGCTGGCTGTTGGCGTCACTCTGAACCTTATCGCAGCTTCGCGGGCCGGAAAGCAGTCTCAACCGTCATTCGCAGTGAATGGGCAGCTTCAGGGCGGTGGCGACGTTCCACGATCAATTCCATTCGGCTTTCACGCAACTGCAGGCTCTCTTGTCTGGGCCAATACATGGGGCAAGGATGGCGATACAAAGAACGCCCACCTAACTCAGGTTATTTGCCTTGCTGATCTGCCAATTAAAGGCCTTGCTGGCTTCTGGGTGAACAAACAGAAAGTCACCATTGACTATAGCCGTCCTCACGCCGATGGGAGGGGCTTTCCGGTCACTGAATACAGATCTGATGGCACAGATACGCTCTGGATCAAGTTCTACGACGGGACACAGACCGCGACCGACAGCTTTCTTGCAACGACCGCATCTAATGCGAACCGCAACTATGGCGGCAACCGTGTAGGTTATGGCTGTGCTTATGCAGTTGTAACTGCACTTGTATCGAAGAATATGTTTTCCGGGTTCCCGAGCTTCGTATTCGAGATCGATGGCGCTCGTTGGTATGACGTTTCTCGTGACAGCACAGCAGGCGGCGATGGACCTCAGCGATGGACCGATCCATCAACGTGGGGAGGGGATGGCGACAATCTGCCGGCCGTTCAGCTCTACAATCTGTTCCGAGGCATCCGATACAACGGCGCGTGGCTTTACGGCTTCCAAGGTGTGACAGGCTTTCGTCTTCCCGCTGCTAACTGGGTTCAGCAGATCAATAAATGCCGGGTGATGGACACAAACGGTATTCAGCGGTACCGGTCTGGCGCGGAATGCCCTGTCGAAGCTCAGATGACCTCAGCGATTGAGGCGATGCTGACGGCATGTCAGGGTTCCATTTCTGAGAACGGCGGTTCGTATGAAATATTCTTGGGTGAGCCGGATGATCCAGAGTATGGAATAAACGACGAAGCGATCATCACCACAGAAACCCAGCAGTTTACACCGTTTTTCGGTCTGGCTGACATGGTTACTGGGATGAGCGGCACTTATCCGAGCCCTGGCGATGGTTGGTCAACAAAGACCGCTCCGCCAGTGATCCGACCTGATCTGGATCAGAAGGCGGGCGGGCGCAGATTAATGGCAAATGTGCCTTTCGATTTTGTCCCTTATCCGGAACAGGTTCAGCGGCTGTTGAAGTCTGGCCTATTGGATGGGTTGAGACAGCGCAGGCACACCTTCACCTTGCCTCCGGGGTATCTGTCGAGAAGCAAGCCAGGGAGAACGTTCGTTTGGACATCGCCTCGCAACGGATATGTAAACAAGCTCTTCAAGGTCGATGGCGTTCAAATCCTTGAGAACTGTAATGTTCTAATCGATTGCACCGAATGCGATCCTGACGATTACGACTGGCAGAGCAGTGATTACCGGCCACAGATCGACGGAACACTTGGCCCGATGCGGCCCTTGCCAACGCCGATGTACGATTTTGGTGCTGAACCGTCAGCGATATTTGACGAACAAGGCACTCCAAGAAGGCCAGCTATCCTTCTGAAATGGAAAGGTAACGTCCCTGGAGTTGATTATGTCGAATATCAGCTGGAACTTGCGGCGGATCTGTCTCTAGTCGATAACGGATACTTTCTCAACGTCGCCTTGAACGAAGATAAGATTGCACCGTTCTCGATGCTCCCGGCAACTCCTTATCGGGTTCGTGCGCGGTATGGATCATATGAAGGTAGCGTCCCGTTCCAATGGTCAGAATGGTTCGCTGTCCTCACGCCTGACATTCGGATAGGCGGGAAAGACCTTTACCCGTTCAACGTCGGGGACTTCAACGAAAGCCTTCAGCAAATCTGGAGAGAAGAAGCCGAGAACTCACGTTATATCCGTGATGAGGTCACAAGGGTCTCGACAATCCTTGCCGACAGCATGGCGGATACGTCTGTTCAGATGCAGGGCATCAGAGAAGCTGTTTCGGTTCAGTTTGGCGAGAGCAGAGCCGATTATCAGAGACTGGTTCTGGTTGAAGCCTCTGAACGTAAAGCGCAGGTGACTTCGATTGAGCAACTTACCGCGCAGTTGGCGAATAATGTTGCAGATGTCACAACACTTGCACAGGCTACGGCAACTGATGTTTCGGCTCTCTCGCAGTCTGTTACTCAGGTTTCGGCGAGAGTTAACGGTGTGTCGGCTGACGGTTACTTCCGAGTGTTCACTGAAGCAAACCAAGGCGGATCACTGGCGCGTATTGCCTTGTCGGTTTCAGC
The DNA here is from genome assembly GCF_032066345.1 of Brucella sp. Taxonomy (NCBI): domain Bacteria; kingdom Pseudomonadati; phylum Pseudomonadota; class Alphaproteobacteria; order Hyphomicrobiales; family Brucellaceae; genus Brucella; species Brucella sp. The sequence goes on from NZ_DAMBKZ010000016.1 coordinate 79,291, forward strand.
GACTGCCGGCGGCGATCCGGTACAAGCTGCAATCTTCATTGAAGCGATTGGCGGAGGTAAGTCTCGGGTTATTGTTGATGCCAACGAGTTCTACGTGTCGAGTGCTGGCAACAGAAATACGCCACTCGCCTATATCAACGGCGAACTGACCCTTGCGGTTATCAATGTCGGGACGGCCTATTTCGACGTGCTTCAAGCGCGAAACGGAGCCTTGGTGCTGCGAGGTTATGGCAATTTCGCAGACATTCGCCTCTTCACATTGAACTCTTAGGGTTATTCGATGAGCCATCTTGCAATTGGTCATAAGCCGGGCTTCGGCCCGGTGGTTGCCGTGGTTCGTGACGACAGTGCTGAATGGACCACGATACCCGCGACAGATTACTCACGGTTCTTCCTGACGACGGAAGGCCAGAACCTGTCGTATATGTTCGGAAAGTTTCATTTTACGAACGGCTTCACTGAAAGCATCTATCCAGCGGGGTCCGATGTCTTTCAAGGTGCCGCGTATGTCGTCACAGGTGGCAGCGCATCAACTGCAACTCGTGGCCTTACCGTCATGAAGAATACGGGCGGTACGGCTACATACTGGGGCTATTGCGAGATTTTTCCACGATTTGCGGAACTCGGCGGTATCATCCCAGTGTTTGAAGTGAAGCTGATCGATAGTAACGACCGGGTTAAGCTTTTCGACTTCAATGGAGCACAGGGCAATCAGCAACTGTTCTCAATCGGAACGCTTTACAATTCGGTCATTGCGAATGTTTCACCATCGAGCGAACAGGTTGTTTCGATTGGTAACAATTACAACAAGCTCCATACCGCCTTCGCTTATTCGGGATGGTGTGGACGTGGAACGAATTATACCGGCCCTCAGCAGGCATATATCCAGAACATCGGAGGGAACACGTATCGCTTGTTATCCTGCCAGTGGGATTTGCCAGCCAACAACGTTGCACTGCCTTTCCCAAATGCCTCACCGACGCCGGGGCAAGAGGTTGTAAGGATATCAGGATCAGAGGTTAAAGTTGCGCGACGAGGCTTGACCGTCGATACCACGAACCCGCGTGGGTTGATGATCAACTCGAATAAGGCGCCCATGATGTGCATCATGATGGATGAAACGCCGATTATTCCGGCGGGTGGCACTCTTTACCGCCCGAACCGGTCACTGGTCAGCCTTCATCCGACGATGTTTCTAGACGCTATCCTCCGCTATGATGGGCGTCAGTATTCAATCCCTCCTGTTGATCCTGATGTCAGCAGATCGGGGCGTGAGTGTCGCTTCTTCTATAAGATCGATCCGAACGGGATCACCTTTTACAATGAGGGTGATTACGCTGTCGGCTGCAAATACATGATTTATGCGACCAGCACTGAAGGGGATACGTCAGGCGGCAATCAGGTACTGCGCCGTGTCTTCAATGACGTTCAGATTAAAAGACCCGGTTCAAACGATGCCAGCCCGAGCAGCAATGAGATACTGCTCGATACGCGGTTCCCATCTGTCAGGGTCCTAAGCGAAGGCTGGATACCTATTGGCAACTTCTCAACTGGGAACAGTCAGGACGCATTGTTCGGTACACATGCGGCAATTGTGAATTTCCCGAACCCTTCGGGAATGTTCATCTTCCCCAAGGTTATCGGGAATTGGCCCGATCTGATGGCTCAAGGCTACTACCGCTCATTGAGGCCGGGAAATGTCGTGTCTTGGCGAACATCGAATTACTGTATGACAACCGTTGTTGAGCCTACACGCATGATAATCCACCTATCTCCGGGTGCTCCTACTGACGTTCTAGCGAATACAGGCTGGCAGTACACGATGCCAGATCCAATCGGCGTCAGATACTACGTCTTCGGCGCTACACAGATCTAATCAATCAGGAAAATCAAGATGACTGAAACGACGGATACCCAACCGGCGCAGCCTCAGCGCGTTCAAGTCGATCCGCTGGCCATGCTCAATGAGGCTCGGGCTCTCAATGACTTCCTGACAAATAGGTCAATTCAGCATGTGAACGAAATACTCATCCTCACTCGTGAGAAAGAGGCGCTCGTTAAGCAGTTGGAAGATCAAGGCAAAGAGTTCGCGCTGGAGAAAACCCGGCTTGAACAAGAGCGCGACCAAATGGTGCAGCGTCTGGAAGCCGCGAACGACAAAATCATCGAAATTCAAAGCGTACAGACTGTAAACTTGAGCGCTAAAACTAAGGTGAAGGCCAATGGCTGATAACTTCGATAAGTTCCGACCTGATTGGACTGTTGGAACACTGACGTTAACAGAAGGTTCGACTTCCTTCACAGCTACGGATGCTGAACTTGTGCTTGCAGCAGTTCGTGAAGGTGATGTCATTATCACTCCAACCGGCCTTTTCCTGCCAATAGAGACGCTCGCAGACGACGGACTAACCGGCACACTTGCTAATCCAGCTCCAGCCTCTGAAACTTTCGACACTCGGATTAGATATCAGTCCGATAACTCTCGATTTACAGGAGCAATCCTTGCTCTGACGCGCCAACTAACAGGCGGAAATCTGCAATCATTCGGAAATATTGAAGGATTACAAGATTTGATGCCGATTTTTGTTGGCCCTGGTTCACTGGGGCTTGTCAACAAATCCGAGGTAGGCATCCAAGACCCGAACGGCCTCCTTTCAGACGTTGCGACCTCCGAGGCATCAGCACCTTATGTTCTCGGATATGACGCAACGGGAAAACTGACGCCTATTTTCGCCCGCCAAAGGTTCGCATCCAATACAACTGTTTATGTCTCACCGAGTGGGAATGACACGACAGGCACAGGTGCATCCGGCGCTCCATTCAAGACAATCGCGAAGGCAATAAGCTACGTTTACACGAGCGTGGATTTGAATGGGTCGAATGTCACTATCCAGCTCGCAGACGGCACCTACCCAGAGAACATCACTATCAATGGAACGCCTGTAGGCTCTGGGAAAAGCGCCAGCACATATCCGATCACGATTAACGGAAACCTGACCACACCTGCCAATGTGAAAATTGGGGCTGGGACTGGCACAACGTTGCAGGCGTTGAATGGCGGTGTTGTGGCAATCGGCGGCGTTCGATATGTGGCGAGTGGCTACGCGAACAACTCCAACGGAACAGGTTCGCGCATCTACGTCATAGGTGCTGTGGAGCTTGAAACCCAAACCGGCGATCATTTCGCCACTGGCGGGTTTGGCGCTATCTACCTTTTTGCCGATTATAAAATCCTCGGCGGCGCAATGAACCACATTCATGCAAGTGAAGGCGGTGGCATTTATTATGGTGGAACCCGTGTTGTAACGCTGACCGGGACGCCTAACTTTACGGGCCAGTTTGCAGGCTGTGCGTTCGGTTCGTTGTTTGTTATGAACACGACATTCACCGGATCAGCAACTGGTCGCCGGTTTCTATGCCACTATAACGGCCAGATAAGAACCGAAACAAACAATCGCTTTCTGTTTCCGGGTGATGTTGCTGGTATTGTTCAGTCAGGCGGTATGTATGATTACCCTCCATACGCCTATCTTGGGACAACAACTGCGACAAGCCTATCCAACGGCGTTGCGGCATTTGTTAACTGGAACTCTGTTGCGGCTAATCAAAATGACATGTGGAATACCAGTGGATGGTTCCAGCCACTAGGCGGAGCGTTTAGTTTACATGTAAATATTGCGTTTCAAAATATAACAGTAGGAACGTATATATACATCATAATCAGAAAAAACTCGACTGATTATAAATTCGTTTCAAAGGTCGCCAGCGGGACGCAGGAAACGCTGTCAATAAATCTTCCACATGAAACGAGTAATGGATCTGACGTTTACCAAGTTTTTGTTAGAAACGACGGAAGCGGCGCAAATATTCTTACTAACAGCGGGTTCACTTGGGCATCTGCACGACAATTGTAAGCTTCCATAGCTCAACGTCTGGTGAAGCGATCTGACCGACAGCACCGCCCTTGAGGCGGTTTTTTCATGCCGAAAGGAAATCACCTTGAATATGCACCTTGGCGATACCCGCCTCTTGATTGAGGCTGGTCGTGAGCGCGGACTATTGCGCAATCAAATGGCGTATGTGCTGGCGACGGCATATCACGAGACTGCGCACACGATGAAGCCGGTTCGGGAAATGGGCGGGGAAAAGTATCTTCGATCAAAGAAATACTACCCGCATGTCGGCATGGGCTATGTGCAGATCACATGGGATTATAATTATGCGAAGGCCAGCCGCGAACTCGGTGTTGATTTCGTCAGCAATCCCAAACTGCTTCTTGAGCCCAAATATGCGGCACCAATCATCATTGCAGGTATGGTCGAGGGTTGGTTCACTGGCAAGAAGTTGTCGGATTACATCACCCTGCAGAAGTCCGATTTCAAGAACGCTCGCCGGATCGTCAATGGCACGGACAAGGCGGAATTGATCGCTGGGTATGCCAAGGAATACGACAAGGCGTTGCTCGCTGAAGGCTATGGCGTTGACCAGGTAGTCACTGCTCCGGCTGCCGAGGTAGTCCCTGAGCCTGTCGTTGAAAAGCCTATCTCCAAATCATCGCGGTTCTGGTCATGGATCGGCAGCGGCGGGGCAGGTGCGGCAATCCCGTTTGTCGATTGGCGCGTCCAGATGGTGCTCGTCGTGTTCGTTCTCGCACTCACCGCATATGCAATCTTCACCATGCCTCAGGCCAAGGCCAAGCTTGAAAAGCTGGTGGACGCGTTATGAACGTCATATGGGCCTTAATCCCGAAGTGGATGAAATACTTGTTGGCTGCCTTCGTGGCGGCTTTTTTGTTGCTAGCTTCGGGATACGTGGCTGGGAAACGTGATGGCCGGTCCAGCATCGAAGCCAAAATCGAAAGACAGAACAATGAAGCGACTGATAAAGCCCTTGGCGCTGTGCTCGATTATGATCAGTGCGTCGATGCTGGCGGGGTGTGGACATTCAGGACCGGCAAATGTGAGCGGCGTCCGTAGTATTCTCGGTACAGACCTGCTCGGAGCTCGTGGCGCAACAGATGCGGATCAGCGGAAAATCGACCGGACAATTGTTCGCGGCTGTGCAGGAGGCGTCTGGTCAAAAGATGAATGCTCAAAGCATGACGAGAAGTGAAGGGGCAGCCGGTGACAACTGAAGCGGGACAGGACCGAGCCATTGGCCGCGTTGAGGGTAAGCTCGACCAGATCATCAAAGATATGGACCGTGCGCGGGATGATCGGAAACAGCAGTACGAGAAACAGGAAAAGACCGATCGAACCTTAGACGAGGTGATGCGCAAGCTTCAGAGTGTCGACAATCGGCTTGAAAAGGTCGAGGAGCCGGTAGCAGATTTCAACCGCTGGAGGGAGCGTGGCGTTGGCGCAATCATGCTCGTTTCATTCGTCGCGGCATCACTCGGTGGTTTGCTGGTGACGTTCGGTAAAAAGATTTGGGCGGCAATCGTCGGATAGATCGATTTTGCAAACATTTGCAAAGCATATGAAAAACCCCGCCGAAGCGGGGTCAAAGGTCATCCGTACTTGCGTAGCCGTACAGTATGATCTGAATACATTTCTGCCTTGTGAGCCTGCTCTTGGGTAGGACGAGCGAATACGCCTCGCACAACCGGATTATCCATCCATTTAGACATGCGCTCGTCATTACGCTTTGCAGCGTTCTTCATGAGTTCAATCTGGATATCGCGATTTATAGGTGCTTCACTCATAACTCTTACCTCCGACGGCTACTGGACTACAGGCGTTCCATCATCCAGATTTGTAAACCGTGCCATGGGTCCCCGCGACCCGAACGATAATCATACTTACTGAAAACTAAGGCGATACGATGATATTTCAATAGCGCTTTTTCAGGCAAGTCTGGTTCTCGCGTCACCATGCTTACTACAGTTGGCTTCACAGCGTCAATCAGTCCAGCTGTACAGGTGCAAATTATGTTCATCACTATTTCACGAGCATGACCATCGAGAAAACGTGTCTGTAATCCGTCTGTATAATCAATGAACTCACCGTCAGAGAGGTGCTCTAACACATGGAACACTATTTCATAGTGCCCCAAATCCCCACTGCCAGGCTGTGGCGATAACGCAACTACAACGCTAAATACGCTATCAGTTTCATCGCAGAAGCCAATTGCACAACGATGTATATGTTCCCCGTTGCCCTTTAACACCTCAATCTCGATTGAGTCTTCACCGTTGATTGTCAATACAAATGCCAACACAACCCCGCAGCTGCTTCCGCCATTGCAGGTTGATATATCGAAGCTAAATCAGTTAATCAAATATGAATTCAATCATAGCAACCGAGTTCCAAAGAGAGCGCATCACTCGTCCGGGTCCGTTCCCCGTTCGCCGGTGTGAATAGCGATAGCGGCTTCAACAACAGCTTTGGCCGCTTCCAGCCTATCCCATCCTGCCGCTTCGGCTTCGTCTATAGCTTCGACCAGTTTACCGGCTACGGCTTCCTGACAGTCTAGCCCACGATCTGGGTAATTTCCTTCGCGCTTTGGTCCGTTCATAGCATCCTCCTTTTTGAAAGGAGGTAGGGCGGTTGACATGTTCGTCTATATCGCCCAAAAAAAGCTGCAGAACGGATTAAGAACACCCGTGGCGTTTCTCGTGGCGTTTTTGGTTCTGACGCTCGCCACGGTCTGCATCTGTGTGCTTTTCGTTCTTTTTTCATATTTTAAGGGCTTGCGGTTTAAGCCTTTATATTCTACGGCTTTTTCATGGTCCGGAGCGTAGCGCAGCCCGGTAGCGCACTTGACTGGGGGTCAAGGGGTCGTGGGTTCGAATCCCGCCGCTCCGACCATTAAATCAAGCCTAACAATAGAAGTTTTTATGGTGCTTTTGCTGACGCTTTTCACAAGCTTCGGCTGAGGATTTCCATCATTTTTGAAAATTGTTTTGTAGCCGAAGTGAAGCGCTCAGTGCCGTCTGCAGTCTGCACAAGCACAAAAAAGCCCCTGTATAGAACAGGGGCAATTTTGTTAACCTAATGCAATTTTGGATAAGAATACGTACGGGGGTAATACGATAAACTGATCCATAATGAAGTTAGTAAAAGAAGTTACGAAAATCTATTTCCACGTTAAATGAAAAAATGCCTGGTAATAGTATATCTTGATTAGATCGCAATTTTAGTTATTGAACAACCGCACTTGTTCGCTCACAATTATGAAGTGGGATTGTCTTATATGATGCAAGTTTGGTTGATTGATATTTTCCAAACGAAAAGAAATTTTACCATTTGGTTTAAAATATTTATTTGTATAATGCGGCGCTTCACGAATGTTATATTTAAGAGGAATCGTTCTTTCATTGCTGAAATTATTGCTGTTATCTGATCTCAAGCGGTATTTATTCGTCTTTTTCAGGTTGATGCTTGATGTGCGAGGCATGTAGTGATGAGTTTGATCATTGATTTCGTCAAATACGTTTCAATCGTCGTGATTGGTCTTTTGCCTATTATGAATCCCTTGACGACAATTCCCTTATATATGTCGCTGACCAAGCGCATGAGTGCTGAAAACAAACGTGTTCAGGCGCGAAAAGCATGTATTTATGCATTTTCGATTCTCACAGCATTTCTATTGCTCGGAAACGGGATCATCTCGCTTTTCAGCATATCCATGCCAGGTATTCGCGTCGCTGGCGGGCTGATCATCATGATCTTGGCGTTGCGGATGATTTTCTCAGGGGAGGATTCGTCATCAGAAGTAGATGCAGAGCCCGCCGATATCAAAAAAGCTGATCTGGATTATTCTTTCTCACCACTCGCAATGCCGAGCCTTGCTGGGCCGGGCTCTATTGCGGTTATTATGAGCTTTGGATCGCAGATTCCGTTTGAGCACACAATCATCGGCCATGGGATTGTCATTGTTGGTATCGCCATCACGATCTGCGTTGCTTATCTCGCACTCTCGTCTGCCTCACTGATTGAAAAGGTGCTCGGGGAACACGGTATGCAGGCTGTGACAAAGATCATGGGCTTTCTGCTGACCTGTGTGGCCGTGCAGTTTCTGGCGTCCGGTATCCGCGATTTCTACATCGAGTTCAGCAAAATCAGCTGATCCAATCAGGATCGTGGGACGAAGAGGATGATGCAGGTACCGACAAAGGCCGTTGCGGCACCAATGATATCCCAACGGTCTGGACGCATTCCTTCTGCAGCCCAAATCCAAACAATCGAAGCGATGATGTAAATACCGCCATAAGCGGCGTAAGCACGGCCAGCAGCGTCACTTTCAATCAGTGTAAGCAGGTAAGCAAAGAGCCCAAGGCAAACCAGCCCGGGAATGAGCCAGAGCTGCGACTTATCGAGTTTGAGCCACGCCCAGAATGTAAAACAGCCTGCGATTTCAAACAAAGCTGCGGCGACATAGATAAGAAGCTGCAAAGCGATTTTCCTAGAGACGGTTAGTTGCACATGGCTGAGGTTCAGCAGCTTTGCGCTGGTATTTATACTCCAGCCCCGCGCACCCCCAAATAATGCCGAACAGCAAATAGAAATGACGCCAGTGATCGGTATCAATGACATTGCCGATCAGCACATGCCCTAGATAGGCAGCATAGGCGCACATCAGAAATGGCTGCCACGGGCGGTTTCGAAACATCAGTTTGAAACCAATGCCGAGCGTTAGAAAAGTCAACGTCATAAAGCTTATGAAACCGATCCATCCATAGTCGAGTACCGCTTTTAGCCAGGTATTATGCGTGTCCTCACCAAACATAGGCCCAAACTCAAGCGGTCCAATGCCCAAGGGATGTTCGGTGGCTAACCACATGCCCAGCCAATGACGTGCAAAGCGGCCCAGCCGCGCGCTATCGTAGCTTTGTTCCAGCTGTGCGCGCTCGAGAAAGAAGGAGCGAACATCTGGGATCTGCAGCAACAGCAGCACAGTGAGAACAATCACGACAACAGAGAGGAGGCCAATCGTTATAAGCCGCAGCCGGAACTTGTTGCTTTCACTTTGCAAAAACAGAACTGCGAAAATGCAAATGAAGGAGAGGGGAACCATCCCCCATGCGGCGCGTGAGAACGATACCAATATGCCCAGCACAAGCACGCAACACAGCGGCATGTAAATCAGGAGATCGCGCATATTTCCGCGCATGATACGGTAAAGGCACCATGTAAAAGGCAGAACCAGAAACGGAGCGTAGACGTTAGAATCCTGAAATGCCCCTTTAGCACGATCATAACGCGTGAAGATTTCCGCACCGGGGAAAAGATTGAGATAGCCAGCAATTCCCAATAGCGAAGATACAAGACCGATGAGCAGATAGGCATTGAAGATCGTTTTCAGGCGCCGATAGTCGGCTTCGATGATTGCTGCATAGAAAACCGCTGTGAAGGCCAGGAAGAGCGACACAGCGATGTAAAGCGGCGCATCCTTGGTATCCGCCATCTGCATGACGGAAATCATGCCGCCGAAATTGAACATGGTGAAGATTGCAAGCAGCACCATACTGGTCCGCGTCAACCGCATCCCGAAAAGCAGCGCTACACTAATGAGCGCGACCATATAGAGTTCATACGGCGCGGGCTCGCTCATGACGAACCCAAGCAGAAATACACCGAACCCTATAGCGAAATTACTGATCAGCCTGTTCAGTGCGCGCTTGCCCGCAACATCGGCAGCAGGCAGGCTACGCCGATTTTGAGCCGCATCGTTGACGCTATGGGAAATCGCGCTCAATAAGCATTTTCCGTATTGAGAAGTCGGATCGGCGTGAGAAACAGGATCTTCAGGTCAAACCAAAGCGACCAGTTTTCAATATAAAACAGATCATATTCGGTGCGCATTCTGATCTTGTCGTCATTGTCGATTTCGCCGCGCCAGCCATTGATCTGAGCCCAGCCTGTTACGCCCGGTTTTACGCGGTGGCGGGCGAAATAGCCGTCAACCACTTCGTTGTAGAGCACATTGTGTGAGTGAGCAGCTACTGCATGGGGGCGAGGTCCGACGAGGGACAGCGATCCGGTTAGCGAGTTGAAGAACTGTGGCAGCTCATCGATAGACGTTTTGCGGATAAAGCGGCCAACTCGAGTTACACGCGGATCATTTTTAGTGACGGCATTGCGCGCTGTCGGGTCGCTAAGCTCGGTGTACATCGAGCGGAACTTCCAGACATTGATCACTTCGTTGTTAAAGCCATGGCGCTTCTGCTTGAAGATTACAGGTCCCTTGCTGTCGAGCTTGATGGCAATGGCTGTGGCCAGCATGATCGGCGAAAGGAAAATGATGCCAAGCAGACTGAAGGTAATGTCGAAAATACGTTTCGCGACAGAATCCCAATCGTTGATTGGTTTGTCGAAAATATCCAGCATCGGCACGGTGCCGATGTAGGAATAAGCACGGGGACGGAAGCGAAGATGATTGTTGAGGGCCGAAAGACGAATATCGACCGGCAGGACCCAAAGCTTGTTCAAGATCATTAGAATACGCTCTTCAGCACTGATCGGCAGAGAGACGATCAGCATGTCGATATAGGCGATACGTGCAAATTCTATGAGTTCTTTGATGTTTCCAAGCTTGGGATAGCCAGCGACGATAGGTGGAGAGCGTTTATCATCGCGATCATCGAAAATGCCGCAAATGCGAATATCATTATCCGGCTGTTGCTCGAGCGAGCGGATCAGCGCTTCAGCGTTAGGGCCACCACCGACGATTACGGCGCGACGCTCCATGATACCGTTTCGTGCCCAGCGGCGGATGCGCCATGAAACGAACAGACGGCAAATAATGAGAACAATCAGACCGCTCAAGGCCCAGATAAGAAACCAGGCACGCGAAAAGTCGGACGAAACTTTAAACAGAAAGCCAGCGACGGCGACTGTACCAAGAACCGTCGCCCAGCTGATGATGACGCGTTTCAAATGGCGGCTGGGGCTACGCAGAATATTGATCTGATAGCCGTTGTTTATTTCCATCGAAAGCACATACAGGCCACCGCCTGCGGCCATGATCAGGAAATAATAAAGCAAATGAGGAGTGTTGAAGCTTACGTAATAAGCGAAACTGAATACGCCCGTCAGAAAAACAATGCCGAACTCAACGAGCCTGATGACCCCGCTCACCATGGTTGGTGACAATGTGTCACGAGCATATTGCTCGGCCATCTGGCGCGCCATCGGGTTCAGTTCTACCCGTTCGTTCTGCTTGGAATCCTTCGCACCGCTGGCATTGCTTGCCTCAAGGCTGTTTGGAGAAGGCGTATTATTATCCCGCACAGTTTTACCCCTACTAATCAAAGTGCCGGGCTATCTTTAAAGGCAAATCCTAAGGAATTGCTGATTAAACGGCCTCCATCACGATAAGATCGTTAGGATCGTGCCTCACGGTAAACCAATTCTATAGAATGTGCCATTGTCTGGAGGCTGAAGCGCTCATGCAAGCGCGAGGTGTCGGGCATGGAAGCCTTAAAGCTGTCTTCGTCGTTCATGATGACAAGCAGCTTAGCTGCCAATTTCTCCACGTCGGGTTCGACGAGAGAAGGAGAGCTGGGGCCGAAGATTTCTGGGATGCCACCGACATTGCTCGCGAGCACAGCCTTTCCAGCAGCCAAAGCTTCCAGAACGATATAGGGAAAAGCTTCTGCACGCGATGGCACGACCATGACTTTCCCGAGCGCAAAAGCTTCGCGTGCTGCCATTCCAGACATAAAACGGATTTGGTCCGCCATTCCCAGCTCATCTGAGAGCGCCAGAAATTCCGGCTTCTCGGCGCCGTCGCCTATGATTGTCGTGGTGAAGCGTTGGTTGTGTTTGTCGCGAAGGTCGGCGAGGGCGCGGATCAACAGATCAGGGCCCTTCAAGGCACGCATGGTTCCGACAAATAGAAAATCGGTGGCGTCTGGTACGGTTGCCGCATGAACAAACTCTTCATCGGACAAACCATTATAGATGACCGCATGAAGATCATATGGTCGACCGACTTTCTCTTCGTATGTTCGCTTCTCAAAATTTGAAACAAACAGAACAGCGTCGGTCAGCGGCGCCAGCAGTTTTTCGATGAGAAAGACAGCGCCACCGCGGCGTGTCTTTCTGTCGAAATGCAGGCTACCGCCATGCGGTGAATAGATACGGGCTACGCGAGACTTAAAAACCCGTAGGACTGAACCGAACAGACGTGCATAAACGCCACCTTTGGCGCCATGACCGTGCAGGATGTCCGGCTGCAATTTCTTGATGATACGATACGCTTTGAATGCCGCTTTGATATCGCCAGTGCCGATATGTCGTTGCATGGCGATACGGTGGATACCAAGCGTAAGGTACGGCTGTAACTCTTCGAGCAACGCTTCTTCACGCGGACCGCCGGTCGTAGCATCGCAGACGATGCCGACCTGATGTCCATTTTGAGCTTGCGTCGCGACGAGATCACGCACATGGCGGAACAGCCCGCCGGTTGGCTCACGGAAACAATGGACGATCCGAAGTGGGGAAACGCTTTTTTCATCAGACATTTATCGCCATCAGAACAGACGTTCGCGGACATAGACTGTGTCACCCGGCAGGATCGGATCAGAGATCAGAACCCGGCCTGTCACCACTTCGCCGTTAACGGTGCGCGTGATGTCTACATTCTCCTGATTGGCGCGAGGGCTGAAACCGCCAGCCGCAGCAATGGCTTTCTGAACAGTCATGCCCGGCACATATGAATACTGACCGGAGCCACCGACTTCACCCATGATGAAGATGGGTCGATAGCGATCAACCTCGACACTTACATCTGGATCGCGAAGGTAGCCGCCGCGCAGTTTGGACGCGATAACGCCTTCAAGCTGCTTTACGGTTTTGCCGCTCGCAGGAACGCTGCCAATAAGCGGGAAAGCGATGTAGCCCGATTGATCGACGCTATAATTATTGGTGAGGCTTGCCTGCTCAAATACGGTAACGCGCACGCGGTCGCCAGAATTGAGCATATAAGGCTCATTCAGTGCTGCATGAAAAGCCGGAGGAGCAGGGCGATAGCTTGAACATGCGGAAAGCGTCATCGCCGCGAGGCCGAGCGCGATGAGGACCACGTGGCCCGAGCGCTTTTTATGAGTTTTCTGCATTGTCATTGTTGCCTCGGTCTCTTCCGAAAAGCCTGCCGCATTTAGAGATTCGGATCACGAATATCCGAATGCTTATGAGTGATGTTATCGTTTGATTAAGGTTAATGGCTGGTAAAGAACCGCCATTCGGATGAAAAATCTTTATACTTGGGCAGCTTATACAGGGCGTATTGAATAAAACCCGTTTGTCCTCTGCTAATTCGTGCGGCGATCCTTGCTGCGTCAGCAATTTGAGCCTTGGTATTAACATTGCGATGCGTGTGTTTAACGGTCTGGTTACCTTGTTCGTTTACGTTTCCTTACAAAATTGGCTGTTTGCCTTTGTATGGGTGAGGGCGGTTGCTCGAGAACCGTTGTCTCGCGGAGTGTCGGAATGACTGAAGTCGATAGCCTGTCGAAAGACGCAGATATTGATATCGGTGCGCTCTTTGCGAGCCTACGCCGCAATTGGCTTTTGATTATCAGTGGTGCAGCCATCATGGCTGTGCTGGCGTGGATTATTTGTCTGCTTATCACCCCGGACTATCGTGCAGAAACGCGCATTCTGATTGAATCGCGCGAGTCCGTTTTTACGCGCCCCAATGGTGAAGCTACGACTGAACGTCCGGTCATGGACCCCGAAGGCGTTAAAAGTCAGGTCGAGGTTCTAACCTCTGGCGATCTTTTGAAGCAGGTCGCAGACAGGCTCAAGCTTACCCAAAACGAGGCATTTACCTCAACGAATATAAGGCCTTGGACGCGTGTCTTGATTCTTCTTGGGATGCGTAACAACCCAGAAAATCTGACGCCCGAAGAGCGCGTGTTGCAGATTCTGCGTCAGAACCTGCAAGTCTTTAATGTCGCTGGTTCACGCGTGATCGTGGTTCAATATACGTCTGCCAGTGCGCAGGAAGCAGCTGATATCGCAAATGCGGTTGCAGACGCATATATCGCGCTTCAAGGTGCTGCAAAACTTCAATCCAATGACGATGCTACCGGCTGGCTTGCGCCTGAAATCGAGGATCTGCGCGGTAAGGTTCGCGATTCAGAAAAGAAAGTCGCTGATTATCGTGCGGCCCAAGGACTTCTGACCGGACAGACGAACACCACCATCGCCGCCCAGCAGCTCACAGAAGTTACAACCGAACTTACGCGTCTGCGCGCCAATCGTGCCGCTTCGGAAGCTCGTGCCGAGAGCGTCCGTCAGGCACTCGCTTCGGGTGTGCCGGTTGATACGCTGCCCGATGTGGTTGCGTCAGGCATGATGCAGCGCCTTGCTGAACGTCGCATTGAACTCAACGCGCAAATTGCTGATCTATCGGTGACGCTACTTGAAGGTCATCCGCGTATTAAGGCTTTGCGTTCGCAGCTTGCCGATCTGGATCGTCAGATTAATGCGGAAGGTCGCAAATTGCTTGCGAGCCTCAATAATGAGGTGAACGCCGCGAAACTTCGCGAAGATGAGCTTAACCGCGAGCTTAATCGTGTCAAAGCACAGGCCGCACAGGCTGGCGCGCAGGAAGTAGAGTTGCGGGCTCTTGAGCGTGAAGCCGCGGCTCAGCGTCAGCTTCTGGAAACTTATCTGACGCGTTATCGCGAAGCTGCATCGCGAACGGATCGCAATTATGTTCCTGCCGATGCGCGCATCTTCTCGCGTGCCGATGCACCTGCGGTTCCTTATTATCCGAAGATCTTGCCTATCGTCAGCGCAACCTTTGTTGCCGGGCTTCTCATTCTTTCAATCTTCGTATTGCTACGTGAGCTGTTCAGCGGTCGGGCATTTGTAACTGCGGATGGAAGGCGCATTGTTTCGGTCGAAGAAATTGAAATGCCGGTCATTGAGGCTGCGACCGATATGGCTTTTGTTCCGCCTTCGGAAAATGAACTAGAAGGCTCTCACAGGCCGGTCCGGCATTGGACATCGCCATTCATGACGGAAGCTTTGGTCGAAATCGACCAGAATGCTCCAGCCGTTCCGGAAAACCCGAATGGTGTGAAAGCGGTTGCAGATAGGCTCGTGGCGAACAAATTGAAGCGCGTTATCGCGGTTTCGCCAGAAGGCGATGCGGCTTCCGCGGGCACTGTTCGGTTGCTGCGCGAGCTGGCGGATCGTGGCAAGCGTGCCATTCTGATCGATATGACTGCCTATGGTACGTTGGGGCGGACAATGCTGGATGGCGGCAACCGTGCTGGCATTACAGAGCTTCTCGCCGGAGAACGCCGCTTCAATGACGTCATTCACACCGACCATTATTCTCAGGCGCATGTAATGCCGCTTGGTAAAGTTGAGCCGGAAAGCGCAATGCGTTCGGCTGATCGCCTGCCGTATATTCTTGACGCGCTGGAAACGGTTTATGATTTCGTCGTTGTCGAATGTGGTCCTTCGACCTCACGTCAGATACGCCGTATCGCAGATGGTCCGGCATTGGTTATCATGAATATTGTCGATCCTGACGACAACAGTGTCGTTATGGCAGCCCTTGATATGGATCAGGGTGGCTATGAAGACGTCATCATTCTGATGGATAATCCGGCCCATGCTGCGGCTGCTTCCAGTTCTGAAATGCCACGGCCGACAGCCTGATTTCGATTCCCGATCAATGAGATAGCGCTTTCAACTGAATCAGATCGGGAAGCGCTTATCTTGAAATCTCAGCGTCGGGCCAATTTGCTCCGCATAGTCTTGGCTAATTGCCATAGGCGCGGATTGCCCTTGATTGCAGCAACCATCTTGCTTCTTACTGATTGCAATACAGTGAATGCTTTGCCTTTTGCAGTCAGCGGAATGATGGTGTCGTATATGCTGGATTGGATATCGCACCATTCCCGCTTATAGGGTTCATCGCCGATACCGAAACTATAGATGTCTCGTCCGCTCTCGCAGTTTTTCTTGATATCTTCATAGAACAAAAACTCGCCGGGGCTGGCGGTCATCAACTCATCATCGGCAATGGCGCTGAACTCGACGGTTGGCCCGGATTTCGAGATGCTCTTGCCAATAAGCGAACGGATTTTGCCGTTCACCTCCAGAACCTGAAGTTCGAAATTTGGAGATTGCTGTTCTGCAGCATGGCTATAAAGCTGTTTGAAGAAGGCCTGAATGTCTGCTGCTGCAAAAGGGTCGCTTATTCCCATTTGTTTAAAACGGTGGGCTTTGAGTGCAAAGAATGCGTCGAGCGCCTGCTCAGATTGCAGACGAGATTCAGGCCTATAAATCCGCCATCCGCCAGCTTCTTCATAACGCCGACCATGCTGACGATGTTTTTTAAGTTTACGCTTGGCGTTGCTGCGCTCCAGCACGCTTTCAAAGCCGCAAGCGATAGATGCCGCAAGAACCGGATTAGGGTTCTCTGCGCTCTTAGTCTGTAGCAACGGATTATCGCGCCCGGATAAGGACGGTAGCTGCCGCGTCAGTGAAAGCACATCCACGTCTGGGCGCGCTTTGCGTATAGCTGTCACAAGATTTTCGATTGATTTGTAATCAACCTGACCGTCAAGCCATGGGAAATTGCAATTCGCGTGGCTTCCACCGGGATAGCGCAGAACACGTGCGCCATTCATTCTTAGGGCTTCCAATGGCAATAGCATGATGGGCTCGTTGCCAGCAAAAAGACCCGCTACAAAGCTATCCGCATTAACTTGCCTGCGCCAGCAGTCGATCCAGTCAAAACTTTGAGCATTCCCGTGGACGGCATCCTGTTTTGACCAGATATCGCGCAACTGCTCATAATCGGTGATGAGCCGCGGTGTCAGGCTAACTGTTGCCTTGTCAGTCACGTTCGACCCGCCCCCGCAAAATAATCAGTGACGTTTTTGGCGCGGAGGTTGTGCCATCCACCAGATAATACCCATGGCTGGTAAAACCCATAAAAGACCTGTGAGAAGGAAGTAGAGCAGATGTACCCACGCCGGTGAATTGGCGAGCTGGGCTACAGCGATGATCGTTGCAAAAACTGCATAGATAATCACAAGGGCTACCAGCAGAAACGTGCCAATGAGTTTTTTCAGCCGAACGGGCATGTCTTTCTCCTCTGTCCTGTCTTCACTAGCTCGTGAGCACGCGCAAAGGAAGCGAAAACGCGTCGGCATGTCGCGTGAACCTGTCTTGTAACCGCTTCGCCTATGCGGCATGTATCCCTGACTAAATATTGAAGGAAGAGATGGCATGGCGGCAGTTTCCGTTCGACATGAAGGGCAGGGTGCAACAAGATCCCGCGATGATACAAATCGTCGGTTGATCCGGTATTGGCTCTATGCGGTTTTTGTCGTTCTGATCGCCATTGTCATGGTCGGCGGCGCCACCCGCATGACAGGCTCAGGACTGTCGATTACCGAGTGGAAGCCAATCCATGGCGTTATTCCGCCACTCAATCATGCAGAATGGCTGGAAGAATTCGATAAATACCGCCAGATTCCGCAATATCAGCAGATTAACAAGGGCATGGCCCTCGAAGAGTTTCAGTTCATCTTCTGGTGGGAATGGGCGCATCGTATGCTGGCCCGCTTCGTGGGCTTTCTGGTAGCCGTGCCGCTTGCGTTCTTTTGGCTTACGGGCCGTCTTAATACAACACTGAAATATCGTATGCTCGGTCTGCTTGCATTGGGCGGTTTTCAGGGCGCAATCGGCTGGTGGATGGTTGCGTCTGGCCTGAGCGAGCGCACAAGCGTCAGCCAGTATCGCCTGGCGATCCATCTGACCACAGCCTGCGTCATCATAACGGCAGTGTTCTACATCGCCCGCGGTTTGGTGAAATATACCGAACGCCCGGCGGAACGGTCTATCCAGCGTTTCGCTGGCTGGCTGGTATTTGCGGTGCTGATACAGATTTATCTTGGCGGTCTGGTTGCCGGTCTTCATGCCGGTCTGACTTATAACACCTGGCCATTGATGGACGGCGCGATCATTCCGTCAGATCTGTTCATACAATCGCCTTGGTGGCGTAACCTGTTTGAAAATCCAAAGACTGTGCAGTTCGTTCACCGGATGTTTGCCTATACGGTGCTGGTTCTGGCTGTGCTTCATGCCGTGCAGGTCTGGAAAGACGCAGCTGCAACAACCCATGCGCGCCGGACCATCGTTCTGCTGGGCCTGATACTGGTACAGGCAGCCATCGGCATTGCAACACTTCTGATGAGCGTTCCTCTTGATCTCGGTCTCACACACCAGTTTGTTGCGCTGATGGTGCTGGCCTTTGCTGTGGCGCATTGGCGCGCAACGAAGGGCGCTTACGAGGGATAGGCTTCGGGCCTATTATGAAGGGGTCCCGAGCCTAAGCCGTCAGGCGCAGGCTTCGTAGCGCGGAGGCTATTTTCAGCTCCCGCGCTTCATCGGCATCATTGCCGTCTTCACGGTGCCACGCCGCCGAAAGGCAGCCATAAGCAAAAGCATAATCCAGAACATAGGCTGGATCGCGTTTGAGAATTGGCGCGAAATGCTCGGCCATGTGCCTTGCGCGTTGAAGATCAAGGCACAGATCATCGCGATCAAGCGGATTGTAGAAGATATTGGCGGCATCGAATGCTGCATCACCTATCAGTCCATGGGGATCGATCACCAGCCAGCCACGCGGCCCCCAAATGACGTTCTCGTGGTGAATGTCACCATGCAGCGGAATGGCGCTATGTGGCGATGACAGAAGGCGTTGGGCTAGGGATGCGGCTTCCGCATAGACCGGGCTTTCATTGGCGACTGCAAACAGACCTGCGAAATGCTTATCCAAAGGCTGCAGATCAGTGGGAACGGCAGCGGGAGAAGGCTGATGCAGTGCAGCCAGAACCTCACCGAAAACTGTCAGGCACTCGCCGTCTTTACCGTTCTTCAGGTGCTGATCAAGATGATAGCTGCCCGCATATTCGAGCAGCATCGACGTGCCCTTGAGGTCGTAAAGCTTTGCAGCGCCTTGACCGTCACGCCATGAAAGATAATGCGCGCCACGCAATTCCTCCATTCCTGCAGGCTTCAGCTGCTTGATAACAAAAACCTCGTCTGGATAGTCGTTGCGTTCGACTTTCCAGACGAGGCTTGAATGTGTATCAGCCAGTGGCTCAAAAGAGCCGATATTCCATTCGGCAGGGAATATCGGCCTTTCCGTCATTAAGCTTTTCCAAGCATCAGGTTCATGTTCTGAACAGCGGCACCCGAAGCACCCTTGCCGAGATTGTCGAGCAGCGCCACGAGATTGACCTGATTGTCACCTTCCGTGCCAAACACGAACAGCTTCATGCCATCCTTGCCTGCAAGCTCCTCAGCATCGACGCGCGCAAGCTTGCTGCTTTCATCAAGCGAAACCACTTCCACAATATCCTGACCGGCGTAATGTGCAGTCAGAGCGGCATGAATATCCTTGAGCGATGGAGTGCCTTCTAGCTCGGTAACAAACAGCGGAACCTGAACGATCATACCCTGCGGGAAACGGCCCACGCTTGGGCTGAAAATCGGACGACGATCCAGACGGCCATGCAACTGAAGTTCCGGCACATGCTTGTGGTGCAACGACAAGCCGTAAAGGAAGTTATTGGCTGCGAGATGCTCTGGATGGTTCTTGTCTTCCATTTGCGCGATCATCTGCTTGCCGCCGCCCGTATAGCCGGAAACCGCGTTGACGCTGATCGGATAATCCGCAGCCAGCAGGCCAGCGTCGCGCAATGGGCGCACCAGTGCGATTGCACCCGTCGGATAGCAGCCGGGATTGGCAACGAGCCGTGCCTCAGAGATCCGCTCACGCTGTCCTTTTGCAAGCTCTGCAAAACCATAGGCCCAGTCGGCATGTACCCGATGTGCGGTCGAGGTATCGATGATGCGGGTCGAGTTGTGACCTTCCAGCAGCGTGACAGCTTCCTTGGAAGCATCGTCCGGCAGGCAGAGGATCGCGATATCGGCAGCGCGCAGATAGTCGGCGCGCAAATCCTTGTTGCGTCGCTCGGCTTCCGGGATGGAAA
>NZ_DAMBKZ010000017.1:0-74322 GCF_032066345.1 Brucella sp.
TTGTCTTAAGACACGGGAGAGTAGGTCGCTGCCAGGTCTGCTAAGCACACAAATATCAATCATCTTCTCAAAACCATACAAAACAGACCATTCAACGCGGCAACCGCGAAAAATACCGAATACAATGAATAAGTGAGAGTGGCTCGGAGCAGCCCGTTCGGTCTAAAATCGATAATCAATCGATTTTTAAACGACCTCACCTCATCAGGCCCATTCCTTGAAAAAAGGGGCCTGACTTCGCTCCCGGGCCGCAATGGTTCGCACTTAATAACGCGGGGTGGAGCAGCCCGGTAGCTCGTCAGGCTCATAACCTGAAGGCCGCAGGTTCAAATCCTGCCCCCGCAACCAAAATCTCCAAACAGTACTAAACTAAACCAAATCAAAAAGCCCGGTGCAATTGCAGCCCGGGCTTTTGACGTTTCTGGCACCTGGTGAAAGCTAAAGGGCAGGCCAACATAAGCCATGCTGCCTACATGCTGGGGCACCCGCTAACCTCACATAACAATGCAAATCCAACGGTCCTGAAAGCACAACGCGGCGCTTTTGAAAAAGTGGCTTCGAAATTCTATACTAAGCCAACTAGTAAGCTCGTAACAGGAAAATAGCCGATGAAGCTTCTATCTATTGGGTTAGCCGTTATGCTCGCTGTGTCACTTGGGTTTCCAGCATATGCCGAAGTGCGCTTTGGCAAGAATGTGCGGGTCGGTGGTCATGATTTCTCCAATCAGACCTTTAACAGCAAACGGCGGGGCAAGATTTATCTCTACAAAGGCAAGCCCCGCAACGAAGGTTGCGTCTGGCGAAAAGGCAAGAATGGCGAGCGCGTGAAAGTCTGCCATCTGCAGACGAAGAAGAAGCGGAAGTGATCTACGCAGTTTAAGATCGGTGAGCATGCAGGCTGCTGGATATCAAGTGAACTAGCCCTTCGTTCGTTTAGTTTTCCCGTTCGGCAAGCACCGCCTTATGCATCGAATGATGCCTTTAGAGCTGACGAGGGGTACGCTTGGCAACTTTCGTATGAGCGGCTCTACCTTGATGAGATTTTCGGCGTGGCGTAATCATAAATGCGAACGGTCGGTGCGATCTCATCGCTGATTTGGGTAAATGGACGAGATGCTGGACCGTAAATTTCAGTACCTTTGTATGAGAAAATACGAACCTTAGATAAGGTCGTTATGCCTGAAATAAGAACGTTTGAATATCGAGTTGAAAATATTTCTGGCGGAGAGAGCGGACTCCCGCCTAGAAATATTTTAACCGCAGCACATTGAAAATAAATGATAAAATATGATGCGCGCTCGCTGCGCGCGTGCCAATTTGTGTACCAACCAAGGGATAGGTGTGACACCCCTTGGTTTCCATCCGGTTATAAGTCTTTGTATTTCAGAGTTTATCTACTGCAAAATGCAATCTTTGATCCAGCCGCTTCATCTCTTCAATGATCTGGTTCTTTTGCTTGTGGTACATGATGACAATCACCAGTATCAGTGGGAAAAATAGTACCATGAAGATCAGTAGTGTGATCCAAAACCAGCCATTTGTGCTAACTTTCCCATCATAAATGTATCTACATTGGCCATTTTTAATGCTTACATCAAGCTTGCCTTTGAAAGAGGCTATGGGATTAAAGATTGCTGTTTTGACTCGGCCGGTTATGGTCAAGCCATTGGAACCATTCTTGGTTTTAACCTTATTGAAAGTGCTGTTAAGTTCCTTAACAAAGATCTTCTCAAAATCAGCTGCAGTGTCAATCTCATCTGTCTGAACTTTACCTGATACAGAAAAATCACTCATTATTGCTGTTCCCACATTCTTGCTGATAATTGTTTCTGCTCACTGCCGATTGCATTGGTATAGATGGCAGTAACTTCAATGGCCGAATGCCCCATCCACTTAGAGAGCATGTTAAGAGGAACGCCTGCTGAGATAGCATTCACTCCATAGCCATGCCTTAGCCCCTTGGGCGATGTATGAGGGCCATCCTGGATTTTGGCATCTGCCATCACTGCTTTGATATGCCTCCAAGCAGTAACCCTAGACCATTGCCACAGCTTGCGATTCAGCTTGCCTGGCCTCCTGACTTGGTGAACTAGGTCGAGTGTGTTCATGAGTGCCTGTGGGACAGGGACAGACCTGTAAATTCCTGCTCTTCTCTTTTTGAGGGTTTCAAAAACAACAACCTCATTTTCAATGTCGATGCGATCGACAGTGAGGTTTAAAGCCTCAGAAATTCTGCAACCTGTGAAATGAAGAGTTTCACAAAATGATCTGATCTCACCAGACGTCTTCATAGCAGATTGTAGAAATGAACTTCTTTCTGATGCAGTTAGGTAGAGCCTTTTGCCATAAGGATCATTCAGCATTCCAATAGCCCCAAGAAACAGTTGCCTTAACTGGCATAAAAGCCAATCGATTCGCGTTCTATAATACCACGTTTTAAAAAACGTGGTTATACGAAAGGCAAAATGCTTTTGTTTTTGTATGGAAATTCAAGAGCTTCTAGCACTCAATCTCAGAAGGATTAGAGTTGCCAAAAACATATCTCAGGATGAGCTGGCTTTGCGTGCAGGAGTGGAGCGAGCTTATGTTGGTTACCTTGAGCGTGGAAAAAAAAACCCCACATTAAAAACACTAGTAAAGTTAGCCAGTGCTTTAGAATGTGAGGTTGCTGTATTATTAATTAAAGAAACTAACCAAGAATATGAGGTGAATAACATCAAGCCAGGAAGGAAGAAAAGTTTATAATTCCAAGATATCATCTAAAGACTTTTCCTGTCTTTTCAATGATCTTATCTGTTTTCTATACCAGGCAACGATTTCGGCAAGCTCTTTTTGTACTAATAATTCTGTTTTATCAAAATTATGCTTATCAATAATGTCTTTATATCTACTAGTGTCTATTTTCAGATTCTTGTCATTGCCAGATTTATTATCTTGTGTGATTTCAATTCCGTCCAAATCTATGTTAATACTAAATGATTGATTTACTTTAACATCTATTGCTTTCATTATTTTTCGGACGGCAGTAAATATTTCGTCACTGGTAAATAATGTCGCAATAAATGTCACGCCATTTTTGGAGTTGATTATTTTTCTCACATTGATGAGAAATTCTAGGAGATGCTCGCTCTGGGTTTTGAAAGCCATAGATGGCTTCCCCGAACCGATTGTAAAGCTCACTTTTACGCCAAGGCTATTGAGATAGAAATAACGGTGTCCATCACTAGTTAATAGATTCGCACTTACAATTCGATTGTAAAGAGGAGTTATGTATTCATCTATGACTTTTCTACCATTCATCTCATAACATAAAAGTATTACACTGTCGCTGTGACGTTCGGCAATTTGCCTTATTATGGATTCAAATTTATTCGGCACAATACGCATCAATGCATACGCGGTAAAATACTCCTGAAATGATCTATGTATAAATGTATATGATAAACCGTTCATTTTAATTAAATTTACAGACTGCATATAGTCATGCAATATATCATCTGGCTTCTTCGTTATCCCACAATATTTACTACTTGAAGATATATAATCAATTATTTCAGAATAAGTGAATTCCGATTTTCCCTTATGGTAGCTGTAAAGACAAAACATCGAAAAAGATCTTTGAAAATCAATGAAATCAAGGCATTTTTCTCGCGTGTATATTTTTGTTGCATCGTGCCACTGATATAAAGTAGTAAATGCGTGCTCATAAAATATATTCATCCGCTTCGGAATGTCCATATTTTCTTTAAATGTCATCAGCATCATTACGCATAATAGTGGATTCGATAGAAAAGTTTTGTTTTCATAATAAAATTTTTCATCAACAATTTTATTGAAAGCTTTTTTCGACGGTTCATCAAAAGGGATTTTGTCTACTAGAGTGCTAACTTGGCTGAAAGTAAATGGTTCTGAGTTGAAAACTTGGAAGTTTTGCCACCCAGCAAATCTTCCTTCGTGTCTACTCGAAACGACAATCCGACAATTCGGATACTTATTTGATAATTCGATTATTTGTTTTTGAATTATATCGCGCTTATTTACGTTGATCTCATCAAATCCATCTAAGATAAAACAAAATGCACCATTATCGCAGAAATGCGAAAAAACCTCAGGAGATAGCTCTCGTTTTTTTGAAATGGAGACGCGAATAATAGCTTCAATATTGATATCGGTGATGTCGTTTAAAAGACGAAGCTCATAGAATATAGGCGTAAATTGGTATGATGTTTTGAAAAGAGTCATCCATAGATGCCTCATAAAAAAAGTTTTCCCAGCGCCACCATCGCCATTAATGACAATATTTTTTTTATCGCGTATTTTTGATATTAAATCTTCGTCTGTAAAAGTTTCTTTTCCAAGTCGGAAATGGCTGTTTATATAAATCTTATCGAAAGGAACATCATTTTCTTTCTGACATATAATTCTGACATGACTATTCTTTCTGTATATGTCATTCATGTATGGCTTAAAATCTTCAAATATGGCTGACCATAAATTCTTAAAGCCCTTTGAACCCTTTTCCATAACTGAATTAAACGCAGACTTAATTAATTCGGCAGCCATTTCCGCTGCGATAGTGTTCATGTTTGGTTGATTGGACATAAAATTACCCCCGATTCGAAACTACTTAGATTTGATATTGTATTTACGGGGGAAACAAAATTCATGAGAAATGTTTCAAATAGAAAGAGAAAAATGTATTTGATGATGCATAAGGGTATTAATGTGGCCGCTATATGAAACAGAATATACAATTCGGTCTCGGGCTTGAGCCTGGGATTGAGCATTCAAAGAAAAATGAAAAAGAAATGGCCCGCTTTTTGTTGAAACAATTCTTCTAGGAAGTGTTTCAAAAACCTTGGAAAATCAGGGGTTGCTGGCCCAAAAAGATGTGATACAAGCGAAAAAACGAAACAGAATTGTATATTCTGTTTCACGCGAATTAGGGCTGTTAGTCCCATTTTTCTGAAGAAGTTGAACTGGTTAGAGCGGTTGCATGGTTTCTGCTTTCGATTCCTTCCGAGACGCTCATTGGACTTGATCGGTAACACAAGCCCAACGTATTACTGCCACCAAAACTTTGTCGCTGATTTTGGGATTTTCGCGACACGCATATTAGGCTATAGTGAACGTATAGGCTTGGCCCGAGCCTCCTCCCTCCCATTGGGAAAGTATCGTTCATACGGGGTATTGAGATCACCGAATCATCCGTTCGAGCGCCGCATAAGGAGGGGTTGTGTTTCCTGCTCGGAATGGAGGTTCTTTGATGAAACTTTCTGCTCCAATCTATAAACTGAAACGTAGGGCCAAGTTGCTGGCTCGCGATGAAAACATTCCCCTGTACAAGGCGTTGGACCGCATAGCACGCGACGAAGGTTTTGCAGGGTGGAGTCTGCTTTCCGCCCGTGTTTCGACGGCTGCGACAGCAAGCGAAATGCTGTCTCGGCTTACTGATGGCGATATGCTCCTATTGGGAGCGCGGCCCGCTCATGGTAAGACGCTGCTTGGGCTTAGATTGCTACTAGATGCCATCCATGACGGCAGGCGCGGTATTTTCTTCACCCTCGAATACACCGAACAGGAAACCCATGCGCGTATCCGGTCGCTGGAAGGAGAAACACCGGGTCTCGGTGCTGATCTGGAAATCGTGACCTCTGACGAAATTTGCGCTGAATATATCATGCATCATCTTGTCGGTGCTTCTCGAGGAACGGTTGCCGTTATCGACTACCTACAAATTCTTGATCAGCGGCGAAACAAGCCCGAGCTTTCGGAGCAAATAACTGCCCTTCAACAATTCGCACGAAAGAATAGTATTATTCTCGTCTTCATCTCCCAGATTGATCGTTCTTACGATCCAGAAGCGAAGCCTTTGCCGGATATGCACGATATACGCTTGCCTAACAACGTAGATTTGAGGCTTTTCTCGAAAGCCTACTTCTTGCACAACGGCAAGGTGCAGTTTCAAGCTATATAGCGCGATAAGCTAGCCTCCCGGCAGGTAATGCGCGCTGCCGGTAGGCGTCCATTGTTGCTAAAATTCTAAGTGTCACGAATTTGATTAATAGTGTGAAGGGCCAAAACAGCAAACTCCCAACGGTGGGTCCTTTTATCGGCGAAACCTTGGTGTCCAACTTTCTTCTAAGGCTTCGATCTCCTCCGTGTCCTCAATTTCATTGGGAGCAATAAAAAGCAGTGTGAGCTGGTATCCCTCCCGTTGAAACAGCGTCTGCTCCAGCACTTTGGGGCAATGAGAACGGCCTTCATCCCTAAGCCAGACAACTCCCTGAATTTCCGCCCATTCGGATTGACCAGATTGTGTGCGTTCAGAGGGTCGCCCGGATAGGCTTAGCTCTGGAAGATGATGCTTTGAGCGAACCGATAGACGTGGAAAATCCTTGGTCGCTTTGGTGTATCGAATAATTCCGTCTTTCGAGAAGATGAAAGCGCAGCAATCGTCCGTTAACTCGACATACCGGGCTACAGTAGCTTCGACGCTTGTCTCGTATTTTCTAGCAAGCGTTCTTATGTGCTCTACGTCGGCATTGCCTAGTTTGCGCATATCAGACACGAACCATGGCTTTGGCATAAGTAAGCCGGCCGCGAACCTGTTGGCTTCTGCTTCCTGTTGCTGGATAAGCGTTTCGGTCCGTCGCTCGCCCATGTCCTTTTTCGTGCAGCGCCGATCCCCTTTATGCCAGGGGATCAAGAAATGTCCGATCTCGTGAGCGATTGTGAAGCGTCGACGCCCCCCTTTTGTCCCAGCCTTGTAGAGAATGACTCCCTTCTGTTTGTCCGGATCGGTGGTGAGGCCGCCTTCGAACTCCTCCGTTTCCATCTCCAGAATATCAATAATGTTGATGGAGTGTGCTAGATCTTCGATTGGGATTGGCGATGTCCAGTGCGGGTGATGGCGTAGGATGCAAGCGATGATTGACTCGGGTGCGGCACAGTCCGCGAGATCCATCATCAGATCGTCGTTCATTTCGATTCCTTATCCTTCAGGCGTTCGGCGACAACACGTAGCGTTTCCCAGTCCTTATCCGAAAGCTTGCCGCCGAACTCGCGAAAAAACTGTAATGAAGACGGATCTTGCTCGGTCTTTTTGTCCTCAGCAAGATACTGAACGGTCACGTTAAAATGAGCAGCGAGCTTTCTCAGAAGCTCCAGTCCCGGATTGGTACTAGTTCCCTTTTCCAGTTCCCAAATATGAGCCTTCGAGACTGATACGGCATCGCCAACCTGTTGGAGCGACTCTCCGCGCCTCAACCGAAGCTCCTTGAGCTTCGAAGCTAATGACATTTATAATCTCCCTTACTTGCTCTGCGGAGGCAGTCAGTATGTTGAAAACGCCGTTCTGTCAAATGAACGACATGTTCACTATTGACAACACCGCTATCGTTCACCATATCTTACGGCATGTCCATACTGGGACGGAAAGGAGGTGAGAAGATGTCAGGAAAGAACCAACACGTTGTGCCACATGCGAATGGTTGGGCAGTGCAGGGTGCCGGTAACAGCCGCGCCACTGCTGTTCACTCTACCCAAGCTGAAGCGACGGCTCATGCTCGTTCGATAGCGCAGAACCAACAGTCTGAACTGTTGATCCATGGCCGAAACGGCCAAATTCGTGAACGAGACAGTTATGGCAATGACCCTTACCCACCAAAGGGCTGATCCACCGAGACCGCGTTCATTCTGGACGCGGTCTTTTTTATGAGGGGATCCTCAAATCGAGGATTCTGGGAAGGAGAAAAAAGATATGGCTAGATGCACCGCTCCAGTGATGGGCCATCGATCAGGCGCTGCAGCCGCCAACTGTCCTGCCTGCGGAAGCCGCTACCGCGGCTTTAGCAGCAGGG
The DNA here is from genome assembly GCF_032066345.1 of Brucella sp. Lineage (NCBI taxonomy): Bacteria > Pseudomonadati > Pseudomonadota > Alphaproteobacteria > Hyphomicrobiales > Brucellaceae > Brucella > Brucella sp. Next base: position 7,863 of record NZ_DAMBKZ010000017.1, read on the forward strand.
GATATGGCGGCACGTACAGTTCAGGATCGGATTATCTGTATCCCTCGTCAGGAAGCACCGGCGGCCGAAGCGGCAGCAGTCGCGGATCAGGGCGGCATACTGCAAAGCCGCGTTGGTCTGGATCTGGTTCGACTGTGTGGTACACGCCTGAACAAGTGCAGTCGCTCACGCCCGTTCGTGAACATGTTGAGAACCTAGCGGCGTCGCAGCCTGACCTTCGAGATGTTTTTTTGTGCCATGCATGGGATGACAGGCAGGGATCTGCCAAGGAATTACATGACTTGCTAGAAGCGCTGGGCGTCCGTGTGTGGTTCAGTGAGAAGGATCTTGGCCTAGGGGTGCCGATGATGCGAGCGATCGATAAGGGCTTGGTGAATTCCCGGGTCGGTATCGTTTTAGTGACCCCGGCCATGCTGCGTCGCCTGCCGGCAGAAGGCATTGCAGACAAAGAGCTATCCGCGCTTCTTAGGCGAGAGCGGCTCGTTCCAGTTGCTCATGAAACAACCTATGAAGAACTCGAACAAGTCAGCCTACTGCTAGCTTCTCGGGCCGGGCTGAGCACTGCCGAAGAGTCGATGGCGGAAGTTGCGGCTAAGATCGCCGAATTAGTTGTCACTAAGTCCTAATGTTTTCAGGAGATTGAAATGTCGATGCGCCGCGTACACCTTCGCAAACTCCTCAAGATCATGTTTCTGGCAGAGGGGCCTCGCCGATCGGCACTCCGGGCCGATATTCGAGAGGAGCGCGCACGAGCTGAGGATGAAGGCGGCGAGGGCGGCGGAGATTTCTACGCGCCTTTCTGGAGTGACGCGAAACGACATGTTTTCGGAATGCATGATCTACATGTCGCGACTGATGGGCGGATCGCTGGGAATGGTCGCCGGCAAAACCTCTATCCACAGCTAAGGGACGGCTTCCTGCTCTGGTGGGACGAGAGACGCCGCTGGACGAATGCGCCCTTTGAGCCCGGCCGACAGCTGAGGATGCAGTTTCCGTTTCCGGGGCTCGATGCCATCGTAAAGGTCGACAACATTTTGTCTGCTCGCGATGGTCGGGGAGACGAGCATTATGTTTACCCCTATTTCTCCGAAACCCCTGTTCTGGACGAGCAGGCTGCGCGGCTCGGGCTTTGGCTGTTGGGTCAAGCTCTCCCCGATGTACCTCATGAGGAGATTAGAATTCTGGATGTTATTCGCGGCGAACCATTCTCAATTGATCGCTATCCGCTTACAGGAAATGAGGAGGACAGTTTCCGAGACCGATACGCGACTCTCCTTGAAGAATGGGAGGCGCTTAGAGCAGAATACGATTAACCGTCTTGGAGGCACATTTGAGAAGGCTGGTCGCTGGATACCGACGCATCGATATTGTCGTAAAAGATAGTTGCAAACAATAGACTTTAGCGTCTGACTTTTATGACAAGACCCCGGCAGCGTCAGCGATGCAGGGCATTGTCGCACGAATTAGGAGTTGTGCGACAAGGGGAAATCAAGCTCGTAGATGCCTCGCGCAGCAACGACGCGAGCGACAGATCTTACCGGCCTCACATAGGCTAACTCCCATGCGAGCCATCCCTCTTCAAAATATGAGGCGCAGGCTGCTTCCATATCAGCAAGTGTGAAAGGCCGTACAGCCTTCACCTTAACAATAGCTACCGGAGTGCCATCATCATCGTGATCGCCATCATCAAGAAGAAAATAGCCATTTTCTACGATAAGCAGATCTTCTGAAGGGGCCAAGTTCGGTTTCCATCGACGGACCTCAAGTGTTTTCACACCAGAGGAAATAAGACTTCCACCTGGTCGAACAATAGAAAGAGCCTTAATGCTTTCCTCCGTGTCGCAAAATTTCCTAAACCTTCGACAGAGACACAAGTCATATCTTTAACGCTTTAACGATAATTCAAGGCTGATTTTCTTTCAACGCATTCAAAACCTGTCACCCAATTCTATGAGCTGCGCTACCAGTTGGATGATAGAACGGATAATTCTTAGCATCGACAGCAGGATACGCTTCCAACAGAACCGTATGCCTCGGGCTTGATTGCTGTTCTCTGGCATATTTGGATGAGTAGGTCAGCATTGGCTCAATTCCGCGACTATCATCTTTAAACTGCTTAATGTCGATCTTGGATATGATCTGGTCCTTGAATTGCTTGGCTTTCAGGGACAGGAGATGGGCTTCAAATTCATCCTGATTGTTTGGATGGACCAGAAGACAGGCATGAATATGTGGTGTCTGAAACACTGTTGCAGCAGCACCTTGAGCCGAGCCTTCAACATCCAGACAGGCTACAGTAAAGGGCTGATATTTGAGTTTATTGCCTGCTCTCGGCCCCATAACGGTTCTGACAGCATCCAAATACCAGAGCCGGAAGGATTCAAACATTGGTCTGGAGTTGTAAATTGACTTCGCATCTTTAGCTGCAAACAATCCGGTTCTGAACTGCATTGTTATAAAATACAGATTTTTCTCAAAATGAGCCTGTTTGTATTTTATATTTTGATCGTTAAAGTCAAATCTGAATTTTTCCATAAAGAGATCATAAAGCCATTGATCATGACTGGAGTTAATTAGTGATCTGCCTGTCGGCAGATATCCATAAATGGATGGATTCTGTATATTCATTATTATGTTACTTTCATATTTTTAGTTAAGTTTTACAATTACCCTGGGAATGGCTACCCAGAGTTTCAGGCCCGATCGGGTTTTATTTTATATTCATAATCTAGGGGGAATTCACCCAAACATCATTTAGATCGCGGCCGCCGGCAGCCGCGATCAACAAAATAAATTATATAAATTCGATTATGGGAAAATAATCCTAATCAGCCCCATTGAGGGGCTGACTGATTTTTGAAATTTTTAATCAGAGCATCGTAATGATTGAAGAGCGGAATTAGTTCATTATAGCCTAATTTAACTATAATATCACCAGTTTTTTTCAGTAAATTACCATAATATTCAAGTTCAGATTCATTATATTTCATTCAGTACAGTTAACTTGCCAAAGGTTCCTTCAGGCTGGGCAGTTGCTGTACTCCTACAATATTTATTTTGCCGAATATACTATCATTTGCATGAAAAAGCCTATCAAATGCATTTTGGCTATTGACCGGATGCATTTGATAGGCTCATTTTTGCTTAAGCTATTGTAAAACTTTAGTTTTTCCAATCGGCTTCTAAAAGCTTCATGTAGTCAAGAATGTCATTTAATGGGTATCCGCTGCCATAATGCGCCCCGATTGACCCGTCTTTATGCCCCATCAGGTAGTTTTGCAGCTCGGGTGGGAGCTTATGTTTTCTCATTCTATCTTTGAAGGTGTGCCTAAGGCTGTAGATGCCATGCTCATCAGTTTCACAGAGACCATGCGCTTTCAGATATTTGTTCACATTGGCTGAGAAATTGTCTGGTCCTGTCGGGCCGGTATGAGAAGGGAAACCATGTGGATATTTCTTGAAGGCAATCAAGCTTTGGCCAACCAAAGGGATTTGTCTGCCTCTGTGGCCAGTTTTGAGCTTCCTGATCTTGTTTGGTTTGATGTCGATATGAGGAACTTCATGACCCAGATGAATATCCTGAGGTTCCAGCCCACATATTTCCTTTGGGCCGGTTCCTGTGTCCATGATGGCATAGAGGATATGCAAGGATTCATCATTGAGGGATGAGAAAGGGATGCCTCTAAGCCATTTTTCTTTAAGGAACTGAATTGAATAGGCTGGGCGGGCCGCCTTTTCTTCTTGCAGGCTAATTTTGTTGAAAGGGTTATCCTGCTTGAGGTCGTTCTGTTCAAGATAGAACCGGATGATTTTCCTCAGATGCATAATCTGCTTGTTGGCAGTACCTGCTTTCAATTCCTCAGTTTGAACCAGATCAACCATGTGTGATCTGTAGGTGAGGGCAAGCTGTTTGGTAATCTGGGAAAGGGGTTTGTCTTTCCCAAAGAAATCATTGGCTCTTTTGACAGCCAGTTGCACAGGAGCTTTCTTCTTTGAAATCTCTCTGGGGTTTTTCCCAATCAATTGGTCTCTGGTGTTCTCTTCATAAAAATCCAGAACATCTTTTAAGGTCGGCTCATTAGGTGAAATGCCAAACAGAGCTTGGATAGCAGTCGGGTTGGGATTTTGCTGTTTGCTGGCAATGATCAATCTCTGGGCAAAAGCATCCAAGTCATCATCCTGCAGAAGCTGGTCTGCCGATTTATATGGTAAGCCTAGGTCCGCACTGATGGATTTGAGCTCTTCTAATGGCAGCCTTTCAGTGCTGTCGATTCTGCTGCCTGCCTTGAGGCGATCCATCTGTCTTTCATAATGAGCATGCAGCTTGCCATATTTTTCAATGACTTCATTATGGTTCTTGCACCCCAGAGAGGCTTTAAATTCAAGAAGGCCTCCAGCCAGAACTCGATATCGAGCCGGGATCCGCCTTCTGTAGAGGTAATTGCCATTGCCTCTTTCAAACAGGTACTGAGCTTCAAATCCCGGAATTACAGCTTTTTTCATAAGCACATGCGTACCGAATTGTGTACCAAAAGTACATGCTAAGTCATTGATTCTAAGGAAAACAAGCGCTTAAAAGCGGCTCATGGCGGAGAGAGCGGGATTCGAACCCGCGATACGGTTCCCCGTATACACACTTTCCAGGCGTGCGCCTTCAACCACTCGGCCACCTCTCCGTCTATTGCTATTGTGATATCGTCTGATGATCAGAACTAACGCAAGCAAGGAAGGGCTTTCAAATCAGGTATTGGTTGACTACCAAAAAAGCCCCTGCGGCGCGCAATATAGCCAGAATGGGCTGATGTTCAACTCTTATTTGGCTTTTCCGCATTAAAATCTTCCAGCCTGTGAGAAGCTTTTTGTAACCCCTGTAACCCATTGTTATTAAACGGATAATTTTTGCATGATTGGTGGGTAATTTCTGCACTTTGGGCTTAACCTGGTGCCATGCTATAATTAAGGTGCTGCAAAGATATAGTCAGGATAAAGTGTCGGGCAGATTTCCATGGCGCTGCATCTGAAGAAACAGGACAAGAATCGTGATCCGTTTTGTTTTGCGTGGTTTCGCGGTCATTTCTTTGGCGCTTGGCGTCATATTTGCGATTCTGGACGGAGCGCGCTCGGTGGGCGCCTCAGCTTTTGTCACCAAGCCGCTTTTGGATATATGGGCGAGAGCAGCCCCTGAAAGCCTGGGGGATGCAGAAGCTTATGTGACGCACTATATATCGTCAGGAGTGTGGAACGGGATCTTCGTTCCTGTCCTCGAACAGCCGGGCTGGGTCTTGTTCGGTGTGTTGGCGCTACTGTTTTACGTCGCTGGCCATCGCCGCGAGAAACGTTTTTTACAATTCACCGCGCGGTAAACGGTTTAGCTTCGGCTTCTACGCTCTATGAATTTGTTTGTTCGTGTTGTGTAAGGTTTCCCGCCTTTCATGACATGCATAAGGAGGTGTTAGATGGGTTTTCTGGACAGCTATCGCAAGAAAATTGAAATGCCTTCCCAATCGGATGCCTTGCCGGGCAGGGCAGCACCAATTCCGACTGCTCAAGCGCATTTTGTTTCAGGGCATTCGCTGAAGGGGCCATGGCCGGAAGGTCTGAAACAGGTCATGTTCGGCATGGGGTGTTTCTGGGGCGCAGAGCGGCTTTTCTGGCAGGTGCCGGGTGTCTATGTGACAGCCGTTGGCTATGCGGGCGGAATCACACCCAATCCAACCTATGAGGAAACCTGCACGGGTCTCACAGGCCATGCCGAGGTTGTTCTTGTGGTTTACGATCCAAAGGTTGTGAGCCTTGATGAACTGCTGACGCTGTTCTGGGAAGAGCATGATCCGACGCAGGGTATGCGACAGGGCAATGATATCGGCACAACATATCGCTCGGTGATCTACACCTTTGACGAGGCGGATCGCGAAGCGGTTGAGAAGAGCCGAGATGCATATCAGTCAGCACTGTCTGGGCGTGGTCTCGGCCCGATTACAACAGAAATTAGTGATGCTCCGACATTCTATTATGCGGAGGATTATCATCAGCAGTATCTGGCCAAGAACCCGAATGGCTATTGCGGCTTGCGCGGAACGGGCGTTAGTTGCCCGATACCAGCAGCATCATAAAAGCAAAAAAATCGCGCGGTTAACTCCGCGCGATTTTCTTATTCAGGATCAACATACCTTCATCGTCACCGGTCAGCTCTTCAAAATCATTCCAGGCGATTTTGCGATAAAGATCAGGCTTGTCGGTATAGAGATAGGCTTCACTATAGCCGAGCTCGTGGGCTGCGGCTTCAATTGAAGCCATGAGTGCCTTCGCAACACCCCGCCCGCGGAATTCCGGTGCAACAAGCAGGCTTGCAACCCACGGCTTGAGGTGAGGGTGGCTGTCGAGATCGTTATGAATCAGCAGAACAAAGCCCGCGAGTTCGCCATTCCACAAGGCTGCACGAACGGCCTGACCATCGGTTGCATGGACAAGTTCTTGCATTCCGGCAATGATCTGGTCTTCAGTTGCGCCTGAAAGATAACCCCACTCTTTGTGGTTCCATTTGGCGCAGGTGGCGGCGAGATCGTTGCGGTCGTCCAGTTTGATGATTTCAATCATGATATTACCAGTGTGGAGGTTTGGTGACGGGCACGTCAGGTGCCGTCTGTTCTTCCAGCATAAGAAAACGATCAGTGAGAGCTGTCAGTTTCTTGTTCAGTTGATCAACGGTTTTCCATTGTTCGGCCAAGACAGATGATAGCTCTTCAATGGTCTTTTCCTGTTCTGCAACTCGAATTTCAAGTTCTGTCAGGCGGTTATCCGTGGACATAAAGCTGTTCCGTTTTTGCTGATCATCAGAAGATAAAAAATCCGCGCTGACCGCTCAATAACAATTATCGAGCGGTCAGCGCGGATCAATCTGTCTTTTATCGTATGGTTTGAAACTTACTTCGTACCATACATGCGGTCACCGGCATCGCCGAGGCCAGGGATGATATAGCCCTTTTCATCAAGGCTATCATCAATGGAGGCGGTGAAGACGTCAACATCAGGGTGAGCCGCAGTAAAGCGTTCAATGCCTTCCGGTGCTGCCAGCAGGCAGAGGAACTTGATGTTGGTTGCGCCGCGTTCCTTCAGCTTGTCGATGGCTGCAATGGCGGAGTGGCCGGTTGCAAGCATTGGATCGACCACGATGATGAGGCGGTTGACGATATCTTCCGGAGCCTTGAAGTAATATTCGATTGGCTGCAGCGTATCGTGATCGCGATAAAGACCGATATGCGCCACGCGAGCTGCCGGAACCAGATCCAACATACCTTCCAGCAGGCCGTTACCTGCGCGCAGGATGGAGGCGAAGACCAGCTTCTTGCCTTCAAGCGTTGGTGCTTCCATTGGCATCATCGGTGTTTCGATCTGCATGGTGGTCAGTTCGAGATCGCGGGTCACTTCATAGCAAAGCAGCAGCGAAATTTCTTTCAGCAAACGCCGGAAGCTGGCGGTTGAAGTTTCGCGCTTGCGCATGATGGTGAGCTTGTGCTGGACAAGCGGATGGCTGACGACATTAACGCCCATGATTTTTCCACTTTTCTTGTTATCGTTTTTCACTTTAACGGCGAATGATGCCGGAGAAAACGCGTGGCAGGCGCACACGCACAGTTTTATCTGTCTTTGACCATTTTCCGCCCTTGCGCAAGTCTGGTGGTTTGAATTTGCCGTGTGAATCTTGGCTGACCACCAGCTTATGCGCGCTAACTGCCGGAAATTAATCACCAGATCACAAAAGGGGTATCGGCCTGCGGTCTGTGCTTGTATCGTCCGGCACAAGCTTTATATGCATCAGGCAAACGGAAAACGGAGATCGGCTTCGTTTCGCACATGAACCGGCAGGTGAGTTATGGGCCAGCAGACAGGCAATGCAGACCGCGTGGGCGCACATGGTGGCATGGAGCATTCGTTCGGCTTCAAGGCAGTGGACGAAAGCGAAAAGCAGGGGCTGGTCAATGACGTTTTCCATAAGGTTGCCAAGCGTTACGATGTGATGAACGATCTCATGTCGGCTGGTATGCACCGCGTCTGGAAAGATGCGATGATCAGCTGGCTGGCTCCATCCAAGCGTCCGGGCTGGACTTCGCTCGATGTTGCAGGTGGTACGGGCGATATTGCATTCCGCATTGTTGAAGCGTCCGGGCGTCAGGCCCATGTAACCATTCTCGATATCAACGGCTCGATGCTCGGTGTCGGTCGCGAGCGCGCAATCAAGAAGGGTCTTGCTGAGAACCTCGAATTTGTGGAAGCCAGTGCGGAAGAGCTGCCGTTTGAAGATGCAAGCTTCGATGCCTACACGATTTCATTCGGCATCCGTAACGTCCCGCATATCGACAAGGCGCTGTCTGAAGCCTATCGCGTTTTGAAACCGGGCGGTCGTTTCATGTGCCTTGAATTCTCCGAGGTTGAACTGCCGCTGCTTGATAAGATTTATGACCAGTGGTCCTTCAACGCCATTCCCCAGATTGGCAAGATGATCACGGGTGATGCTGATTCCTACAGCTATCTGGTTGAATCGATCCGCAAGTTTCCAAAGCAGGAAGACTTTGCGCGTATGATCCGCGAAGCGGGTTTTGAGCGTGTGAGCTATCGCAATTTCACAGGTGGAATTGCAGCGCTTCATTCAGGCTGGAAGCTCTGAGTCTGATATGAGCAATATTTCTGCTGCCATACGGTTGATGCGTGCTGGCTGGATCATGGCGCGCGAAGGCGTGTTGAGTTCACTGCCTGTTGATGATGCTGCAGGCCTGCCTGCGCTGGGGCACAAGTTTGCCAAAGTGCTTGCGCGCAAGCGTGCGAAAGATGCGCCTCGCTCTGAACGCATTTCGCGTGCGATGAACAAGCTTGGCCCTTCTTATGTGAAGCTCGGCCAGTTTCTTGCCACGCGTCCGGATATTGTCGGTAAGGATGTTGCCGCCGATCTGGAGCTGTTGCAGGACCGGCTCGATTTCTTCCCGCAGACGGAAGCCGTTTCAGCAGTCGAGAATTCTCTCGGTCGCAAGATTGATGATCTTTATGTGAGTTTTGATGCGCCGATTGCGGCTGCATCTATGGCGCAGGTCCATCCTGCCTATGTGATGAAGGATGGCGCGCCGCACAAGGTTGCCGTCAAGGTTATCCGTCCGGGTGTCCGCCAGCGTTTTGCGCGCGACCTTGAAAGCTTTTTCATGGTCGCCCGTATGCAGGAGCGGCATGTGCCTTTTACGCGCCGCTTGCGGCCTGTTGAGATGGTTGAAACGCTTCAGCAGACAACGCGCATCGAAATGGATCTGCGGCTTGAGGCGGCGGCACTTTCTGAGATTGCCGAGAACATCAAGGATGATGAAGGTTTCCGCGTTCCCGATGTTGACTGGGAGCGGACGGGCCGCGATGTCCTGACGCTCGAATGGATCGATGGCATCAAGATGTCGGATATCGGGGCGTTGAATGCAGCCGGCTTCGACCTCAAGAAGCTTGCTGAAACGCTGATCCAGTCTTTCCTGCGTCATACGCTGCGCGACGGTTTTTTCCATGCCGACATGCATCCGGGTAATCTGTTCGTCGACCCCAAAGGCACTATTGTCGCCGTTGATTTCGGCATTACCGGGCGGCTCAACAAGGATCAGCGGCGCTTTCTCGCAGAAATTCTTTATGGCTTCATCACACGCGATTATCTGCGCGTTGCGGAAGTGCATTTTGAAGCCGGTTATGTTCCGCACAAGCACGATGTGGCGAGTTTTGCGCAGGCAATCCGCGCGATTGGTGAGCCTATCCACGGACAGCCAGCCGAAACCATTTCCATGGCAAAGCTGCTCACGCTTCTGTTTGAAGTGACTGAGCTGTTCGACATGGAAACACGTCCTGAGCTTCTGATGCTTCAGAAGACGATGGTGGTGGTGGAAGGTGTTTCGCGCACGCTCGATCCGCATTTCAACATGTGGAAAGCAGCCGAGCCGGTTGTGGGCGCTTGGATTCGCAAGAACCTCGGGCCGCAGGGTATGTTGCTGGATGCTAAGGACAGCGCCTATGCGCTGCTCCATTTCACCCGCAAGACGCCTGAGCTGGTAGCAAGAATGGATCGTGCTTCCGTGGCGCTTGACGAGATGGCTGCAAACGGTCTGCGCTTTGACGACGCGACTGCAGAAGCCATTGGCCGAGCCGAGGCGCGGCACTCGCGCTGGGGACGCATTGCGCAGATAGTGATTGCAATTTCATTGGCTGCGATAGCGATTAAGCTCTATATCGAGCTTTAGCTGCACCATAATTCATCTGTTTGTTGATTATTCAACAGAATAGTGATTTCATTGATTGCATCAGTATTAGACCGGTGCAATCAAATGGCCAGTATTACAATCCGCAATCTTGATGACGCTGCAAAAGAGCGGCTTCGCGTGAGAGCCGCTCAAAACGGGCGCTCCATGGAAGAAGAAGCAAGGCTTCTGCTTGGCGGTCTTGAAGAGACGAAGCCGGTAGCCGCTGCTTTGTCGCCGATTGCCGGTTCATTGCGCGATAAGCGAATTCTTCTCATCATCAGCGGCGGGATTGCAGCTTACAAAACACCGGACCTCATTCGGCGTTTGAAAGAGCGTGGCGCGCGTGTTCGCACGGTCCTGACTGCCGGAGCGCAGCAGTTTGTGACGCCGCTGACCATCGGCACTGTGTCCGCCGATCATGTGTTTACGGATCTTTTTTCTCGCGAGGACGAACAGGATGTCGGCCATATTCGCCTTGCGCGCGATGCCGATCTGATTGTTGTGGCACCTGCAACGGCGGGGCGTATGGCCAAGATGGCCACTGGCATTACCGATGATCTGGCCAGTGCTGTGCTTCTCGCCCGCAAGGTGCCATTGCTGATTGCACCTGCCATGAACCCTGCGATGTGGGACAATGCTGCGACCCGGCGCAACCGTCTGACATTGGAAAAGGATGGCGTGCATTTCATTGGGCCTGAAAAGGGCGAGATGGCGGAAAGTGGAGAGGCTGGCACAGGTCGCATGAGCGAACCGCTGGCTATTGTCGCGGCAATTGAAAACCTGCTTGCGCCACAGGCGAAGCCGCTTGCAGGCAAAGTGATCGTCATGACATCTGGCCCGACACATGAGCCGATTGATCCGGTGCGCTATATTGCCAACCGTTCCTCGGGCAAGCAGGGCCATGCCATCGCTGCGGCCCTAGCACATCTGGGCGCCACTGTGCATCTGGTCTCCGGTCCTGTCACGATCGCTGATCCGCAGGGCGTCAACGTCACTCATGTTGAAACAGCGCGGGAAATGCAGGCGGCGGTCGAAGGCCATCTTCCCGCTGATGCGGCTGTGATGGTTGCAGCCGTTGCCGACTGGCGGACAGCTAATGCAGCCGATCAGAAGATCAAGAAACAGCCGGGCGAGGGCGCACCAACGCTCAGCATGATAGAGAACCCGGATATTCTGGCCGGTGTTGGTCATAGTGAGAAGCGTCCCGGGCTTGTGGTGGGCTTTGCTGCGGAAACGCAGGACGTGCTCGCCAATGCAGGCCGCAAGCTCGACAAGAAAGGTGCCGACTGGATCGTTGCCAATGATGTGTCTGGCGATGTGATGGGCGGCGATCGCAACCGTGTGCGTGTTTTGAGCCGCGCAGGCATCGAAGAATGGCCGGAAATGAGCAAGGAGCAAGTTGCTGAAAAGCTTGCAGAAAAAATTGCGGCCGCACTTCTCGAAATAAAAAGCTGATTTTTTATGCGGGGCATGTCACATTCCGATGCAGCTATCTCGTCTTGATGGTGAGCGACCAATACGGGTCAACATCGAGGAGAAGAGATCATGGAACTAAGACTTGCCCCTTACACTTTCGCACCGCAGATCATGCAGGCAATGGTTGAGCTGGAAAAGCGCGTTGCGGCATCCGGACTTGAATATAGCCTCTATGAGCTGGTGAAAATCCGCGCTTCGCAGATCAATGGCTGCGCCTATTGCATCTATATGCATACGGCTGATGCGCGGAAGGCTGGCGAAACTGAAGAGCGCCTCTATCTGGTTGCTGCATGGCGTGAATCACCGCTTTATACTGCGCGGGAGCGGGTGGCACTTGGCTGGACCGAGGCGCTGACCCTGTTGGCACAGACGGGCGCACCGGATAAGGATTTTGATGCTTTGAAAGCGCATTTCTCAGACGAAGAGATCGTCAATCTGACCATGCTGATTACCACCATCAATGCATGGAACCGGATTGCAGTGGGCCTGCGTCTCGTTCATCCGGTTAAAGCCGATGCAGCTGCCGCTTGAGCCAAATATCAATGATGCGGGTGTGTTCGAGACCGTGCGGCCTCGGCTCATCCGCATTGCCTATCGTATGGTTGGCACCCATGCCGAAGCCGAAGACATTGTGCAGGATGCATGGCTGCGCTGGAGCGCTGCGGATCGTGCAACCATCCGTGAGCCGCAGGGCTGGCTTACGCGTGTGGTCAGCCGTCTTGCGCTCGATCATCTGAAATCTGCACGCGTACGACGCGAAACCTATCCCGGAACATGGCTGCCTGAGCCACTTGTCGAGGATGAAGAAGACCGCAGCGACGATATCACATTGACATTGATGCTGGCTCTCGACCGACTGTCGCCGCTGGAGCGGGCGGCATTTCTTTTGCATGACGTGTTCGATATGGGCTTTGAGGAGGTCGGGCGTGTGCTTGATCGCGATGCTGTGGCCTGTCGTCAGCTGGCGAGCCGCGCACGCAGCCATGTTCGACAGGAGAAGTCGCGGTTTTCCATGCCCGAGGATCGTGGACGCACGATTGCCGAGGCTTTCTTTCAGGCGTCCCGCAGTGGTGACATGACGGCGCTGAAAGGTCTGCTGGCTGAAGATGCTGTGATGTATTCCGACGGTGGCGGTATCCGCAATGCAGCGCTCAACCCGATATATGGGCGTGAAAAGATCATGCGCTTTTATGACGGTATTGCGCGTAAGACCGATGGGCTTGTGCCTGCCATCAATCATTTTGCGCTGTTTGATGGCTTACCCGGTCATATGAGCCTTGAGGCGGATGGCCTGCCGCAAGTGGCTGCGGTGGAGATCGAAGACGGATTGATCCGGGGGGTCTATCTCATCCGCAATCCTGACAAGCTCAGCCATTTGCGGAGAATGTTTTAGAGCGCATCCCGAAAAGTGTGAAACGGTTTTCGGGATGCGCTCTAAAAGAATTCATCCAAGAGGCGATAAAAAGCGATCTTCTTTTCGTCTATTACAGGGCCGTTATAGAGAGCAAAGAATGGCATCACCCATTCTTTGCCGAGATTATATTCAACACTCCAGCAAGCCAGCGCCAAGTCCTGATGACGGTCGGCAAGACCCAGTCTTCCACAGTCGATGAAGCCCGTGAAATTGCCATTAGCGGCCATGAAATTGGGTAGGCAAGCATCGCCGTGGGTGATGACGACATCTTCGCTTGCCGGTTTAAGGCTGCAGAGTTTTGCGAACAGATCTTCAGCCGTTTGTCCTGCACGTTCGTCATCGAAATCATCTTCATCAACCGCACCTGCCAAAACACGTTTGCGGACGTCTTCAATGCGAATATCGACCCGATGATCAAACGGGCATGATGTGGGATCAATATCATGCAATGATTTCAGCGCTGCTGCGAGAATTTCGATGATGCGCTGGGGTGCAAGACGATCTGCAGCAGATGCGAGGTCGTGGCCTTCCAGCCGTGTCATGAGCAGATAGCTTTGATCAGGCTCCTGAACAAAGCTCATGATAGCAGGGCAGGCTATGTTTTGCTGACTGAGCCAGGTCAACCGGGCCGCTTCATCGGCAAGCTCGCCGACAGGGCTTGCGGGCTCAATCTTTAAAACGAGCGGGGCTTTTTCCGGGTGCTCCAGAAGAAGAACATTGGCCGTGGATCGGCCAATGCCATCCTGCTGACTGCGATAGCCTGCCAGAGAATGCGCAAGTGCATCGGGCAGGTTGAGAGCAGCCAGAACAGGGTCGTTCATTGTTTCTCCGTGATATCAGGCCTTGTCGCGGACCTGATAGTCCTTGATCGTGGCAAAGCGGATCGCCTTCCAACGCTCGGCTTCGTAGTTGAGTGAGAAGCCATTCTGCGCGAGAAATACCGGATCATTGTCAAGATCGTGTGCGATATCAGCGCGATGCGAGGCGATGAAGCGGTCGAGTTCCGCCGGTTCATCCGCTGTGATCCAGCGGCAAATAGAGAAGCGCGACATTTCAAAGCCGACAGGCAGAGAATATTCGATCTTAAGACGTTCGGTCAGAACGTCGATCTGCAGCGCACCAACCACCCCGACAATTGCCGGTGAACCATCATCTGGCACGAAGAGCTGTACAACGCCTTCTTCTGCCATCTGCTGAAGCGCTTCACGCAGCTTCTTCGCCTTCATCGCATCATCAAGGCGGACGCGGCGCAGAATTTCCGGCGCGAAGTTCGGCACGCCACGGAACAGGATGTCTTCACCCTCGGTCAGCGTGTCACCGATGCGCAATGTGCCATGGTTCGGGATGCCAACCACATCGCCCGCGAATGCTTCGTCTGCGATCTGGCGGGAGCGTGCAAAGAAGAACTGTGGCGCAGACAGGCTCATCGGCTTGCCGGTACGCACCAGCTTGGCCTTCATGCCACGTGAAAGCTTGCCGGAGCAGACGCGCAGGAAGGCAATACGGTCGCGGTGGTTCGGGTCCATATTGGCCTGAATCTTGAACACGAAGCCGGTCATTTTGTCTTCGGTCGCACCAACCATGCGGCTATCTGCCTGCTGGTCGCGTGGGCTTGGGCCGAAGTCGCAGAAGGCTTCAATCAGATCGCGCACACCGTAATTTTTCAGTGCTGAACCGAAATAAACCGGTGTCATATGGCCTTCGCGGAAGGATGCGAGGTCAAACGGGCGGCAGACGCCGCGCGCAAGTTCGACGCTTTCAATCCATGCTTCACGTTCGTTTTCAGGCAGAAGCTTCGCTGCTTCTTCCGGTCCGCTGACCTTGGTGGGCTGCTCTTCGGCATCCTTCTGGCGCACAGTGTTGCTGTGCAGATCATAAGTGCCGGCAAAGCTTTTGCCCGAACCGATAGGCCAGGTGATCGGTGCTGTATCAAGCGCCAGCTTTTCTTCGATCTCATCAAGAATTTCGAGTGGATCGCGTGCTTCACGGTCCATCTTGTTGACGAAGGTCACGATTGGAATATCGCGCATACGGCAGACTTCAAATAGCTTCAGCGTCCGTGGCTCGATACCTTTTGCGGCGTCGATGACCATGACGGCAGAATCCACAGCGGTCAGCGTGCGATAAGTATCGTCTGCGAAGTCTTCGTGGCCCGGTGTATCAAGCAGGTTGAAGATGCAGTCCTTATACTCAAAGGTCATCACGGAAGTGACTACCGAGATACCGCGGTCGCGTTCGATGTTCATCCAGTCCGAACGGGTCTGGATGCGATCCTTCTTGGCCTTCACTTCACCGGCAAGCTGGATGGCGCCACCGAACAGCAGAAGCTTTTCGGTTAGCGTGGTTTTACCAGCATCCGGGTGCGCGATGATCGCGAAGGTACGGCGCTTTGAAACAGGATGATCAGCGGGCATGAAGAAACTCGTAATGGCGAAGTGATGGCTGCGCGAAACGCGCGCTGCGAAGATGTTGCGCTGCATCTAGCAGTCATTGGCCAAAATCTCAACAAGCCCGGTGTTTGAAATGAAAAAGCGGCGTGAGGAACGCCGCTTCGCAAATTTGTTGTTTATGATTTTAGCGCTTGATGCCGAGGCCGAATGCAATGAACGACCAACCCTGGAAGATCAGGTCGATTGCCAAAAACAGGCCCAGAATGAACAGGCTGTTGACCGGCCACTGCATTGCAATGACGAGACCTGCGAGAGCGGTGATAACACCCGCTGCAACAATCCAGCCCCAGCCTGCTGCTGGCTTTGACTTGAAGCCCATCCAGATACGGAAGAAGCCGGAACCCAGAAGAGCGGCTGCAAGCAGGAAGGTCAGCACGCCTGCGGCGAGAATTGGATTGACGAAGGCTACAATGCCTGCGGCTGCATAGAGCAAACCACTCAGTAGCCAGAAGAAGAAGCTGCCCCAGGTCTTCACGCCGAAAGCATGAATGATTTCGATGATCCCTGCGACCAGCATCATGATGCCGACATAGTAGACGGAGACGACTGTCGCGAGAACCAGATTGCCGAAAGCAATACCGCCGAGGATCAGCAGTGCGACGCCGAGAGCGACGAACCAGCCCCATTTTGATGAGACCTCGGTTGGAAGGGTAGGACGATTAAAGTCATTCTGTGCTGTTGCCATAAGATGTCCCTCAATTTTCATTCCCGATCAGCAATATAAGCCAAACTGAAGATTTGGCCAGAGATGGATCCGAGGCTTGAACTCGCCCAAAAATCTCCTGTTGGTGTAAGAGCCAGAACACGGTATGTCTTTGCAGTAAAAACTTTTTTTGGCTTAAAGTCAGTTTGATGTTTGATCTGGTTTCGCACTATTGGCCGCATATCCTGGCTGTTCTGTCGATCGTTCTGGGAGCGATTGCAGCTATCCACGCGACAATGACCAAGGATGAGGTGCGGACCGCGCTCGGCTGGGTTGGCGTGATTGTGCTTTCGCCAATCGTCGGTGCGGTTGTCTATGCGCTGGCAGGTGTGAACCGTATCCGGCGCAGCACCCTCGGACATCAGCGCGATAATATGGGCAATATTGCGCTTTATCATTTATCGCATTTCGACACGACCAATGATCTCGTGCGCGCGGCCTTCGGACGTCAGTTCGGGGCGATGAAAATTCTTGGCGACACTGTCAGCCTTTATGATTTTACCAGCGGCAACAGCATAGAAATGCTGGAAACCGGTGATGAAGCCTATGCGGCAATGCTGGATGCTATCGGCAAAGCTGAACGCAGCATCATGCTTGAAACCTATATTTTTGACCGTGATGCAATCGGCCAGCAATTTGCCGATGCGCTGGGTGATGCCGTCAAGCGTGGTGTCGAAGTTCGTGTATTGGTGGATGCTGTCGGCGCGCGCTATTCCATTCCCAGCATCGTTAATCTGCTGAAGGAAAATGGTGTGGCTGTTGATGTGTTCAACGGCAATATCATTATGGGTCTGCGTCTGCCTTATGCAAACCTGCGCACCCACCGTAAAATCCTGATCGTCGATGGCAAGCTGGCCTTTACCGGCGGCATGAATATTCGTGCAGGCTTTGTAAAAGCTATCGCTGGCGATGCGGTTGCGTTTGACACGCATTTCCGCGTCGAAGGTCCGGCGATTGCCGATCTCTTCCATGTCGCATCGGAAGACTGGCGTTTTGCAACAGGCGAATTGCTGACCGGTGACGCCTGGAGCATTGCAGCACCCAAAGATCCGCCGGGAACCGGCAAGCTCATCCGCGTGGTCGGCTCGGGGCCAGATAAGAACATTGAAACCAATCATCGCATGATGATGGGCGCCTTCTCGATTGCGCAGGAGCACATCCTGATCATGTCGCCTTATCTCCTGCCAGACCGCGAACTTATCAGTGCGCTGGTCACTGCTGCCCGGCGTGGTGTGTCGGTTGATGTGGTGGTTCCGGGGGTCAATAATCTCAAGCTGGTGGATCGCGCCATGCGCGCGCAATTCGATCAGTTGCTGAAAGGTGGCTGTCGTATCTGGCGGGCAGGGGGCGCGTTCAATCACTCCAAGCTGATGACGATTGACGGTGCGTGGTCCTATGTCGGCTCATCCAATCTTGACGCCCGTTCGCTGCGGTTAAATTTTGAGGTCGATCTCGAAATTCTGGATCGCGAGATTGCGCTGAAAGTCGAAGAACGTATCGGCAAGGTGATCGACAGCAGCCGGGAAGTGAACCTAACCCGTCTCAAAAACCGCCCGTTCTACGAACGACTGATCGACCGTATCATCTGGCTCGGATCGCCTTATCTTTAAGGCTTTTTAGCTGCCTGAACTTGAGTTGCTGGTCAGCAGTGAAGGATTGAATTCTTCGAGGACCTGCGCTGCGGTTTTAAGATCGAGATGCGCCTTGATCGGAAGATGGTCAGAAGCCATGCGCGCCAGCGGTGTGTTGTGAACCTCTACAGCCGTTACCAGATTATGCGGCGTTCCAAGAACGCGATCCAGCGCAAATACTGGAAAGCGGGATGGAAAGCTGGGTACTGCAGTTGATACATGGTTGAACACCGGCATGAGCGATGCCAGTGAGGATCGTTTGCCGATACGCCATTCATTGAGGTCGCCGATCAGCAGCGTTGGCAGGGTGTCGGCTTCCTGCAATGCGGAAAGAATGCTTTCCGCTTGCTGTTCGCGAGAGCGCTTCAAAAGCCCCAGATGTGCTGCGATTACGCGCAGAGGGCCGGATGCGAATTGCAGGTCGGCAACCAGTGCGCCGCGCGGCTCTACCCCTGGCAAAGCAAGCTGGCGCACATTGCGCACAACACCTTCGCGAAACAGCAAAACATTGCCGTGCCAGCCATGGCCTTTGGGCATTGTCGATGTAATCGGTACGGGAACAAGACCGTGGCGGCGCTCAAGCAGCCCTAAGTCCAGCAGGCCGGATCGCTCGCCGAAACGCTTGTCTGCTTCCTGCAGAGCGATCACATCGGCATCGATTTCGCTGATAACGTCGGCTGTGCGCTGGGGGTCGAAGATCTTGTCCACACCAATGCATTTATGGACATTGTAGGAGGCGATCACGATGTCGCCGTCTGCAACATTGGTATGCAGCGGTCGGAAGCCGGGCCGATTACGGATAGCCGTCAATATTTTTGTAGAAATTCGACCTGGTGTTTTCTTTTTCTTCACCCGCCGCTACCTCGTGCCGTTTTGGATATCCTTTTAAATAGGTCATTTTGCGGTTTGAACAGTAGTGTTGGATCACAGATTGCTGACAAGATTGTTTTCAGTTCAGCTCATCGCGTGATGAAACGGATTATCCGGTCAACAAGTCCAGTATAGGGTGGCTTGATCAAGTCCGTTGCTGCAGGCGTATATTTGGTCAGGACTGGCATGGCTTTCGAGAAGGTCAGGAAGCCATCTTTGCCGTGGTAATGCCCCATGCCGCTATGGCCAACGCCACCAAACGGCAGATTTCCGCATGCAAAATGATAGAGCGTGTCATTGATGCACACGCCGCCTGCAACGACCTGAGAAAGCACCGTCTCGATTTCAGCTGTGTTGTCGTTGAAGCAATAAAGCGCCAGTGGCCGCTCATGATTGAGAACATAAGCGATTGCCTCATCAATTGAGCGATAGCTTATAATCGGAAGCAGGGGGCCGAAAATCTCTTCGCGCATGATTGCGCTGGTCGGACCGGGCTCCAGAATTGCTGCGGGCGTCATCAGCCGCGGGTGGCTTTGTGAAGTTGGTGCATCCATCAGCGGAACGATTGCTTCGCTGTTATCCTCTGCATCGTGCAACAACGAGGACAGGCGCGCATATTGTGCATCATTGATGATCGTCGTGCGGTCGCTTTGCGCTGATCCCTCGCCATATCGCTTGCGAGTTTCTTCGCGCAGTAAGGTTACGAAGGCATCGCGTTTGCTTTGGTGGATCAGCACATAGTCAGGCGCGATGCAGGTTTGACCCGCGTTGAAATATTTGCCTGTAGCAATGGAGCTTGCGGCGCGTTTGAGACTGGCTCCTTCACCGATAATGGCAGGCGATTTACCACCCAGCTCCAGAGTTACGGGTGTGAGGTTTTCGGCTGCCGCTTTCATGATTTTGCGACCAACGGCAGTCGAGCCGGTGAAGAACAGGTGGTCGAAAGGCAGCGATGAAAATTCAGCGGAAAGATGCGCATCGCCAAGTACCACCGTTGCCCGATCATCAGGAAAGACGTCGGCGATCAGTTTGCGCAGAAATTCTGATGTGTGTGGCGTATGCTCGGACGGTTTCAGAAAGACATGGTTGCCAGCGGCGACCGCTGCCACCAGCGGCGCCAGCGCAAGATTGACCGGGTAATTCCATGGCGAAATAATACCAACCACGCCAAGAGGTACAAAACGAAGCTCGGCTTTTGCGGGCCACAGTTTCCAGCCTGCGGTTCGGCGTTGTGGCTTCATCCAGCGTTTCAGGTGATGCAGTGCGTGATCGATTTCGGCGAAGACAACGCTGGCTTCGCCCAGCAAGGTTTCATGTTTCGAGCGATTGCCAAAGTCGGCATTGATGGCGTGTGCCATCTCCTCAAGACGCTCATGGAGAACTCTACGCAGATTCCGCAGATCATCGATGCGTTGCTCATAGGCTGGTCGATCATCCAGCCAGCTTTGTCGCAAACGCTTTAATGTCGCCTGCAATTGGTATTGTGGCGAAGCAGGCTGATCAGCGCTCATAGGCAAAACTCTCTGTTGAGCGCGCGAAAAGGAACTGCGCCACATAATAGGTGGTGAGAACCCAGAGGCCCGCGAGCGGAATAGGCGTGTGAAAACGATTGAATGCGAGCAGCGTATCACTCACCATGAAGAAAATGCCGCCCGCAGCGGCAAGCCATGCGGCATAGCGTACCGCGGTGTCGGGGCTTGTCGAAAGCGCACGGCTAAAGGCCTGAGCCGCCATGATGCCAATTGCTGACGCATAAATGGCAACGGGGATTTTCATGGCTGACGGCAATTTGCCCCACAGACCCACAATGATCGAAATTGCGAGCACTGCAAAGATCAGGAAGGCGAGTTTGCTTTCTGCAAAGCGCGTCTTTCGGCACAGTGCATAGATGTAAATGCAATGAGTTATGAGAAAGCAAATCAGACCAGTGAGAAAATATTCACCGGGTAGCATCAGGAAAAAGTCGCCAGCGGCTGCAAATGCAAGCCCAAGCGCGATTGCAAATCCGTATGTTTTGGAGTTGAGACGAGGGGCGTTCAGAATTGCGAAAAGCAGAAGCAGTGTCGCGGTTGGTTTGGTTAGATAATGAACCCAGCGCCAGAACGGAATCTCCCCATTCTGGCTCAATACGCTGCTCAGGATCGCGCAGATCGCGCTCACTAGAAACAACCGGTAAAACAGCCCGTTTCTGCCAAAATCCAGCAAGCCCTTATGGCGCATTCTTCTCCCCATTTTGCTTCGTCCCAGGCTTGATATGATTATTGTTTTTGAGCCTGTAAATCCCACTATTGTTTTGTCTGTTCTGCCTCACGCCGACGTTTGCGACCCAACCGTTCTGCGCGCGTAGAGAGTTCGGCATTGCCTTCAAGATCGGACTGCAGAATAAGCCCATGCTCGCGGAGCCAGCGGATCATCTCCCCAAACTCAAGGTCATAGGCAGGTTGCTCCATCTGATTTGTCCTTCAAATCGCAATTCTTGAATGAAGGATGCGCGGAGTTCTCGTATGTGGCAAGGCCCAAAGCATTGCGAGATTACGAAGCCATTGTTCGTTAACCATTTATTAACCAATCACGCTCACTATGGCGTTATAGCTGTTGTCGTGACTGCGGATGTACCAGCACTGATGACAGCGTAAAAAAGGCCGGGCAATTTGCCGGCCTTTTTCATTTTACGACTGTAGCCACGCGCGCGGCGTAGCCCAATCCCTTACATGGACTGTGAAGTTGCCGAGCGGCTAGGTGCGTCCGACCTGTTGTTGCCCCAGTCGCGTGTCTTGTTGTCCGTCGACTGACATCCCGCTGCTGCCACAGCAATAAGCATTACAGCGATGAGGGAGAGTGTCTGCTTCTTCATATTTTCATTTCCTATGGTTTTCGAACTCAAGCGTTCGGGAAACCCGCCCGTTGGGAGGGACGCCGGAAAGCTTGTCATTTGAGTGAAAAGAATGCGGTTTCGAAATGCTCTATCGAAGAACAAATCGCTACCATTCATGTGCCATATACGGCCATGATTTCATCCAAACCCACCCGATGCGTGGTCTATTTTGAAACCGTTGATTTTCAGTTTCATTCTGGTTTGGAGTAGCTCAGATCACGCTTATGTGTTTGCGCAATGAGATCTGATTTCGGTCTTTGCCGAACCGTTTGGCGCTTGGCTCAATGGGCAAACACAGGCAACAAAAAAGCCCGCTTGCGCGGGCTTTTTGGGGTGCTTCTGGACCTTGGTAGTGGTCTGAAGACTTGGAAATGGTGCCCAGAAGAGGACTCGAACCTCCACGCCCTTGCGAGCGCCAGCACCTGAAGCTGGTGCGTCTACCAATTCCGCCATCTGGGCGACGAGGACCGATCTAAGGGGTCGGCCTGTCTCTGTCAATCACGATTTCGCACTTCAATCAGCTTTTTTTCACATTCCTGTCGTGAAGGCTGAAAAAGGCCGGGGAACCGAGATGAAAACAGAGATCAGGCGCGGTGCGTAATTGCAGCCGCGCCCGAAAAATCATTATGCAGAAAGCACTTCCTTGGAAGCGACGGTCGAATCGGCGTTCAGTTTGTAGATGATTGGCACGCCGGTATTGAGTTCCTGCTTGAGAATCTCTTCCGGTGTCAGGCCATCGAGCGCCATGATGAGCGCGCGCAGCGAATTGCCGTGGGCTGCAACCAGGATGGTTTCGCCACGCAGCACATGCGGCTGGATGGTGTGCAGGTAATAAGGCCAGACGCGTGCGCCGGTATCCTTCAGGCTTTCGCCGCCTGGAGGAGGGACGTCGTAAGAACGGCGCCAGATGTGAACCTGCTCTTCGCCCCACTTTTCGCGTGCGTCGTCTTTATTAAGGCCGGAAAGATCGCCGTAATCGCGTTCGTTCAAAGCCTGATCGCGGATCGTTTCGAGGTCGGACTGGCCGAGCTCGTCAAGAATGTGCTGGCATGTGACCTGCGCGCGCGACAGACCCGAAGTATATGCGAGGTCAAACTTGAGGCCAGCGGCCTTCAAACGCTGACCCGCAGCCTTGGCTTCGGCATGGCCCTGTTCGGTAAGGCCCGGATCGCGCCAGCCGGTAAAAAGGTTCTTCAGATTCCATTCGCTTTGGCCGTGGCGGACCAGGACGAGGGTACGAGACATCGCAGCACTCCGTTGGGATAATTGTTAGTTAGTCGTTAAGTCCGAGAACATCGAGCATGGAATAAAGGCCGGGTTTCTTTCCATGTGCCCAAAGAGCTGCTTTCACGGCGCCTCGAGCAAAGATTGTGCGGTCCTGAGCATGATGGGCGAGGGTGATGCGCTCGCCTTCGCCAGCAAGAATCACTTCATGGTCACCGATAACCGAGCCGCCGCGCAGGGTTGCAAAGCCGATTGTGCCCTGCTCACGCGGGCCGGTGTGACCGTCGCGTACGCGCACGCTCTTTTCTGCGAGATTGATAGCGCGACCTTGCGCTGCTGCTTCACCAAGCAGAAGGGCGGTGCCGGAAGGCGCGTCAACCTTGTGCTTGTGGTGCATTTCGAGGATTTCGATGTCGAAATCTTCAGGGCCGAGCGCCTGTGCTGCTTTCTTGATGAGACCGGACAACAAATTGACGCCAAGGCTCATATTGCCGGATTTGACGATTGTGGCATGACGCGCTGCGGCGCGGATCTTTTCTTCGTCTTCGACCGAAAGACCCGTGGTGCCAATAATATGCGCAATGCGTGCCTGTGCTGCGAGGCCTGCATAGTTGAGCGTTGTCGCTGGCGTGGTGAAGTCGAGCACGCCTTGCGCCTTTGCAAAAACCGGCAGCGGATCATCGGTAATCGCGACACCGAGATTGCCCACTCCTGCTACTTCGCCCGCATCCTTGCCCAGAAATGGCGAGCCGGGACGCGCAATGGCGCCAGTGAGACGTGCTCCGTCAATTGCGTGGATGGCGCGAATGAGAGCCTGTCCCATTCGACCATTTGCGCCCACAACAACGAGCCCGATTTCTGCACTATCAGCCATTGGATTTTTCCTCTGTAACAGTGTTTGCGATCAGCATGTCGTCCTTGCCGCTCTGAAGCTGGTAGAAGCGGGCATAGACACCATTGGGTATCGTGATGAGATCGTTATGACGACCTTCTTCAACCACATGACCGGCTTCCATGACAACGATGCGGTCGGCATTGACGACGGTGGAAAGGCGGTGCGCAATGACGATGGTCGTGCGCTCTTGCATGATGTGATCAAGCGCCTGCTGCACGCGTTTTTCTGACTCGTTGTCGAGTGCGGATGTCGCTTCATCGAGCAGCAATACCGGAGCATTGCGCACGATTGCACGGGCAATCGAAAGGCGCTGCCGCTGACCGCCTGAGAGAGTAACACCGTTTTCACCGACAGGTGTATCGTAGCCCTGTGGTTGCTGGAGAATGAATTCATGCGCGTTGGCAAGCTCTGCCGCCTTGATGATTTCTTCCTGCGTTGCATCCGGACGTCCATAGCGGATGTTGTCGGCAATCGTTCCTTCAAACAGATAAGGCTGTTGCGAAACATAGGCCACGGAGTGACGAAGCGATTCCTTTGTCACTTTGGCGATGTCCTGTCCGTCGAACAGAATCTGCCCACCGGTGACATCGTAGAACCGCTGCACGAGATTGATCAGTGTGGACTTGCCTGCACCCGAAGCGCCGACAATCGCTGTGGTTTCGCCCGCTTTGGCTGTGAAGCTCACGCCATGCAGAACCGGCGCGATGTCGCTGTAAGAGAAGCGCACGTCTTTGAAATCGATCTCGCCGGGGCCAGCCGTAAGCGCCTTGGCGTCAGGCGCATCGCCCTGATTGGGCTCAATATCCAGCACTTCATAGATCATGCGTGCATTAACGAGGGCGCGTTCAAGACCGACCTGCAGACGTGCCAGACGGCGTGCCGGATCATAGGCAAGAAGCAGAGCCGTGATGAAGGCGAACATCGCACCTGGAGGCTGCTGGTTGAGGATCGCATTATAGCCGCTATAGGCCAAAACGCCTGCGATAGCACAGCCCGCAAGAATTTCGGCAATAGGTGTCGTGCGTTCGGAAACGCGGGCGATCTTGTTGCTGCGGTTTTCAGCCTGATCGATCAGCGTGCTGATCTTGCCGCGCAGCTGATCTTCCATGGTGAAGGCTTTCACAATGGAAATGCCCTGCACAGTTTCCTGCATTGCGCCCAGAAGATGGGAATTGAGATGCACCAGATCGCGTGTGACGGACCGGATACGGCGCGAAATATAGGCAACCGCCAGCACAAGTGGCGGGCCTACGAGGAAGACAACCGTAGACATAAACGGATCGGTATAGAACATCATACCGATCAGCCCGATCAGCGCGACGAAATCGCGCGCAATCGAGGTGATCGTCATGTTCAGAAGATCGCGGATGCCATTCACATTCTGATTGATCTGCGCTGCCAGATGGCCGGAGCGTGTATCATTATAGAAATCCAGCCCGAGCTTGAGCAGGTGATCGAAGATACGCTTCTGATAGCGCGCGACCAGATTGTTGCCAATCTTGGCCAGCTCGACCGCCTGAACATAGCTTGAAAGTCCGCGAAGCACGAAAATTCCGAGGATGGCGCCGCAGATAACCCAGATAAGACCGATCTTCTGTTCATAGAAAATCTTGTCGATCATCGGCTTCATCAGATAAGCAAGCGCACCATTGGAAACGCCTACGATTAGCGAAGCAGCGATGGCAATCGCATAGCTCGCCTTATACTGGCTTCCGTTTTCCGATAGCATACGACGAATGACGCGGGTGGCTTCGCTCGGGTC
Organism: Brucella sp.; assembly: GCF_032066345.1. NCBI lineage: Bacteria > Pseudomonadati > Pseudomonadota > Alphaproteobacteria > Hyphomicrobiales > Brucellaceae > Brucella > Brucella sp. The sequence continues at coordinate 33,419 of NZ_DAMBKZ010000017.1, forward strand.
GATCTTGTTTTTTTTCTTTTTGAATAGGCTCACGGGCAAAGTGCTTTTTATCTAGCAGCCGCTGGCTGTCGTTGATCATGCATTTTCGCGCGTCCTTTTGGACTGGAAACGACAAAAGGCTGCAATGAGTGTTTTCATTGCAGCGCTTCTATAGCGTTATCTTTGTCGCTTGACCATGCCTGAGAAAGCGAAGCCGCTTAGCTGACGCGCCAGCGGCGGCCATCGGTGGCAACCTCAAACCGCATAGGAGTACGTGCGAAAGCCGAAAGACCGCTGAGGGCTGCCAGCGGATGAACGACGACGCGTACCGGAATATCGCGCATGAAATGCGTATGCGGAGCCTTGTCTTCAAAGGCTGCGCGGAACGATCCGGCCTGCAGCGCAGACATGATGCGCTGGGGAATGCCGCCTGAAAGATAGACGCCGCCATGTGCCTTGAAGATGAGGGCCAAATCGCCGGCAATGCGGCCAAGATAGGTCACGAAGAGTTCAAGCGTCTCGACAGCCTGAGGATTGCTGCCATCAAGACCTGCTGCAGTGATATCGGGTGGTGTATCTAGAACAGGTGCCACCTTATCGGCAGCGCAGATTGCGAGATAAAGATTGCGCAGACCGCGTCCGCAGAGGATCTGTTCGGCCGCTACACGGCCTTCGATGGTTTCGATATGCGGGAAGACCTGATAGTCACGCTCGCTGCGTGGGCCGATGTCGATATGGCCACCTTCACCGGGAACGGGAACCCATGCGGTTCTGGTGCGCACAAGACCTGCAACGCCTAAGCCCGTTCCAGGGCCGAGCACGACGCGTGTGGCAACGACTTCTTCTTCGCTTCCGCCAATCTGATGCAGATATTCTTTTTCAATTGAAACAACGGCGAGCGCCTGCGCTTCAAAATCATTGAGGACGGTTACGTCTTCAAATCCGAGATTGGCGATCAGCTGTTTCGGGCGGACAACCCAATCGCAATTGGTGAGATCAATCTCATCACCATCGACCGGGCCTGCAACAGCCAGAATAGCAGAACGGGGACGAATGGAAGTGTGGTTGAGCACCGTTTGTTCGATTGCATCGTCTATCGTTGCATAATCGGCGGTCTGGACGACCGGAAACTCTTTAGGCTCTGCATGAGAATCAACAAGAAGCGCAAAGCGCGCATTGGTTCCACCAATATCGCCGACGAGGACGGGAAACTTGAAACTCTGGCCAGCGTTAATCATGGTCTGCCTTGCTGCTTCGACTGTTCTTATTGTTTGCGGGCGTGTTCAGAGTGGCTCTATTAGTCCAGCACTTGCACCAGCTTTTCGGCTGTTGCCGGGTTCAGCGCCATCGGAATGTCATAGACGCTGCCGAGACGGGTGAGGGCCTTCACATCGACATCGTGAGGGAGCGGTGAGAGCGGATCGATGAAGAAAATCAAGGCCTGCACCGTGCCTTCCGCGATCATTGCGCCAATCTGCTGGTCGCCGCCAAGCGGGCCGCTTTTGACGCGATGGATATTCAGCGAAGGACAAGCCTCCTGAATGAGACCGCCAGTGGTGCCGGTGGCGACAATATCATAGTGAGACAAGGCTTTCTCATGCGTACGCGCAAAGGCGACCATCTCGTCCTTCTTCAGATCATGAGCGATCAGGGCAATGCGCAGACGTTCCGTCATGAGATTGATAACCTTGTCATTTGTGTTCTAAATCGTTTGAAACCTATAGCGACACCATAGGTCCGTGAAAAGCATGTTTTCTGACAGATGCTAGAGCGTGTCGCATTTTATAGTAGCCATTGCGCCCGCTCTATCTCTTTATTTCCACGCATGTCGTTACCGGAAAACCGGTTCCCACTTTTCCGCGACATGCGTTAATTGGCACCATAGATAACATCCGCGATCGAATCCGGCGACGGGCCATTCAGCACCGCTGCACAGGCCTTTGGCAAATCCGACACCATGACCGGCTTTGGCTTCTTCGGCGGCTCCTTGGATGGCTTTGCAGGCTTCCACGGTTCATCTGTAAACCACCATGCCAGCGACTTGTCGCAGCCGTCACCCGCCGCCACTTTTGGCTGCGGTTTGCAATCGGGCGATCCCGGCTGGCAATGCAGTCGGACGTGGAAATGATAGAAATGGCCCCAGTATGGGCGCACTTTGCCAAGCCAGCTGCGGTCTCCTGTTACGGTATCGCAAAGCTGTTTCTTGATGCCGGGATGCACAAAGATGCGTTCAACTTCCGGATAGCTGGCAGCGTGTTTGATGAGTGCTGTGCGCGCTGGCGTCCACTTCTGCGGATCGACGTAAAGCGAATCCTTCTTCAGCATGGATACAGCCGAGACGCTTTCACGCTCTGCATCGGTGAAGCGCTTCTTTGGCATCGGCGTCAGCCAGATATCGGCATCCAGTCCAACCTGATGCGAAGCATGACCTGTCAGCATTGGACCGCCGCGTGGCTGTGAAATGTCGCCGACCAGCAGGCCGGGCCACCCGTCTTTTGCGGCGTCGCGGGATAGTTTTTCCAGAAGGCCAATGGTGCGCGGATGCCCCCAGTTGCGATTGCGCGAAAGCCGCATGACCTGCCAGTTGGGGCCATCGATTGGGAGGGCAACGCCACCTGAAAGGCAGCCCTTGGCATAAAAGCCGATGGATTGCGGCGACTGCGCCAAAACCGGAAGTTTCTTGCTGCCGAATGCCTGCTTGGCAGGGGCATCCTGCGCCAAAGCTTGCGGGACAAAGTCTGGTGCAATCATTGTGGCAAGACAGGTTGCAAGAACAAGTCGCGACCAGAATTTCGAGCTGGATCTCTTTGCCATGGGCAATTTTCCATAAAACTTTTGCTCGAATCATTCGAGCTGATGGGCCGGATTATGCTTTGCGTTCGCCAGAACGGCAATCAACTACTCATTTTACGCAGCCTTCACCTCAAAACTGACGTCCACTTTTGGGGGCATGTGTTAGCGCCAATGATCATCCTGCCACATGGCCGAAAAGGCTGCTTTGTAATCAGGATAGATAAAATCATAGCCCAGAGCCTTGATGCGCAGGTTGGAGACGCGTTTGTTTTCGCCGTAGAATGAGCGTCCCATTGGCGTGAGGTCAGCCTGTTCAAATGGAATTTCCGGCGGGATGGCAACGCCCATCAACTCGGCAGCATAAGCGACGACATCCTGTGGCGGGGCGGGTTCGCTATCGGTGATGTTGAAGGCGCCACCACTATTGGTGCCTGCCAGAAAACGCAGGCTTCCGGCGATATCATCCACATGGATGCGGTTGAAGACCTGACCGTCCTTGATGATGCGCCGCGCGGTGCCGCGTTCCAGATTGACGAATGCATTGCGGCCTGGACCATAGATGCCCGACAGACGCAGAAGTGCTACCGGTGTGCCATGGCGTTCGCTTAGTGCTTCCCATGCGCTTTCCGCTTCCACACGTTCAAGCGAACGGCGCGATGTCGGGGCTAAAGGTGCTGTTTCATCAATCCAGTTGCCGTCATGATTTCCGTAAACACCTACCGTCGAGAGATAGCCGATCCAGCGAATGGTATTGCCGGGGCGGCGTAAAGCCTCCTCAACAATTGCAAGCGATGGATCGCCGCTTTCGCGCGGCGAAATCGAAATGACGACATGGGTTGATTTTGCAAGGCGGTCGATCAGATCAGGCGAGGCGGTTTCTCCGTCGAAGATGATCGGTGCGATGCCGGATTTTTCGAGGAGGGGGAAATTCTGCTCGTTGCGGGTGGTGCCATCGATGCGCTCTGCCTCTCCGGTCATCAGGCGGGAAAAGGCTCTCGCAGAATAACCGGCTCCAAACAGAAAAATGCGCATTCTAGCTATCCTCCAGAGCGCACCCCGAAAAGTGTGAAACGGTTTTCGGAAAAGATGCGCGTTTAAACAAAAGCTTGAGATGCACCAATCTGACTTAATCAGACTGGTGCTCTAAGCTCCATTCTGCGCGCACCGTAACATCCTCTTCGCGTGAGGCCAGACGTTTCTGTGAAATTTTGAAACGATCTGTGCTTACGAGCTGTTTCAAAGCCCAGACAGCAGCACCACGCACAAGAGGTGCCGGATCTTCAAGCAGGCTTTCCACCTGCGGCACCAGCGTCTGGTCTTCCGAATTGCCGGTTGCGATCAACACATTGCGCAGAAAACGGTCGCGACCGATGCGTTTGACGGGTGAACCCGAAAACAGTGTGCGGAAGGCCGGATCGTCGAGTGCAAGAAAATCTGCAAGCTTTGGTGCCTTGAGATCATCGCGTGCTTTCAGCTTCATCTCGCTGGTCGCTTGTGCAAACTTGTTCCACGGACAAACTGAAAGGCAATCGTCGCAACCATAGATGCGGTTGCCCATGGCTTTGCGGAACTCGTGTGGAATTGGCCCCTTGTTCTCGATGGTGAGATAGGAAATGCAGCGTCCCGCATCGATCCGGTAAGGTGAGGGGAAAGCTTTTGTCGGACAGGCATCGAGACAGGCGCGGCAGGAGCCACAATGATCGCGATCCGGTTCATCCGGCGGAATTTCAGCCGTGGTGAAGATCGAGCCTAAGAACAGCCACGAGCCGAGTTCGCGACTGACCAGATTGGTGTGTTTTCCCTGCCAGCCAAGGCCAGCGGCCTGCGCAAGCGGCTTCTCCATCACAGGTGCCGTATCGACAAAGACTTTTACGTCCTGTCCGGCGCGTGCCGCAAAGCGGCTTGCGATGTGCTTGAGCTTGCCCTTGATGATGTCGTGATAATCGCGGTTCTGCGCATAGACCGAGATTGCCGCCCGGTCTTTATGTTCAAGAATGCTGAGCGGGTTGCTATCCGGACCGTAATTCATGGCAAGCACCATGATCGAACGCACTTCCGGCCAGAGAACGCTAGGGTTTGCCCTGCGCTCTTCGGTCTCTTCCATCCAGAGCATGTCAGCATGATGGCCATCGGCAATATATTGCCGCAAGCGCTGAGGTGCCTGCGGAATAGCGTCCGGCCCTGTGAAAGCGACCGCATCAAAGCCGACAGCTTTCGCTTCTTCGATCAGAAAGCGTTTCAGCTTGAGAGCTTTATCCGAAGCTTGGCTAGTATCAGAAGTCGAGGTCGCCATAATGAGCCACTGGAGCTAGTCCGCGCACGCGATCAGCCAGCAGCGGGCGGAAGGCTGGGCGCGATTTCATGCGAGCATACCAGTCGCGCGCGGCTTTTGTCTCGCCCCATTCAATTTCGCCGAGATAGTCTAGCACAGAAATGGACGCTGCGGCCGCCATATCCGCATAGCTTGGATGACTGCCTGCGAGCCAGTCACGGGTAGCGGCCAGCCAGTCGATATATTTCATGTGCTGGCGAATATTGGTGCGGGCTGCACGGATGGCGGTCGAATCCGGCGCGCTGCCGCCCATTTCATCAGCCATCTGAAGCTTGAAAACGCGTTCGCGTGCAATATGGCGTGTCACTTCGTTTTCGAGCTTGAGCAGAAACCAGTCGACCAGACGCCGCACTTCTGCGCGTTCCATCGGGCTTTCGGGCAAAAGACGACGACTGCGTTTTAAGGCGCCGCGCGTTTCATCGAGATATTCTGCAATGACGGTTGCGCCAACAACCGGCAGATCGCGTTCAGCCAGCAATACAGGAAGTGTTGCAGCAGGGTTCAGCGCCAGAAATTCCTTGCGGCGCGACCATGGACGTTCCTCGATCAGTTCGGCTTCCACATCATATTCGCCGAGAATAAGCCGCACATAGCGCGAGCCTGAAGACATAGGATGATGAAAAAGCGTAAGCATAATCGACGCGGTACTCTCGACTGACAAGCTTTAATTGATCCCCGGTGAGGCACTGCGGCTAGCGTTTGCACCGGCAGCAGGTTATTTCTGCTGTCAGGCGATTCGAGCCACCTCAACGGAATATTTAGTCTATAAGGGCTATGCCTGCGGGAGACAAGCAATCGCTGGAAGCGCTTATTGTAGCACTTTCATGCTTAACAGCTCGTCAAGACGCACCGCTTTCATCCTGCTCACCTCCCTAAGGTACTGACTTCATGGAAATTTATAATCTTCTGGAAGCCGCTTTTCTTGGTCTCATCGAAGGTTTGACGGAGTTCATCCCCGTTTCCTCCACAGGCCATTTGTTGCTGGTTGGCCATTTTCTTGGCTTTGAATCGACGGGCAAGACCTTCGAGGTGCTTATTCAGCTCGGTGCGATTTTGGCAATTCTGACGGTTTATTCCGCGAAGCTGATCAAAATTCTGACCGACTTTCCGCGCGATGCCCGCACACGGCGCTTCGTGCTGGGTATTCTGGTTGCATTTCTGCCTGCAGCTGTCATCGGCGCAATGGCACATGGCTTCATCAAGAGCGTGCTTTTTGAAACGCCGATGCTGGTTTGCGCCATGCTTATCGTCGGTGGTTTCATTCTGCTCTGGGTGGACCAGCTGGAACTCAAGCCACGTTATCGCGATGTGATGGATTATCCGCTGCCGATCTGTCTGGCGATTGGCTTTGTCCAGTGCCTTGCCATGATCCCCGGCGTATCGCGATCAGGCTCAACGATTGTTGGTGCGCTTCTGCTTGGAGCAGACAAGCGTTCGGCTGCTGAATTCTCGTTCTTTCTCGCCATGCCAACCATGGCCGGCGCTTTCACTTATGATCTCTATAAGAGCCATAATATGCTGTCGATGAATGACGGCGCGCTGATCGCAGTCGGATTTGTGATGGCTTTCATCTCAGGCGTATTTGTTGTGCGTCACCTGCTCGACTATGTTTCTCGCCATGGTTTCAAGCTGTTTGCCTGGTGGCGTTTGATCGTCGGCGCACTCGGAATGGCTGCATTGCTTATCTGGGGGTAAACCCGCAAAGAACGGACAAAAGAAAAGGGGCCTTTCGGCCCCTTTATTCATTTAGAGCATTTCCTGTTTTGATTGAGTCATTGGAAATGCTCTATCAATTTGTTTTTACGCGCATCTTGCTCCGAAAACCGCTTCGCACTTTTCGGGATGCGCTCTAGATTTTCGTCTCACGCAAACCCGGTCTTGGTGTACTGACCGGCAACGCGGTAGCGCCAGAGATAGGCTGGAAGGATTGCATCCACGGCTTCTGGCGTAATGCCCATGCCCTGAAGTGTGCGGCCTTCCTTGGTGGCTTGTTCCGAAACGACATTGTCAAATTTCAGCAGCGTCACCTGATCATTGGTGAGCAGCGGATTTGGCAGCAAGCCAAGAACAGATGCCTGAATGCGCGCAACCCAGAAAGGCATCGAGACGATGACGCGCTTGCGGGCGATAACGCCGAGCATGTCTTTCATCCAGTTCTTGAATGGCTGTGCGTCTGGGCCGCCCAGTTCATACACGCTACCGGCTTCAAGCTTGCCATCGACTGCGCGTGCAACAGCTTCCGCGACATCGCCGACATAGACCGGCTGCAGCTTGGTTTCACCACCGCCGATAACCGGCAGGAACGGCGAAAAGCGAGCCATGTTGGCGAAGCGGTTGAAGAAGCGATCTTCATGGCCGAAAATGATCGACGGACGCAGGATAACCGTATCTGGCAGAATGGAGAGAACGGCGTTTTCGCCTTCTGCCTTGGTACGTGCATAATCCGAAGGAGATTTTGCGTCTGCTGCAAGCGACGAAAGATGTGTCAGCTTGAGGCCGGCTGCCTTGGTGGCTTCGGCAATGTTCTTTGCGCCAAGCACCTGAACGCTGTTGAAGCGCTGCTTGCCGCTTTCCGAAAGAATGCCGACGAGATTGATGACATGATCAGCGCCCATGATGGCGCGTTCAACCGACCAGCGATGGCGGACATTGGCCTGAACCATCTGGATCTGGCCAACATTGCCGAGCGGCGCCATGTAATAAGCGACCTCTGGCTTGCGTACGGCGACGCGTACACGATAGCCGCGCTTGGTGAGGCTTGCTACGACCGCGCGCCCAACAAAGCCGGAGCCGCCGAAAACAGTGACCAGCTTTGGTCTGTTGTGAACTTCGTTCGGTTCGGTCTTCATCCTGAACTCCTGCATGAAAGCCTGATTATAACGCCGGATATGATGCCCGAGTTTATCATTGCGGCATGTTTTCTGGCGGTGATTTATCGCCTTTTGGCAACAACGCAAAGGGGACTTGTTGTCACGACTGCGACAAAGGCCGCTTTTCCCGTATTAAACACGCAATACCGCTTTGAGATTTCGCGGCTTACTGGTAAATCGCGCGCATGAGCACACCACTTGACCATATTCGCAATTTTTCGATCGTCGCCCATATCGACCACGGCAAATCGACGCTGGCCGACCGCCTCATTCAATTGACGGGCGGGCTGGACACGCGTGAGATGAAGGACCAGGTCCTCGACTCGATGGATATCGAGCGCGAGCGCGGCATCACCATTAAGGCCCAGACCGTTCGTCTTAACTATAAGGCGAAGAACGGCGAGGACTATGTGCTGAACCTCATCGACACCCCCGGACACGTCGACTTTGCCTATGAAGTCTCGCGTTCGCTGGCTGCGTGCGAAGGTTCGCTTCTGGTGGTGGATGCCTCACAGGGCGTTGAAGCGCAGACGCTGGCCAATGTCTATCAGGCCATCGACAACAATCACGACATTGTTGTTGTGCTCAACAAGGTTGATCTTCCAGCAGCAGAGCCTGAGCGCGTTCAGAGCCAGATCGAAGAAGTGATCGGCATTGATGCAAGCCGCGCCGTGATGATCTCGGCCAAGACTGGCCTCGGCATTCCTGATGTGCTCGAAGCTATTGTCGAGCAGCTGCCTCCTCCGAGAGAGGGTGACCGCAATGCGCCGTTGAAGGCGATGCTGGTCGACAGCTGGTATGACAGCTATCTCGGCGTTATTGTTCTGGTCCGTGTTATCGACGGTGTGCTGAAAAAGGGCCAGACCATCCGCATGATGGGTACGGGCGCGAAATATCCGGTTGAACGGACCGGTGTCTTTACGCCGAAAATGGTTCAGATGGATGAACTCGGACCGGGTGAACTGGGCTTCATCACCGCTTCCATTAAGGAAGTGGCTGATACCCGCGTCGGTGATACCATCACCGAAGATCGCCGCCCTACAGCAGCGGCTTTGACGGGCTTTAAGCCTGCGCAGCCGGTTGTGTTCTGCGGACTGTTCCCGGTTGATGCTGCCGACTTTGAAGACTTGCGCGCTGCCATGGGCAAGCTGCGTCTCAACGATGCGTCGTTCTCGTTTGAAATGGAAACCTCTGCGGCGCTCGGCTTCGGCTTCCGCTGCGGGTTCCTGGGGCTTCTGCATCTTGAAATCATTCAGGAACGTCTTGAGCGTGAGTTCGATCTCGACCTCATCACGACGGCACCTTCGGTTGTCTATCGTCTGAACATGCAGGACGGCTCGCAGAAAGAGCTGCACAACCCGGCTGATATGCCGGATGTTGTGAAGATCGATGCAATCGAGGAGCCATGGATTCGCGCAACAATCATGACGCCCGATGATTATCTCGGCGCGATCATGAAGCTTTGTCAGGAGCGTCGCGGTCTCCAGATCGATCTGACCTATGTTGGCCCGCGTGCGATGATCACCTATGATCTGCCGCTCAACGAAGTCGTTTTCGATTTCTACGATCGTCTGAAGTCGATCTCGAAGGGCTATGCTTCGTTCGACTATAATCTCTCGGATTACCGTGAGGGTGATCTGGTCAAGATGTCGATCCTTGTGAATGAAGAACCTGTGGACGCGCTTTCGATGCTCGTTCACCGCTCTGCTGCTGAAAAGCGTGGCCGTGTGCTTTGCGAAAAGCTCAAAGAGCTGATCCCGCAGCATATGTTCAAAATTCCTATTCAGGCAGCGATTGGCGGACGTATCGTGGCGCGCGAAACCATTTCAGCGCTGCGCAAGGACGTGACGGCCAAGTGCTATGGTGGCGATATTTCGCGTAAGCGCAAACTTCTGGACAAGCAGAAGGAAGGCAAGAAGCGCATGCGCCAGTTCGGCAAGGTGGAAATCCCGCAAGAGGCCTTCATTCAGGCACTCAAGATGGGTGATGATTGATCTACTGTGTGAATTGACGGTGAATCTAATACGAGTTGCATTGACGACTTCCTGTTTTTAAACCACATTTGAGGAAGAGAAACAGGAAGTTGGAGATTCGCATGCCTGTTAAGGCCAGAATTCTTTTCGAAGAGCATGATGTACACACGCGGTTAAATGAGCTGAATCTTCCAATAGAGTTGCTTACGGAAGTTGTTCGGCAATACGCATTGAGCTTAAATAGCCAAACAAAAGATCATCCAACTTGGGGGCGAGCGATCACACCCGCCAGTGAAGCGATTTTCGCATTGAGAAATCGAATGAAGCTTTACGGTTGGTTTAACTCTGATGAGAATGGCTTTGCGCTAACCGTCCACCCCGCAGAGTTGCTAGCTGTAAATGTTGCCACCGGTGACAGTGGGACTGGCGATCGCTTAGTAAACGTCTCTACGTCCTCGGATAAAGGCAGATGTACTGTAGTGGCGGTGGATTCTAATCAGTATGTATTAGATATCCCTCCGCCTGAGGTGGCCTCCTCAGAGGCCAGATGCCCATTTTGGTATCTATTGATAAGGAGAAAAGGTGAAGCTTTTTATTCAGAGCTTTCATTACCCGTAGGTATGGAAGAAAAGAAGATTTCACTCTGGGCTGAAAGAATAATTCTTCCTGTTGTTCGTGCAGATGATCTTCTTCCTCCAGATTCTCCTGCTCCTGAAGCCGACGAATACGAAGTTACGCTTGCTCGAAGAAAATGAACAATTCGGTATTTACACCTGATCGATTGACGTGGATGAGAAAAAAGCGAGGGTTGACCAAGACAGCTCTTGCACAAGCTGTTGGCGTAGATCTTCGTAGTATTTCGGCATACGAAGCTGGAGAGTTTCCTCCGGGAAATGATACTCTTCAGCTTCTCGCTAAGACATTAACTGTGAGAGAAAATTTTTTCTATCTAGGGGACTTAGCCGGCCCTGAGGCGGAGCAAGTTAGTTTCCGAGCTGTTTCTAAGTTGTCAGCAGTAAAACGCGATATGGCAAGAGGAAGCGCAGCAATTGCATTCGCTTTTTGTAAATGGTTAGAAAGTCATTTTGAATTACCAATGGTCTCGATTCCTGATCTACGAGAGGAAGGGCCGGAGCAAGCTGCTGTTTCCTTGAGATACATGTGGGGTTTAGCGGAAAAGCCTGTTTCTAACATGGTGCATCTCTTGGAATCCAAAGGCGTTAGGGTTTTTTCCTTAGCTTTAGACATATCTGATGTGGACGCACTGTGTACCTGGCGCGATGATATTCCGTATGTTTTTTTGAATACTAAGAAATCGAATGCGCGCAGACGTTTTGATGCCGCGCATGAACTCGGGCATTTGGTGCTTCATCGTCATGGTGAGTATGACGGTCGTGTTACTGAACAAGAAGCAGATGAATTTGCTTCAGCCTTTTTGATGCCTCGGGCAGGATTCATTGCCTCTGCTCCACGTTTGCCTGATTTGAAGAATATTTTGGCACATAAGAGCCATTGGGGTGTTTCGCTTGCCGCGTATATAGTACGTTTGCATCGCGTTGGTTTGATTAGCGATTGGCACTATAGGACTTTGTTTCAACAAATCTCGCAGCGAGGATATCGTAAGAGTGAGCCGTCTGATCACAAGCAAGAGCTCTCAAAATTATTTCAGATGTTATTCTTGGAACTGAAGAGAGATGGCATCTCTGTACACGATATTGCAGAGTCTATGGGGGTGTATGCGAGCGACCTAAATGACCTATTATTCAACTTGGCTATAGTCGGGGTCGAAGGTTCAGGGCATGGTGGAGGTTCCCAAGACCGAAATCCAGATTTGAGACTAGTGATAGACAATACGAAATGATCGACTGCTAATGACTATTTCTATTTCCATCACCTATTGCACGCAATGTAACTGGATGTTGCGGGCTGCATGGCTGGCGCAGGAGCTGTTGCAGACATTCGGGCAGGACTTAGGCGAGGTCGCTCTGCGGCCCGGCACAGGTGGTGTGTTTGAAATCCATGTATCTATGCCGGGCGGTCAAGATGAGTTCATCTGGGAGCGCAAGCGTGACGGTGGGTTTCCGGAAGCCAAGGTATTGAAGCAACGCGTGCGTGATCTGGTCTGGCCTGATCGCGATCTTGGTCACTCTGATAGGACGTCAAAATCTGAATAAGACAAAGCCCGCAAGTTGCGGGCTTCTTTGTTTTTGGTAGGATTTGGAGCGCGTTTCGATCCGAGTGGATCAGATCGTCGCTCTAAATTCTTGTTGTAACGCGCATCTTTATCCGAAAAATGTTTCACACTTTTCGGGATGCGCTCTAATCCTCATCCACCACGCGCAGGCGCATTTGGGTGGGAGCGTTATCCGACTGTCGCGTCGGGCGCTGGGGCTCTTCAGCCGGTGCCGGGCCAAATTCCAGTGCTTCGATCTTCGCACCGCGCTTGGTGACCTTATTGGAAGACACCAGAATGTCGTCAATATCCTTGTTGGCCTGCACAAAATGGGTTTGCAGCTTGCGCACACGCTCATCAAGGCGGCCTACATCTTCCATCAGACGGATCACTTCACCCTGAATGACATGCGCCTGTTCGCGCATACGGGCATCTTTCAGGATCGCCTGAATAACCTGAATTGACAGCATCAGGAGCGATGGCGAGACAATAACGATCCGCGCCCGGTGCGCGCGCTGGATCAGCGCTTCGAAATGCTCATGAATATCGGCAAAAATAGATTCCGATGGCACGAACAGGAAAGCCGTATCCTGTGTTTCGCCTGTAATCAGATATTTGTCGGAAACATCCTTGATATGCACTTCCATATCGCGGCGGAACTGTGCAACGGCTGTCTTGCGTGCTTCCGGCTGTTCCGTTTCGCGCATGGAGTTCCATGCTTCAAGCGGGAATTTCGCGTCGATAACCAGTGAAGGCGCGTTGTTTGGCATCTTTACAAGGCAATCGGGGCGCGTGCCGTTGGATAGTGTCGCCTGAAACTCGTAAGCGCCCTGCGGCAGACCATCGGCAATGATCGCTTCCATGCGAGACTGGCCAAAGGCTCCGCGCGTCTGCTTGTTAGCAAGGATCGCCTGCAACTGCACGACCTGACCGGCAAGCGACTGGATATTGTTCTGCGCTGTGTCGATGACCGCAAGACGCTCCTGCAGTTTGGCGAGGTTTTCATGGGTCGAACGGGTCTGCTCGGTCATGGTCTGGCCGATGCGATGCGTCATGCCGTCGAGCCGTTCGCGGATTGACTGGTTGAGCTCTGCCTGCCGTGAACCGAAGACTTCGGCCATGGTTTGCATCCGGCCCTGCATTTCGGATTGTGTTTTCAGAATCTCCGCCATGCGATATTCCGCGTCACGCGCACGGTCTTCAGCCTGTGCCTCCGCAACCGCGCGGAGACGTGCAGAACGCGCTGCCGCAATGAGGAAAATGGCGAGGCACAGGACCAGCACGACAATGCCCGCAAGGAGAATATCTCCCAGCGTGAAGGAGGTTGCACCAAGCTGCAAAAGCGGTTCGTTCAAGAGATTCTGGTTTTCCATTGCGCAAGCTTAACTGATTCGTGTCGCCTTGATGAGATCAAAACAAGAACATTTTGCAAGTTACAATTGACGATTCTCGCGCAAGCGATTACGTGAAGCGCATGTCTATTAAACCGCTCATCATCCTTCCCGATCCCGTCCTGCGCCAGCTTTCCAAGCCTGTCGAGCGCTTTGACGATCAGTTGCGCAAATTTGCCGGCGACATGTTCGACACCATGTATGACGCGCCGGGCATTGGCCTTGCCGCCATTCAGGTGGGCGAGCCTCTGCGGATGCTGGTGATTGATCTGGCCAAGGAAGACGAGCCGAAAGCGCCGCATGTCTTTATCAATCCGGAGATTGTCGCCTCATCGGACGAACGCAGCGTCTATGAAGAAGGCTGTCTTTCGATCCCGGATTATTATGCCGAGGTCGAGCGGCCTGCGACCATCAAGGTCAATTATTTCGATGCGGACGGCAAGGAAAAGTCGATGGAAGCCGATGGGCTGATGGCGACCTGCCTGCAGCATGAAATCGACCATCTCAATGGTGTGCTGTTTATCGATCATATCTCCAAGCTCAAGCGCGATATGGTCATCAAGAAGTTCAAGAAGCTCGCCAGCCAGCGTGCGTCAAACAGGGCTTTGTAATGCGGATCGTCTTTATGGGGACGCCGGATTTTTCCGTGCCAATCCTCACAGCCATCATCGGACAGGGCTATGAAGTCGTTGCGGTTTACTCGCAGCCACCGCGTCCGGCTGGCCGTCGCGGACTGGAACTGACCAAGTCGCCCGTGCATGAAAAGGCCGAGGAATTCGGCATTCCGGTTTTCACGCCGAAAAGCCTGAAAGGGACGGAAGAGCAGGACGTTTTTGCGAGCCTGGAAGCGGATGTAGCAATCGTGGTGGCCTATGGCCTGCTGCTGCCACAGGCCATTCTCGATGCGCCGCGCCTTGGATGTTACAACGGTCATGCGTCGCTTCTTCCGCGCTGGCGCGGGGCTGCTCCCATTCAGCGGGCTATTATGTCTGGCGATACAGAAACCGGCATGATGATCATGAAAATGGATGCAGGGCTTGATACGGGTCCTGTCGCTATGGCCGAAAAAGTTGCGATCACGCCGGACATGACTGCAGGCGAGCTGCATGAGCGTTTAAGCCTTATCGGTGCTGACCTGATGGTGCGTGCATTGGGTGCGCTTGAGCGCGAAAGTCTCACACTTCAGGCGCAGCCAGAGGAAGGCGTGACCTATGCAGCCAAGATCGATAAGGCCGAAGCGCGTATCGACTGGTCGAAGCCTGCGAAGGATGTTCACAATACGATCCGTGGCATCTCACCATTTCCGGGCGCCTGGTGCGAGATGGAAATCAACGGTGTCGTTGAACGTGTCAAACTCCAGCGCTCCACATTGGGCGAGGGAAGCGGCGCTCCGGGAACCGTACTTGATGATCGCCTGACGATTGCGTGCGGCGAGGGTGCTGTGCGGCTCGTAACGTTACAACGTTCAGGCGGCAAGCCTTTGCCCGCGCAGGAGTTTCTGCGTGGAGCGTCTGTGACGAAGGTTCTCTGAGCGGTGCCTCGTTACAAGATCACGGTCGAATATGACGGCACGCCCTATGTCGGCTGGCAGCGGCAGGAAAACGGGCATGCCGTGCAGAACGCGATTGAGCAGGCGTTCAAGAAGTTCTGCGGAGAAGATCTGACGTTGAGTGCGGCAGGCCGCACCGATGCAGGCGTTCATGCGAGCGCGCAGGTCATTCATGTTGATCTGACAAAAGATTGGGGTGCTGCGAAAGTGCGCGATGCGCTCAATGCGCATCTGGTGATGGCGGATGAACGCATCAGCATTCTCAATGTCGAGAAGACGACGGATGCTTTTGACGCGCGGTTTTCGGCGCGCGCCCGGCACTATCTTTATCGCATTCACAATCGCCGTGCGCCGCTGGCGATTGATTATCAGCGCGTTTGGTGGGTGCAGAAACGCCTTGACCACGAAGCGATGCATGAGGCTGCAAAGCGATTGCTGGGCGAGCATGATTTTACGACATTTCGCGCAACGCAATGTCAGGCAAAAAGTCCGGTCAAGACACTCGACCGGCTCGATATCACGCGCAATGGTGACTATGTCGAAATGCGCGTTTCAGCACGTTCGTTCCTGCATAATCAGGTGCGTTCCTTTGCAGGAAGCCTGATGGAAGTTGGCGTTGGCCGCTGGACGGCTGATGATCTGCAGGCAGCACTTGAGGCCAGGGACCGCAAAGCCTGCGGTCAGGTCGCGCCGCCCTATGGCCTCTATTTGGTCGGCGTTGATTACCCGTTTCCGTTTTAGAGCGCCTTTCGATCTGATTGAATCAGATCGACGCTCTCATTCTTTGTTTAGGCGCGCATCTTGTCCGAAAGCCGTTTCACAGTTTTCGGGATGCGCTTTAAAAGCTCTCGGCTCCAATCCCGATGCCGAAGAGTTGTTGCAGGACCACTGTAATGAACAGTGAGCCGAAGAACATGCAGGCAAAGAACGGCGCGACATAGGCGTGCGGACGCTGCAACACGATAAAGGTTAGCCGGTAGCTCAGGATAATTGAGATGCCGAAGAGCACGAATGCAAACAGTGTTGCGACATCAAGAAATCCCGGAAAGAACAACTGCAGCAGCGTGATTGGCGCGAAAAGCCATGCAAGAAGAGCGCTTCCCCAGTTGGTTGCAATCACATAAGCAGCGTAGCGCTTTGCAATGCCTATACGTTTGGCAAGCAGGCCGACAATAACAATCGGTATCACCCATGCTGCGATATCGACGGTTGCTGCACGAATGACGATTGCCAATCGAAGCCCAGCTTCTTCGCGTCCGGCCGTGAGGTCAGCCGAATAGGCAACCCAAGTCGCCAGAAGCGGCGGCAGAGCAACGACAATCGCATAGAATGATGTCCAGAAATCTTCTGCGGAGATATCGAGATATGCAAGGCCGTCTTTGCGGCCAAGCATCATCTTCCAGACGCCCGTGAAGTATCTGAAAATATTATCCAGATTGGGCATGTAATTCCTTTACCCAAAGAAATCAGCGATGAAACGTTCGTAAATCTGTGTCAGTCCTTCGAGGTCGGCAAGAGCCACGCGTTCATCGACCATGTGCATGGTCTGTCCGACGAGGCCAAATTCCACCACCGGGCAATAATCCTTGATGAAGCGCGCGTCCGACGTGCCGCCTGATGTGGAAAGCTTAGGGCGTTTGCCGGTGACAGCTTCCACTGAAGAGGTCAGTGTTCCGATCAGCTTCTCATCGCGGGTCAGGAAGACATGGCTTGGGTGTTCGCGCCATGTCAGTTCATACTTGATTGGCGTTTCACGGCCCGGGCGCAGGCGGTCGTTGCGCGAAGCCTTTTCGAGACGCGAGACGATCTCGGCTTTCAGGCTGTCTGCGGTCCAAGTATCGTTGAAGCGGATGTTGAAGGAAGCGGTCGCCTTGTTTGCAATCACGTTTGTTGCTGTGTTGCCCACATCAACCGTCGTCACTTCCATATTGCTGGCCTGAAAGTCATCCGTGCCTTCATCGAAAGCCGGATAAAGCAGGCCGTCGATAAGCGTGGTTACACCGCGAACCGGATTTTCTGCCAGATGCGGATAGGCAGCGTGACCCTGCACGCCATGCACTGTGATCGTGCCGGAGATTGAGCCACGACGCCCGATCTTGATCATGTCGCCGAGCGTGTCCGGATTGGTTGGCTCGCCGACGAGCGAAGCATCCCATGTTTCGCCACGTTCCTTGGCCCATTGCAGCAGCTTTTCGGTGCCGTTGATTGCCGGGCCTTCTTCGTCACCTGTGATGAGGAAGGAGACACTGCCCTTGAGGCTGCCGTGCTTTTCAACATGTCGCGCGACAGCAGCCACAAAGCAGGCAATGCCACCCTTCATATCGACTGCGCCGCGGCCATACATGATGCCGTCTTCGATAGCGGCGGAGAAAGGCGGATGTTTCCAGTCGCTTTCATTGCCCGGAGGCACGACATCGGTGTGGCCGGCAAACATCAGATGAGCACCGTTTCCGGATTTACGCGCATAGAGGTTTTCGATGTCCGGCGTGCCTTCTTCAGTGAAGACGGGGCGCTGAACGGAAAAGCCCATTGGCTCAAGCATCGCTTCGAGTGCCGTAAGCGCGCCGCCTTCAGCGGGCGTTACGGAAGGACAGCGGATGAGAGCGGCGAGGTTATCGGCGGGATTGGTAGGAAGGCTCATGATGTCAAAGCTTCATTCTGAGAATCGTATGGGCTTGAGATTAGATCGGGAAGCTCCCAGATGAAATAGCAATCGCCTCTTTAGATAAACAAGTTCGAGGACGCGCAAAAATCGCAGCTTTTCTCAGATCGTTGCAATTCGGGAATGAAATTTCCTTGACCAGAGGGGCTTTGTCATCGTTAGTTAAAAAAAGGTTGATAGCGAGATCCGGAAAACGGACCGGTCACCGGGGAATTGTTCCAAGGGACATTTTTAATAATGGGAATCCGTCATGCGTCTACTGATTTCTGCGGCAGCAGGTATAATGGCTTTATCCGGGGCGACGCTGGTTCCGGCCAAGGCAGCTCAATGGAGTGAAGCAGGCGGGATTACCAGTATTCCATACGGTCATCTTGATTATTGCAAACGCAATCCGCGTGATTGCGGCGCTCATCGCGCTTTGGCGCCGATGAAGCTGACGCCGGATCGCATGAAGCTTCTGCAAAGCGTGAACGCATCGGTCAATGCGGCGATCAAGCCTGTTTCCGATCAGGACAATTACGGCAAGCGCGATTATTGGACCATTCCCCGCAATGGGAAGGGCGACTGCGAAGATTACGTATTGATGAAGCGCGCCAAGCTGATGGCGCGGGGCATCAGCCCATCGCAGTTGCTCATTACCATGGTGCAGGGAAGCGAGCCGCATATTGTGTTGTCGGCAAGGACGGATCACGGTGATTACATTCTCGACAATATGCGCGGGGAAGTCCTGCCGGTGGAGAAGACCTCCTACCGTTATATCAAGATGCAATCGCCAGCCAATTCCGGCCAGTGGGTCTCGATTGCGGGACGTTCGGTAGCTGTTGCTAATAATTAGGGCCGGTGGCCAGTTTTTGACTGAGCTCCAAATCGGCATGGCAATTACAAAGTTTAATAGGGTCGCGTCTCGCGGCCCTATTTTATTGTGAGCTTCTTGTTGTGTTGGAAGAGGGCGCTTCGTTTGATTGTTTTGCGGTTTGCAGATCGTGGCAACGTTGAAACGATCAGCCACACAACTGTCGCCAATGGGCCTCATTGTTCGCTATTATTATACAGTGATTGCAAACAGTCTGTTCAACGAAAATGAACAAAAATACCTATATAACAGTTCTGTGAATGCTGATATATGATTTAACGTGCTGTTTCTAATTAATAATTTTCGTTTTTATATCCAATTTCGAAAAAATTGGCTGCACGAATGTGTGATTAAGAAAACATTTTCGTGACTGGAACTTTCTCCCACTGTCACCCATTTGAGATGCATGAGGACGACGCATAGAACGTCGCCCATCTGACTAAGGAGATAGAAAATGAATAAGTTTGTTCTTGCTGCTGCTGCTCTCGCACTTAGCGCCGGTGCTGCTTTTGCTGAAAACCCACGCGTAGGCGAACCAGCCGACCTTTATGCAAATGATCGTACTCCAGTTGCTGCTCAGCGCGTTGATCACACCGCGACTGCTGCAATCGGCCAGTCGACCTACATGGATGGTTCTGCAAACCGTTTCGGTGATGCATCGCCTTCCAGCTTCTCGAACTAAGCGTTCGATAGTGAGCTTTGCTATCCCGGTCTGATTGCAGATCGGAATAGCAAGACATGAAGGCAGTGAGTGCGGCCTCCCAAGGTTCTTGCTGCTGGATTTATATACTCAACGATTTTAACGAATCTCCCCGGAGGATGGCTTCATGTCATCCCGGAGTCCCCGAAGGGAAAGGCAAGTTGCCATCCGATGGGGTGATATAAGGATTATGAAAATGAAGAAGTTTGCTCTTGCTGCCGTAGCCGTTGCCCTTAGCGCCGGTGCTGCTTTCGCTGAAAACCCACATGTTGGTGAACCAGCTGATCTTTATGCAAACGATCGTACGCCAGTTGCAACACAGGGCGTTGATTACACCGCTCCTGCTTCGATCCAGAACCAGACCTATAGCGACGGTTCTGCACACCGCTTCGGCGATGCATCGCCTTCGAGCTACCAGAACTAATCATTCTGGCAGTGAAACTAAAAAAGGCGAAGCTCTCGGGCTTCGCCTTTTTGTTTGATGCGAGTGCATCCTGAAAAGTGTGAAGCGGTTTCAATGACTTAGTATTCGCTGAAACCGCTCTATGCAGGCAAATTATACCAAGGCGCTAAGATGCTAACGCATCACGCCTTGAAAAAGTTCAATCGCCACTCGGGCTTAACCAAAACTCCATGAGTATGACTCATACGGAGTTTTGGTATTAGTCGCGCAGCAGCTCGTTGATCGAAGTCTTCGAGCGGGTCTTTTCATCGACGCGCTTGACGATCACGGCGCAATAGAGGCCGGGACCAGCTTCACCATTCGGGAATGGCTTGCCCGGCATCGTGCCTGCAACAACGACCGAATATGGCGGTACTTCGCCGTAGAAGATTTCACCAGTTGCGCGGTCAACGATCTTGGTCGACTTGCCGATGAAGACGCCCATGCCGAGAACGGCACCTTCGCGAACGATACAACCTTCAACGACTTCCGAACGGGCGCCGATGAAGCAATTGTCTTCGATGATGGTCGGGCCAGCCTGCATTGGCTCCAGAACGCCGCCGATGCCGACGCCGCCCGACAGATGCACATTCTTACCGATCTGTGCGCAGGAACCAACAGTTGCCCACGCATCAACCATTGTACCTTCATCGACATAAGCGCCGAGGTTGACGAAGGATGGCATCAGGATCGCGTTTGGCGCAATGTAAGCCGAAAAGCGAACAACTGAATTTGGCACTGCACGAATGCCAGCAGCTTCGAATTCATTGGCTGTCCAGCCGTCAAACTTGGAAGGAACCTTGTCCCACCAAGAGGCTTCGCCGGGACCGCCTTTGATGATCTGCATCGGGTTGAGACGGAAAGAAAGCAGCACCGCTTTCTTGAGCCACTGATTGACCTGCCAGTTGCCGTCCGCCTGTTTTTCTGCCACACGCGCTTCACCGCGATCGAGCATAAGAAGCGACTGCTCAACAGCATCGCGAACTTCGCCGCGGGTTGCCGTGTTGATGCCATCGCGTTCGTCAAAAGCCTTTTCGATGACCTTTTCAAGGGAGGCGAAATCTGGCTTGGTCATATGGCGGTCTCCATAAAATGGCAGGATAAGCGGCTGCCGTCTTTGTGGTCGGCAGTTGTCACAGAAGTGATTAAGCGAAGGTACCATATGGGTCAATCGCGTTGTTACGCGAATTGCGCGGCCCTATTTGAGACAGATTAAGAATTTAGCGCCAAAATTGATGCTAAAGCATCAATACGCATTGTAATTGAAGGAGCAGGCAAGCATGAACCCAATGGAGAAGTCCGGCTGGACGCCTTTCCCCAATTCTGAGGACGCTGCTAAACAGGCACGCACTGTGCCTCAGACACCTCAGACCGAAGCTCCCGCATATCGTCTTGCCTTCATGGATGATGACTTCATGACGCGACGTGATATGCGTCCCGTGCGGCTTCAGCTTGAGCTTCTGAAACCAGAACTGATCCTTGCTGATCGTGGCATCAAGTCCACGGTCGTCATGTTCGGTGGTGCACGTATTCCGGAACCGGGCGGTGAAGCCTGGGCTGCGAAAAACGAAGTGCAGAAAAAGAACCTCGAAGCGAACTCTCGCTATTATGAAGAAGCGCGCAAGTTTGCCCGCATCTGCTCCGAATATTCAGCGACCACCTATTATCGCGAATTCATCGTGGTGACTGGCGGAGGTCCGGGCGTGATGGAAGCAGGCAATCGCGGTGCCGCCGATGTTGGTGCGCCGACCATCGGTCTTAATATCGTGTTGCCGCATGAGCAGGCACCAAACGCTTATGTGACGCCGGAACTTTGCTTCAACTTCCATTATTTTGCGCTGCGCAAGATGCATTTTCTCATGCGGGCAAAGGCTGTCTGCGTATTCCCCGGCGGCTTCGGCACGATGGATGAGCTGTTTGAAGCCATGACGCTGATCCAGACAGACCGTATGGAGCGTATGCCGCTCATCCTGTTCGGCAAGGAATTCTGGACCAAGGCGATCAATATCGAGTTTCTCGCAGAGCAGGGCACAATTTCGCCTGCCGATATTGAGCTGCTGACCTTCGTGGAAACGGCTGACGAAGCTTGGGACGAGATCAAGAACTTCTACAAGCTTTGATCTCTTCGATTATAGCGTTTGCAGCAAAAGTGCGAAGCGGTTTTGCGACGGATAATGCGTATAAACAAACAGTTACAGCGGCTCCAACGATTCTTTCTTAACTGGAACCGCTGTAAAGTTTCCAGCGCGCCCGGTCTGTTATGACCGGGCGTTTTCGTTTTCCGAATATTCGCGCGGGCGGTGAACGAGTGTCACCAGCACAACGGAAATAATCATCAGCAGATACCATGAGCCGAGCTTGCTCATTGAAACCAGCTCCCAGCCATTGCGCTGGTTGGGATAGAGCCAGGCTTTCGACCAGGTTCCGATGTTTTCCGCGATCCAGATGAACAGTGATGTGAGCAGGAACGCAACCAGCAGCGGCATTTTATGCCGGAAGCGAAACACGCGATAATGCATGGTCGTGCGCCAATAGAGCGCGAAGGTTGCGGCAAACAACACCCAGCGCATATCCCAGATGAAGTGGTGGGCGAAGAAATTGATATAGATCGCAGCCGCCAGCACGATCGTTGTCCAGAGCGGCGGATAGTGGTTGAGCCTGATATCGAAGATGCGGTTGATACGCGCCATATAGGAACCGACAGCCGCATACATAAAGCCTGAAAACAGTGGTACGCCACCGATCCGGAAGAAGTTTTCTTCCGGATAGATCCATGATCCGGCGTGGGTTTTGAACACTTCCATAGCCGTTCCGACAATATGGAAAATGACGATGACCTTGGCTTCCTCCCAAGCCTCCAGCTTGAAGACAAGCATTCCAAGCTGGATCACAACAGCGGAGAGAAACAGGAAATCGTAGCGGGTGATAAATCCTGCGCCATCTTCTGGCCAGAACCAGCGTGTGAGGATGATGAGACCCAGCATCGCGCCGCCAAATAGGCAGGCCCATGCTTGCTTCAATCCAAAAACCAGAAACTCAATCAGCGCATCACTGATGCGATGCCTTGGCAAGCTGTCGAGAAGGTGATGAGCCGCCTTATCGATACGTTTTTCAAGGCCGGTAAACTGCCTATCGGTCTGCAATTATAGTTTCCAGAAACTGGGTCAGATTGTCGGTTACATAATCGACCTGATCGGTGAATTCCGGGTCGCTTTCCCATATTTCGGAGAATGTTGGCTCGAAATTGTTTGGAACCACCAGCACGGTTTTCATGCCCAATGTCTTCGGCACAACGAGATTGCGCGCCAGATCTTCAAACATGACAGCCTTTTGTGCGTCAACGCCGAATGCGCCGAGAAAACGATCATAAGTGACACGCTCTGGCTTGGGCGTCAGGCCTGCTGCAACGATGTCGAAAATATCGTCGAAATCATCAAGAATGCCGAGCTGCTGTGCTGCACGTTCCGCATGGCCGCGATCACCATTGGTGAAAATGAAACGGCGGCCGGGCAGGGCACGAATGGCTGCCCCGAGTGCGGGATCGGGTTTCAGCCATGAATAGTCGATGTCGTGGACCTTCTTGAGAAAGTCGTCAGGATCGATCTCATGGCACTCCATCAGGCCCTTCAGCGTGGTGCCATATTCCAGATAAAACTGCTTCTGAATTTTGCGCGCTTCGTCACGCGGCAATTTCAGGAGGTTCTCGACATAGTTCGTCATGCGTACATCGATCTGGGAAAACAGATCGGCTGCGTGCGGATAGAGCGTATTGTCGAGGTCGAATACCCAGTCGGTAACGTGGGCAAAGGCCGGAGCATCAGGTTGATTGGTCATAAGTCTTTATGTCACGAAGGCGGGTCAAGAAAAAGCCGCCCGAAGGCGGCTACTGGATTACGGTACAATCAATGTTCCTGCACCATGCTCCGTGAATAGCTCAAGCAGTACGGAATGCGGTGTCTTGCCGTTGAGAATAACAACGCCTTCAACGCCGCGACGGATTGCATCGATGCAGGTTTCGACCTTAGGGATCATGCCGCCGGAGATCGTGCCGTCCTTGATCAGCGCCTGAGCGTCGGCAACCGAAAGCTCCTTGATGAGCTTCTTGTCCTTGTCGAGAACGCCGGGAACATCGGTCAGGAACAGAAGACGCGTTGCAGCCAGCGCGCCAGCGATAGCGCCTGCAAAGGTGTCTGCGTTGATGTTGTAGGTATGACCATCACGACCGGGTGCAACCGGCGCAATAACCGGGATCATTTCGGAACGCGCCAGAAGATCGAGAAGTGTGCGGTCAACTTCTGCTGGTTCACCAACAAAGCCCAGATCAAGAACTTTCTCGATGTTGGAATCCGGATCGATAACCGTCTTGTGCGCCTTGCGCGCGAAAACCATGTTACCGTCTTTGCCGCAAAGACCGATGGCCCATTCGCCTTCGGCGTTGATGAGGGCGACGATTTCCTTGTTGATGGAACCGGCGAGAACCATTTCCACCACTTCAACCGTCTTCTCGTCGGTGACGCGAAGACCACCTTCAAAGCGCGATTCAATGCCGAGCTTCGAGAGCATCGCCTGAATCTGTGGGCCACCGCCATGAACGACGATCGGATTGATGCCTGACTGCTTCAAAAGCGCGATGTCGCGGGCAAAAGCCTTGCCCAGTTCAGGGTTTCCCATGGCGTGACCGCCATATTTCACCACGACATTCTTGTTTTCGTAGCGCTGCATATAAGGCAGGGCTGCGGAGAGGAGTTGCGCTTGCATTTCAGGATTTTCAAGAGTCGTCATCGCGGGCTCCATGGCTGGCGACAGGGCAAGAGAGGCAGGCTTTTCTAAGCAATATGCACTGTTCTGTAAAACGGTTTTAGGCGTTTTGTTCGCGATTATTTGAATGCGTTGCCAAAGATCGCCCAATTAAAATCCTTGGAGAGTGCTAGAAGATTGCGCATAACGCCCGCTCTTGAACGGAGTAGATTCATGCGACGCGCATTTTTTACGGCTTTGATTTTTCTGGCGGGCATCAGCGCCTCGCAGGCTGCAGCGACAACTGAAACGATCATCATGTTGCGCCATGGTGAAAAGCCGGAGCAGGGGCTTGGACAGCTCAATTGCCAAGGCCTCAATCGCTCGCTGAAACTGCCTGCCGTAATCAAGCAAAAATTCGGAAAACCGGATTTCATCTTTGCGCCCAATCCGGCGCAGCTGAAAGAAGACAAGGGCGCGATCTATTCCTATAACCGCCCGCTTGCTACGGTCGAACCGACAGCTATCACGTTTGGAATGCCCGTTGATACGCGCTTTGGCTTCAAGGATATTGAGGAACTGCAGGCGACGCTCGCGCAGCCTGAATATCGCAACGCGACAGTACTGGTGGGTTGGGAACACAAGCAGATCGTGAAGCTTGCCAGAAGCATCGTCAAGGATAGCGGTGGTGACAAGGCTCTCGTGCCGAAGTGGCCGCGTGAAGACTTCGACAGCATGTATGTTCTGCGTATCACGCGTGATGGCGCAAAAACCACCACGCGGTTTGAACAGCTCAAGCAGGGTCTAAACAATCAGTCGGCAAGCTGCCCGAGCTAAACTGATGTCGTTTCCTGGAGCGCGTCGTGCTTAATCATACACGCCACGCTCGCTCTATTTTGTTGTTTTACGCATGTCGGAATCGGAAAGCCGGTTCCCACTTTTCCGCGACCGACTGCCTATTCCTTGGCAACAAGCGCGATCGCAGCGCGTAGTTCATCAAGACCGAGGCCTTTTTCCGACGAGGTCGTGATGATGCCGGGGAAGCAGGCTGCACGCTTCTTCGTGAGGTTATGCGTTTCTTCTATCAGACGTGGGATGCCAGCGGCCTTGATCTTGTCGATCTTGGTCAGCACGATCTGATAAGAAACTGCCGCCTTGTCGAGCAGGTCAAGCACTTCAGCATCGTTCTTCTTGATGCCATGGCGTGAGTCGATCAGCAGATAGACGCGCTTCAGCGTGGTGCGGCCGCGCAGGTAATCGAACACGAGACGTGTCCACGCATCGACATGGGCTTTGGGTGCTTCTGCAAAGCCATAGCCCGGCATGTCGACGAGTGCCAATGGCGGAAGGTCGCCATTCTCGCCGGAATAGCCATCGGGAACGAAATAGTTGAGTTCCTGCGTCCGGCCCGGTGTGTTGGAGGTACGGGCAAGACCCTTTTTGCCGACAAGCGCATTGATGAGCGAAGATTTGCCGACATTTGAACGTCCGGCAAAGGCAATTTCAACCGGGCCTTCCAATGGCAGAAACTTCATCGAAGGCACGCCACGGATGAAGATCCACGACTTCTTGAAGAGCAGGCGCCCTTCTTCGACCAAAGCCGCATGGGCTGCACGGGTCGCATCTGCTGCTGCCTGAGCGGCATTGATGGCTGCCTGCTTTTTGTCCTGATCGCTCAATGTGGTCTTCCTGATCCGTATATTCCGTAAAAGACACGCATCACGGTTACGCGCCGCATTGTCAACCGCTCTGGATCAACGAGCACAAAAAAAGCCCCGCAGATGCGGGGCTTTTTATCTTTTTACTTCTTGGCCTCTTTCGGCTTTCGCTTAAAGAGGTCTTTCAGGTTGTCAAAAAGTTCGATTTTAACACCCTGACGCTTCATGATGATGCCCTGCTGGGTAATCGAAAGCGTGTTGTTCCATGCCCAATAGATCACGAGGCCTGCTGGGAACGATGCCAGCATAAAGGTGAAGATGATCGGCATCCAGGTGAAGATCATCGCCTGCGTTGGATCTGGAGGCGTTGGGTTCATGCGCATCTGCAGGAACATGGTGATGCCCATGATGATTGGCCAGACGCCGATCATCAGGAACGCCGGAACCGCAAACGGCAGAAGGCCGAACAGGTTGAAGATCGATGTTGGATCGGGTGCTGCAAGATCCTGAATCCAGCCAAAGAACGGCGCATGGCGCATTTCAATGGTGACGTAGAGAACCTTATAGAGCGCGAAGAACACCGGAATCTGGACCAGCACTGGCCAGCAACCTGCAAGCGGATTGATTTTTTCCTGCTTGTAGAGCTGCATCATTTCCTGCTGCTGCTTCATCTTGTCATCCGCATATTTCTCGCGGATTTCCGTCATCTTCGGCTGCACCAGCTTCATACGAGCCATCGACTTGTACGACTTGTTGGCGAGCGGGAAGAACAGGCCCTTCAGCAGAACGGTGACAACCAGAATGGCGATGCCGAAATTGCCGGAGAACTTGTAGATCCAGTCGATGAGGTAGAACATCGGCTTGGTGATGAAGTAGAACCAGCCCCAGTCAATCAGCAGTTCAAACTGCTTGATGCCGAGCTTTTCTTCGTAGTTCTTGATGTCCGAGACAACCTTGGCGCCAGCAAAAACGTGGTTCTTGATGGTGCTGGCTTCGCCAGCTGCAACCGTGATCGGCGCGCTGAGGAAATCCGACTGGTAGCGCGGACGGTCATTGGTGAAGTGCGAGAAACGTGCGGTGAACTTTTCGTTCTGCGGAGGTACGAGCGTTGCCGCCCAATACTTGTCGGTGATGCCGACCCAGCCGCCAGTCACGTCCTTGAACGAAATGTCCTTGTCGTCTTCAACCTTGGAATACTTGATTTCCTGAAGGCCATCCTGACCCATGACGCCGATAAGGCCTTCATGGAGAACATAGGTAGCGCTTGCATGTTCAGGCTGGTTGAAACGCGTTACGCGGCCATAAGAAGCAAGCGAGATCGGTGCGCCGGTGTTGTTGGTGACCGTATCGTCGACTTCGAACATGTAGGCATCATCAACCGAGATGACGCGCTTGAATGTGATGTTCTTGTCGTTGGTGAATGTCAGAGTAACAGGCGTCGATGCCGTCAGCTTGTTGTTGCCTTCAACGGTCCAGACAGTGTTTGGACCAGGAACTTCGCCGGTTGCGTCGTTGCCGGTGAAACCGAGTTCAACGAAATAACCCTGCTTGAGAGCCGATGGTGCGAGTAGTTCGATTTCAGGCGACTTGTCGTCTACAGTCTCGTGATACTTCTTGAGATAGAGATCATCGAGGCGCGCGCCGGTCAGATTGATCGAACCACGCAGCGAAGCTGTGTCGATATCGATGCGCTGCGACTGTGCGGCTGCGGCTTCACGGGTCAGCGTGCCGCCTGCGGCTGTGCCATCGCTGTGGCCTGGAATTGCGCCGGCGGTGCCGGGCATTTGTGGAGTATCACCCTGCGAGCCGCCCTGGGCTGCCTGCTGGGTCTGGCGCTGCTGCTCCTCAATGCGTGTCTGCTCCCGCTGGGCTTCCGTTTTCGGTCCCAGATAGAATACTTGCCACAGCGTTAATACGAGGATGGACAGGGCAATGGTGATGAAGAAATTACGATTATTTTCCATTGACGGGTCCTGATTCCGGTCTTTCCGTTCGGCGTTTCTTCTCGTCCCGCCGTCCCTCCGGTGCCGTGATGCGGCGGGAAAGTTCCCCGGTCAGTTTCGAGAAGGGCGCAGTGAGTGCTTGCTCGCGCGCTACGATCACATAGTCGGTCGAAGGCGCCATGTCACTCCCTACGTGACAACGAACCGCTTCTCTCAGTCTGCGACGTATGCGGTTTCGAACCACCGCATTGCCGTTTTTCTTGGTGACGGTGAAGCCTGCGCGGGGTTTTTCGCCGATTTTGGCAGCTTCGGATTCTTCATCCGTCCGTTTCCGGACTTCAAGAAGAAATAGGGGACCACGCCGTTTTTCACCATTCCTAACAGACAAAAACTCCGCTCTCTTGCGAAGGCGGAGTATTTGTTTCTGCTTTTTCATATCTTTAATCACCGCGCTGGTCGCGCGGGAAAGATTAAGCGGAAAGCCGCTTGCGGCCGCGTGCGCGGCGAGCGGCGAGAACCTTACGACCGCCGGCAGTAGCCATGCGTGCACGGAAACCGTGACGACGCTTGCGGACGAGATTGGATGGCTGGAAAGTGCGCTTCATTTATTTAATACCGCGGTGTGCGGCCCTTCTTGGTTCTGTCTTTTCATCGAGTATGATTTTGCCGAAAACCGGTTTTCACTTTTCGGTATCACGCTCTATTGAACAGGAGCTGGTTCTTTTCCCAAAAAGCAGGATAGCACAAGCCATCCATTAACCCTATGGGCGAACGTGCTGCGGCTTATAGGGAAAGGGCCGTCAGGAGTCAATTGCCCCGCAAATATTCTACACGATCAGCGACGCGGTGGTTTGAGCTTATTGAGCGCGATTGCAGCATGGATCAGCGTCGTCAGAGCTTTTGCATCTATTTCTTCGTTTTCACGGATATCAATCGCGCGACGTACGTTGCCTTCAAGGCTTGAATTGAAAAGGCTGGAAGGATCGTCCAGCGACGCACCTTTCGCGAAAGTGAGTTTCACAACGCTCTTATAGGTCTCGCCGGTGCATATGATCCCCGAGCAGGACCACACCGGCACGCCGCGCCATTTCCATTCTTCGATAATCTCCGGGTCGGCCTTCAGGATAATGTCGCGGACATAAGAAAGCGTTTTGCCTCTCCAGTCTGCAAGTTCCCTGATCCTGCCATCGATCAGCTGCGAAGGTGTTTTTGCATCGTCAGTTTCTGCAGGCATATTGTTTCTCTCCTCTTGTCGCTGTCGTAGCACAGCGGGCGGCCTGGAGTGCGTTTTTATTTGAATTGTCCGGATGAGGCTTCAAACAGCCATTGCCAAAGCGGGCAGGGGCTTTAATAAGGATGCGCAACATTTTTAAATGCGGGCCCGTTTCCGCAGCAGTCATGAGAGGAGTTCACCATGAGCATCCGTCGTATCGAAGTCGGACCACGCATGAGCCAGGCCGTCGTTCACGGCAATACAGTTTATCTCGCCGGCCAGGTTGGCGAGCCAGGCGCGAGCGTGACCGATCAGACCAAGGCCGTTCTGGCTGAAGTTGATCGTCTGTTGGCAGCTGCTGGTTCCGACAAGTCCAAGATCCTCCAGGCGATCATCTGGCTTGCAGACATGAAGGACTTCGCTGAAATGAACGCAGTCTGGGACAGCTGGGTCGACAAGGCCAACACGCCTGCCCGCGCGACCGGTGAAGCAGCGCTTGCAACGCCTGATTACAAGGTCGAAATCATCATCACCGCTGCAATTTAATTAATTGCAGTTGCTGATTGAAAACCCCGCTCAAGCGGGGTTTTCTTTTATTGGCGTATGCGTTCAGAATAGCCGTCACGACCGCCAGCCTGCGCCTTGGCGTCGATGGATGCACGTTCCTCTATCTGCTCCAGAGTCCCATTATTTTCGAGCCAGCCATGGTCGTAGAGATATCCCGGCAGATAGCCTGAAAGCAGGATCCGATAATCAAATGGGAATGTCGGATCGAGCACACGCGCCATTGTGAAAATGATCGTCGTACAATTGGCAGTCAGCGTGTTGTAGAATTTGGGCGTGGCTGCCAGCTCATTGCCGAGCTCGACATAAGAGAGGAAAAGCTCTCTTGCGCCTGCTGGGGGCAGGTCCACCCGATAGCGAAAGACATTTTCTTTGCGCACATTGGTCCGCAGATAGATGATGTCGCTTTCTTCCGCCGCGATCATCGCCAGTTCAAACTCGCGAAAAAATCCACCTATGGATGAAAAGACCTCGTGATGCTCCCTGCGGATTTCGCCAGAAAAGACGACGTGTCTGCCGTCTTCAAACCCGAACGACAGCAGCGTATGCGCAATGGCCGGGCCAGCCCAATAGGAGAGGTAAACATCGACAGAGTTTATCTTGCTCAGATCGTAGGTGGCTTCTTTCCAGTTGGGTGTGAAATCATTTGGTGTTCGCCAGTCGAAATCGCGAACATTGAAAAGCGTAACATTATCGCCATCAATCTTGCCGGTGACGGTTCGCGCGACGTCTGGTGCCCAGATGCGATCGAGCGATGGGCGTATCGTGGCCCACCAGCCGAGCATCAACAGTGCCAGCAGACAGAAGAACAGTCGCTTGCGCATGCAATAGAAGTTTCGCTCGCCTGCGATGACCCACAGCGCGATTGCCAGCCAGACGGCGATAATCGAGCCGCGCACAGCATTGCCGAAAGGCAACTGGAACCACATGGCAAAGCTGGACCAGATTGCAAAGATGATTACGAATAATACGAAGACGAACTTGCCGAGAAAGCGGACGGGCTTTGATTTCAAGATAGAAGACATGGACATCCCGTATTCGCCTGACGCTTCATTTACCGAAGTTGTGGCGATACTGACATGATTTGCATTGGAATGTCATGGCCTATCCTGCCGGAAAGGCGTTTTATCTCGTAGATTAGACTTTATAAAAACAAGGATATTATACCTTATTTCTTTAGCGTTACAGCAGCTTCCCGCTTGGGTTTTATCTGTCTGCGTCCTTTGAAGAGCGGACGCACTACACGCCAGAGCAGCAGCGCCGCTACAATCAGAGCATAGATGACGGGTTCAGCTGGCCAGCTTTTGACCGACATCAGGAAATGGATCGCTCCACCTGCAATGGCCACATAGACGAGCTTATGCAGCGTGGTCCAGCGCCGCCCCAGTTTGCGGATCGACCAGTTGTTCGAAGTGATTGCGAGCGGCACCAGCAGGGCGAGGCTGATCATCCCGATGGTGATGAATGGTCTTTTGACTATATCGGCTATTACCGCAGATAGATTGAGCGCCTGATCCAGCACCATATAGACCGCGAAATGCATCAGCACATAATAGAAGGCGAGCAGGCCAAGTGCGCGGCGGTAGCGCAACAGGCTGATACCTGTCAGGTCACGGATGGGTGTCACCAGCAGGGTCAGAATGAGAAGGCGCAGTGCCCAGAGGCCGAGCATATGCTCAAAGCTTTTAACAGGGTCTGCGCCGAGCTGGTCGGTTGCGCCGAGATAAAACGCCCATAGGGCGGGAATGAAGCCGACCGCATAAAGCGCCCATACCTTCCACCAGCCCGGTTTGAACCGGGTCTGACGGTTGGGCTTTTTGGCTTGGATCGTGGCTGCGACGGCCATGTCAGTAATTTGCCCGCAGGTCCATGCCTGCATAAAGCGAAGCGACTTCTTCGGCATAGCCATTGAACGGCAGGGTAGGGCGACGGCTGGAGCCAAAGAAGCTGCCTTCGCCAATACGCCGCTCGGTTGCCTGTGACCAGCGGGGATGATCGACGTCCGGGTTCACATTGGCATAGAAGCCATATTCATTGGCGGCCTGCTGCTGCCACGATGTCGGTGGCTGCTTTTCCACGAAGCTGATTTTGGTGATCGATTTGATGCCCTTGAAACCATATTTCCACGGCACAACGAGCCGGACCGGCGCGCCGTTGGCGTTGGGAAGGGTTTCACCATAAAGGCCAACGGAAAGGATAGTCAGCGGATGCATGGCTTCGTCAAGACGCAAGCCCTCGACATAAGGCCAGTCGAGCACCTGAAACAGCCCTTTCTGACCCGGCATCTCTTCAGGGCGCACGACGCCCGTGAAGGCGATGTATTTGGCCGAGCCAAGTGGTTCGACCTGAGACAGCAGGCTTGCCAGCGGAAAGCCGATCCATGGAATGACCATTGACCAGGCTTCAACGCAGCGCATCCGGTAGATGCGTTCTTCAAGCGGCATCTTGGCCATCAGGTCCTGAATGTCGAATTCCTTGGGCTGCTTGACCAACCCGTCGACTTTCAGCCGCCATGGCAATGGTTTGAAATCACCGGAATTCGCAGAAGGGTCGCTCTTGTCCGTGCCAAACTCATAGAAGTTGTTATAGGTCGTGACAGATTCTTTCGGCGTCAGCTTTTCATCGACTTTATAGGCCGAGGCTTTGGCCGTGAGCGGATCGGCAAATCCCGCCGATGCAATGCCGGTCGCGGCCAGTGCGCCCGCGCCGATCAGAAATTCGCGGCGACGCAGATAAAGATTTTTCGGCGTCACGTCGCTTGAATTAAGGCGGGCAGACGAAAAACGGCCTGGCTTGAAGCTGCTCATGTCAAAAATCCGTTCCCTCGTACAATTTTTGTAATGATACCCCATTGTCCTCCTAAACGCGTCAAAAACATGAATTTTTTGCCACTCGATTATGGTTCACGCGTTGTTGATGGCCTCGTGAAGTGTCACGCAAATGTAACAATCGGTTATTTTCCGTGTTTTCGTCACATTCTCGCTAAATATCTGTTGTTAAGGACATGCTAATCAGAGCCGGCGAGGACACAAAAGATGGTCCGAGCGGAGCTGCTTTAAAACCTTCATTAACATCTCAGTGGCAAGTTGAGCTTATGGTAAAGAAGACGTTTACAGCCGCCATCATGATGGCGTTTGCAGCAATGACTGGTTCCGCTCTGGCGGAAGGACAGCCCACGCCTATAAAGGTTGTGAGCAAGGCGCAGGGCATGGCCCTGAACAGCATGGCTACATCGACGAAAGATGAAACAGTCGCTCCCAAGCTGGGAGAGGGCGTAACGATGCGTGAAAAGAAAATGGATGCTGAGACAACGCCGGAACAGAATTTTTCACGCAGCAAGCAGTTCATCTATCGTTTCTATAAGCCTGAAAACGCTTCCAACGAACTGATTGTCCTGTTGCATGGTTCAGGCGGTAATGAAGCAAGCCTCGTGCCGATGGCATCCAAGATCTGGCCGCGTGCAACGCTGCTTGGTGTTCGTGGCCGCGTCATGCAGGATGGCGGCACGCGCTGGTACAAGCGCATCACGCCGGTCAAGTTCGACCAGAAAGATGTGAAGCTTGAAGCCAATGCATTCGTGACCTTCCTCTCGCGTCTTGCCGATGAGAAGGATCTCGATCTCCCACATGCAACCTTCGTTGGTTATTCCAATGGCGCAAATCTGCTGGCTGCAACGATGATGCTGCACCCCGATCTGGTGAAGCGTGCGGTGCTGATGCGCTCGATGCCCGTTCTGGACAACGTGCCGGTTGCCAATCTGGGCAAGGCGCGCGTGCTGACGATTACAGGCCAGGAAGACAAGCTTTATTCGCCTTTCGCACCGGCTCTTTCAGCTCTGCTGCGCTCTGGCGGTGCAAAGGTCGATGCCCGCACGATCGAAGCCGATCATATGCTTGGTGAAAAAGACGCTTCCGCAATCAGTCAGTGGGTTGCGTCGCTTGGCCCGGATGGTGGTCCGACAGTTACGATGAAGGCCAAGTAAGGCAGACAAGTAAGGCAATAAGGCAGTAGGTGAATAGGGCAGTATGTTTTCAAATTAGCGAAACATAATGCCCTAATGCCCTAACTACTTAGCTCGTCATATCAATAACGCCACAGTCGCCCGTTTCAGATCCGAAGGCTAAACGAGTGCCCTGACCATCCCAGCCCATGCTGGTGATCGCGCCTTTGCCGCCACGACGTAGCAGCACTTCCTTCTGATCCTCGAAGCGCACGAGAAGAATCATGCCGTCATTATAGCCAATGGCGGTGATGTCTTCGATTGGGTGGCAGGCAACCGATGTCACCATGCTGTCTCCGCGCAGACCAAGCTCCAGCGGTGCCTTACCCATAGGGCCATCTTTGCCAGCAAACGGCCAGACAATAGCGGCTGGTGCACCTGAAGTGGCAAGCCACTTCGCTTTCACGCTCCATGACCAGTCTTTGACCTTGGCAGGATAGCCGGTCATGCGCATGTGCTTGCTGTCTTCCAGGCGCCATCCATGCAGCGCATTTTCCTGCATGGATGTAATCAGGAAGCGGCCATCTGGCGAGAAGGTGGCACCGATATGCGCGCCTTTCCATTCAAGCTCCACAGGCTTTGCTTCCGTGCCAGTCCAGATCAATGTTGCGCCATTATAGCGCGCGATTGCCAGACGCTGGCCCTTTGGCGCAAACGCAATGCCTTCGACGCTGCGTTCCTGTGCAAATTCCTGCACCTTGCCGTTGGATGTGCGGACCCATGCCGAGCGGCCAGAGGCAAAGCCGACCGTTCCGTTGGGGCCGCTTGCAACCGCGGTCATCCACTTGCGCGGTACTTTTGCGAGTTCCGTGACTGTACCATCCGATGCAGTCTGGCAAACGCGGCCATCTTCACCGCCCGTTACCAGCGCTTTTCCATCAAAGGTCAGCGTTGCGCTGAGAAGCCCGTCATGAGCGGCGCTGGTCTGGTGGCCATTGTCCAGCCGATGGATAGAACCATCGGCCAGAGCAAAGAATGGAACGCCGCTGATAAAACGGGCGTAGAGGCAATGACCATCAAGGTCGAGCGGGGCAACTGTAGGCATCAGTGTCCAATTTTACTTTGGCAGGATTACTTTGCCAATTTTACTGGGATTGGCAGTTTTCAAAACCGGCTTTGAGTTCAGCTGCATCGAGCTGACGTCCGATGAAGACGAGACGGCTTTCATGCTTTTCTTCAGGCTTCCATGCGCGCTGGTGATCACCTTCGATGATCATATGAACGCCCTGAACCACGTAGCGGTCCGGATCGTCTTTGAACGCGATGATCCCCTTGAGACGCAGAATGTT
This sequence comes from Brucella sp., assembly GCF_032066345.1. Taxonomy (NCBI): domain Bacteria; kingdom Pseudomonadati; phylum Pseudomonadota; class Alphaproteobacteria; order Hyphomicrobiales; family Brucellaceae; genus Brucella; species Brucella sp. The sequence continues at coordinate 68,540 of NZ_DAMBKZ010000017.1, forward strand.
TGGACCCTGTGTCTGGGTGATGTTCTGAATCCAGGGGAAGAATTTGGCCGGATCAATTTCACCCGCACGCAGCGACACCGAAGTCACCGTCACATCATGGATCGGCGATGCATGATGATGATCGTGATCATGATGGTGGTGATGGTCATGCCCGTGGTTGTGATTGCAGTCTGGGCCGCAGGTATGCTCATGATCATGGTGGTGCCCATGATGATGGTGATGGTCGTGGCCATGATCGTGATCACAATCAGGACCGCAAACGTGGTCCGGATGGTCATGATCGAGGAAATGCGGATCGTTTTCGAGCGCACGCTTCAGGTCGAATGCACCGCGATCAAGCACGCGATCAAGCGGAATCGATGCGCGTTCTGTACGGTGAATAATGGCGTGTGGATTGATGGCGCGAACTGTTGCTTCAATCGCTGCCAGTTCTTCCGGTGTCACCAGATCGGTTTTGTTGATCAGAACCACATCGGCAAATGCAATCTGGTCTTCTGCTTCGCGGCTGTCCTTGAGGCGCAGCGGAAGGTGCTTTGCGTCAACCAGAGCGACAACGGCATCAAGGCCGGTCTTGGCGCGGACATCGTCATCCATGAAGAAGGTCTGCGCGACAGGAACCGGATCAGCAAGACCGGTTGTTTCAACGATAATGGCGTCGAAGCGGCCCCGACGGCGCATCAGGCCTTCCACCACGCGAATCAAATCTCCGCGCACGGTGCAGCAGATGCAGCCATTGTTCATTTCGTAGATTTCTTCGTCAGACTCGACGATAAGATCGTTGTCGATACCGATCTCGCCGAATTCGTTGACGATGACCGCATAACGCTTGCCGTGATTTTCGGTAAGGATGCGGTTGAGAAGCGTCGTTTTACCCGAGCCCAGATATCCGGTCAGAACGGTAACGGGAATACGGCCAGCGTTTGTGCCAGCATCTGTGTTTGACTTGTCCTCAGTGTGGGCTTCAGCCTGGCTCATTGTTCATGCCTCTTGAAGTTGCTGCCTTTTGGTGCGCGCGCAAATCCACGCGACCGAGGCTTCAGATCGGGTATTTCATATAAGGGAAGGTGCCCGCGAATGCTATATGCAATGCTATATTATTACATCTGTCCCGATCACGTTCTCGCTTACGGCCAATCACGTTTTCGCTCGCAGATTGAATGTGACGTTTGATATATGGCGCGCGCACGAGCGTTGTTTCAAAAGTCAAATTCAAAGCATCCACGAGATGACTATTTAGGTGCTCGGAATCAGACCACGAGTTGTTTGGGCGAAAAGCGAGCGAGATCAAACTGATCCACATCGTGGAGCAGCTCAATAAAGCCTGCAACAGCGTGCGCGAGGATTTTTTCGCCTGCCTCGGCGGTTGCAGCTGCAGCATTGCCTGCGACACCTTCCGTATTCAGATCTTGCATCTTCCAGCCGAAGGCATGAGAGCCATAGGCGCGCAAATGTTTGAATTTTTTTGCGAAGTCGGACTGTGCATTCGAGAAGTCTGCGGCCTTCGTCATATCGACGAGATCGGGGCGCAGCGCCAGCATCACGGATGTTTCGATAAAGCCGCCATGAATATCGAGCGACTTGTCTTCCGGTGTAATCAGCCCTTCCGGCATACCGAAGCGTGTCCAGCTTGTGGCCACAGCCAGCATATCAAGGCGGGTGCGAAGCTCAGTTGCAACGATTGTCATCAGCGGCGAGTTGCCGCCATGGGCATTGAGCATGACCAGCTTGCGAATGCCGCCTGCATGAAGGTTCTCGCCCATGCCGATCCATTGATTGACGGCTTCCGAGAAGGCGAGGCTTTGGGTGCCTTCGACGTCCATATGTTCAATGGAATAGCCAACCGGCTGGGCAGGCAGGAAATTGACGTTGAGATCAGCAGGCAGTGCGTCATTGATGCGCGCGACAATGCCTTCAGCGATAATCGTATCTGTTTCAAATGGCAGATGAGGACCATGCTGCTCGTGGGCGCCAAGTGGCAGGACGACGATCATGTCGCTGTTCTGGTCGCGCAGGTTATTCATATTTTCCTCCGTGCTGAATATTTTTAAACGAACAGTTTGAACCTAATGGTGATCGAATAAAACAGCAATCGGTTGTCTGATTCCGACATTTGGGTTTCGCCGCTCATAAACTCGTGCAATGTTAGCCGCGAAATTCATTCTTTCGTGCCTAAGAACATGCTTTGGGTACAAAGTTAACCCTAAGTCATTGCTTGTTCTTGAAGCTTCATAAGTCGGACAATATTTTACTGTAGATTGAACTTTATTAGTCGGATGACCAAGGGCGAGGTGGCGATGAGTAAGGACAACAAGGCAGTGATGCTTTACCGAATGCAGTCGGTAGCGCGTCTTACACGAACCGTACTGGCTACACGTCTTTTGGAGCTTGGGCTTTATGCCGGTCAGGATGCAGTGATGCTGCAGCTTGCCGCTGAAGATGGGTTGCCTCCGGGCGTTCTGGCTCAGCGCCTCGGCGTGCGTCCACCGACAATCACCAAGACCATTACCCGGCTGCAGAGCCAGGGCTTCGTGGTCAAACGGGCATCTGAGACAGATCAGCGCCAGTCGCATGTCTATCTCACGCCGCAGGGCATCGAAGCGATCCGCATCATCGAAAAGTCGATCAAGAAAACCGAAAAAGATATGCTGAAAGGCCTCGACAAGAAGGAGCGTAAAACCTTCCTGAAGATGCTGGGGCGCATGGAAAGCAACCTTGCTGCGCGTGGCGCGGCGCGTCTGACCGACGAGTTGGACAAGGAAGTTGTTGATGACGACGATGTTGAATAGGTAGATGGCCATCAAGGAACGTTGAAAAAACTTCCAATTCAATGATTGCAATGGCATAACCATCTACAAGATGGGATGGCCGCTCCTCTTTATTGTCTTGCCGGCGCCTTCCTGTTTCGACTGTGGCAATGACCTTTTCGGGGAGGCGACTTGGCTCAGAAAATCAAGCTTTCGACCATCGCAGATGCGCTTGGTGTTTCGACGGCCACTGTTTCGCTGGCATTGCGCGACAGTCCTCTTGTCGCCGATCAGACACGCGAAAAGATCAAGGAACATGCCCGCGCCATCGGTTACATCTATAACCGTCGCGCTGCCAGCCTGCGCACGTCCCGTTCCGGGATCGTGGGTGTTGTCGTACATGACATCATGAACCCGTTCTTCGCCGAAATTTTGCGGTCGATTGAAACGGAGCTGGACCGTTCGCGACAGACCTTCATTCTGTCCAACCATTATGACCAGCTGGAAAAGCAGCGCACCTTCATGGATACGTTGCTGCAGCTCGGCGCGGATGGCGTCATCATGTCGCCGGCCATCGGCACACCGCCGGAAGATATCCAGCTTGCGGAAGATAACGGCCTGCCGGTCGTTCTGATCGCGCGTGATGTTGAAGGTGTCCATGCACCGGTTTTCCGGGGGGATGATGCCTATGGTATCGGCCTTGCCACCAATCATCTGATTTCGCTTGGGCACACCCGCATCGCCATGATCGGTGGTACCGATCAGACTTCGACAGGCCGCGACCGTTATCAGGGCTATTTGCAGGCCATGCATAAAGCCGGACTTGAAGTGAAGCCTGAATGGCGCATTTCGGGGCCGCGTACCAAGCAGGGCGGCTTTGAAGTTGCGCCACAGTTTCTTGCGCTCAAAGACAAGCCGACCGCAGCCGTTTGCTGGAACGATCTGACTGCTATCGGGTTGATGAACGGTATCGCGCGTGCAGGGCTTGTTCCGGGTGAAGACATTTCCGTCACCGGATATGACGATCTGGAAGAAGCGGCCATCGCGACACCGGCGCTGACCACTGTGTGGAACGGCCAGCGCGAAGTCGGTCGCCGTGCGGCGCGCGCGCTGCTCGACCAGCTGAATGGCATTGAAGTTTCACATGATCAGGAACTGATTAAGCCGGAGTTGCATATCCGGCAATCGACTTCCAAGCCCAAATAGGCCTGATCTGTCTTTTTAGCCGGGCCAGGTCCTCTGGCCCGATGGATTCTGCGTGAACATGAGGAAGCTGCCATGACTCAACGTGAAGCGACCATTCTGGTGCTCGGTAATTTCAACGATTATGCCGTGCAACGGCTCTCAGGCGAGTTCAATATCAAGCGGATTCCCAAAGGCGATGCGGCGCTGGTTGAGGCAGCCTGGGCTGGTGATGTCAAAGGCGTTGCCAGCATGTCGACGGTCGATGCAAAGCTGATTGATGCGCTGCCTAATCTTGAAATTATAGGCAATTTTGGCGTTGGTTATGATGCTGTTGATGCGAAACATGCCGGTGCCAATGACGTCATGGTCACCAATACGCCGGACGTTCTGACGGAAGAAGTTGCAGATACTGCGCTTGGCCTTCTGATTGATACCGTGCGCGAATTGTCCAAATCGCAGGAGTTTCTGCGCGCTGGTCGCTGGCCAAAGGAAGGGCGCTATCCGCTTTCCAAACTGTCCCTGCGCGGCCGCTCAGTTGGTATTTTTGGCCTTGGTCGCATTGGTAAGGCGATTGCGCATCGTGTCGAAGCTTTTGGCCTTCCTGTGTCCTATCACAATCGCCGTAAGGCAGATGATGTGAGCTATACTTATTACCCGAGCCTGCTTGAGCTTGCGAAGGCGGTGGATACGCTCATTCTGGTTGCTCCCGGTGGTGCGGAAACTGCAAAAGCCATCAATGCAGATGTCCTGAAAGCGCTGGGACCAGAAGGCGTGCTGATTAATATTGGCCGTGGTTCGGTTGTTGATGAAGATGCGCTTGCTCAGGCGCTGACCAACGGAACGATTGCTGCTGCCGGTCTTGATGTCTTTGCCAATGAGCCGAATGTGCCGCAGGCGCTTCTTGATGCCCCGAATACGGTATTGTTGCCACATATCGGCTCGGCTTCTGAAAAGACCCGCCGCGATATGGCTAATCTTGTGATCGACAATCTGATCTCGTGGTTCGACAAGGGCGAGGCGATTACGCCGGTGCCGGAAACCAGTCACGTCAAGAAAAACTAAGATAAAAGCGCCAGCCTCACTTACTGATGCTGGCGCTCGACATTTTTTTACGCGCATCCTGAAAATCGTCTTAAGCTATTCAGGATGCGCTTTGATTTCAGGCTGTGCGCTGCGCCTTATGTTGGCGCACTGCCTCGCCAAAGGCTTCGAAAATCTTGCGCGAAGGCGCATCGGATTGCACCCAGTATTCCGGGTGCCACTGAACGCCGACGACGAAACCCTTTGCATTCTTGACTGAGACGGCTTCAATCGTGCCATCGTCCGCTGTGGCTTCAACCGCCAGAACCGGTGCCAGCTTGTCGATTGCCTGACGATGGACCGAATTGACCTTCACGTCGTCGGTTTTCAGTATCTCTGCAAGACAGGAGTTTGGCGCGATCTTGATCGGGTGCTGAATGGCAAAGCGCTCGGCCTGGCTGTCTGATTCCGGCGCGCGATGGTCCATACGACCTTCCAGCTCCTGAATTTCGGTGGCCAACGTGCCGCCCAGCGCCACATTCAGTTCCTGAATGCCGCGGCAAATCGCCAGCACGGGGACGCCTTTGTCGATTGCTGCACGGATGAGCGGCAACGATGTTGCATCGCGGGCATTGTCGTAAGGCTCAAAGGCCGCACTCGGTTCGACGCCGTAAAGCTCCGGATTGACGTTGGATTTTGATCCAGTGACCAGCAGGCCGTCCACGCTATCGAGAATGCTGTCGAGATCCATCTTCGCGCCAAAGCTGGGAACCAGCAGGGGCGTGACTTCTGCAACGTCAATAGCTGCAGCTAGATATTGCTCGGGCGCAGAAT